>JBFWQW010000051.1:0-20695 GCA_050249235.1 Acidimicrobiia bacterium | reverse complement strand
AGAGCCTGCGTGACCTGGTCCGGGTCCGTTCGGGCGACTTCGGCCGCCTGCCCGACCTCGTCGTCTACCCCGGCGCCGAGTCCGAGGTGGAGGCCGTGATGGCCGCGGTGGTGGCGGCCGACGCCGTGCTCGTCCCCTTCGGCGGCGGCACGAACATCGCGGGCAGCCTCGAGGCGCCCCGGGACGAGTCCCGGGCCGTCGTCTCGCTCGACCTGGCCCGCCTCGACCGGGTCGTCGAGGTGGACGTCGATGCCGGCCTGGCGGTGGTGGAGGCCGGCGCGCTCGGCCCCGGCCTCGAGGACCAGCTCAACGCCCGGGGATGGACGCTCGGCCACTTCCCGGACTCGTTCAACCACTCGACCCTCGGCGGCTGGATCGCCACCCGTTCGTCGGGGATGCAGTCCGACAAGTACGGCGACATCGCCGACATCACCCGGGCGGTGCGGGTGGTGACGCCGGCCGGGGTGTTGGCGACGACGGCGGTTCCCTCGACGTCGACCGGCCCGAGCGTGCGGGAGATGGTGCTCGGCAGCGAGGGGCGACTCGGCGTGATCACCGCCGCCACCGTGCAGGTGCACCGCCTCCCGGAGGTCCGCACGATCATCGGCTACTTCTTCCCCGACTGGTCGTCCGGTCTGGCCGCCATGCGGGCCATCGCCGCCGGCGACGTCGCGCCCTCCGTGACCCGCGTGTCCGACGCCGACGAGACCCAGTTCTCGCTGTCGACGACCAGGGCCGGCTCGGTGGTGTCGGCGCTCAAGTCGGCCGGGGTGAAGCAGTTCCTCAAGCGGGTCAAGGGCTTCGACCTCGACCGCACCTGCCTCTCGTTCGTGGGCTTCGAGGGCGGTGCCGACCACGTGCGCCGGCAGCGCCGCTCGGTCGGTCGCATCGTGTCCGCCCACGGCGGGGTAGCCGTCGGCACCGGGCCGGGCCAGCTCTACGACCAGAAGAAGTTCGACACGCCCTACATCCGGGACTTCCTCCTCGACCGGGGCGGCTACGCCGACGTGTCCGAGACGTCGGCCCCGTGGTCGCGGCTCGAGTCGCTGCACACCGAGGTGCGCCGGGCCGCGGGCGAGGCCTTCGACGAGCTCGGTGTGCAGGGCTTCGTGATGTGCCACCTCTCGCACTCGTACCACTCGGGCGCCTGCCTCTACTTCACGTTCGCCTTCCGGCCCTCGGCGACCGGTCGACCGCCCCTCGACCAGTACGACCGGGTGAAGGCCGCGGTCCAGCAGGCGTTCGTCGACAACGGCGCCACGCTGTCGCACCACCACGCCGTCGGCGTCGAGCATGCCCGCTGGCTGGCCGACGACATCTCGCCGGCCGGCGTGGCCATGGTGCGGGCGCTCTTCGACGGCGTGGATCCCGACCACCGCCTCAACCCCGGCAAGATCGTCGGGCCCGGGTGAGCGGCTCACCGATGCCGGAGCCGAAGCCCTTCCGCTTCGGTGTGCAGTGCTCGTCGCCGCCGGAGGTGAGCGCGGCGTCCTGGCGGGCTCTGGCCCGGAAGGTGGAGAGCCTCGGCTACCACCGGCTCACGGTGTCCGACCACCTCGACGAGCAGCTGGCGCCGATCGCCGCGCTGATGGCCGCGGCCGACGCCACCACGTCGTTGCGCCTCGGGGCCATGGTGTTCTGCAACGACTACCGCCACCCGGTCGTGCTCGCCAAGGAGGCGGCCACCCTCGACGTCCTGTCGGGGGGCCGCTTCGAGCTGGGCGTCGGGGCCGGGTGGATGCGGGCCGACTACGAGCGGGCGGGCATCCCGCTCGACCCGGCCGGCGTGCGCATCGAACGGCTCGAGGAGGCGATCGAGGTGCTGAAGCAGCTCTTCCTCGACGAGCCCTGCAACTACGAGGGGGCCCACTACCGGGTGACCGGCCTGCAGGGCACGCCGTCGCCCGTGCAGCGCCCGCACCCGCCGATCCTCGTCGGGGGCGGCGGCCGGCGGATCCTCGAGCTGGCCGCCCGCCAGGCCGACATCGTGGGGCTCAACCCGTCGATGGCGGCCGGCGTCATCGACGCCTCGGCCGGGCCCGACGCCACGGCCGCCGCCACCGACCGGAAGGTGGCGTGGATCCGTGCCGCCGCCGGCGAGCGGTTCGGCCACCTGGAGCTCCAGGCCCGGGTCCACCTCGTGGCCGTCACCGACGACCGGGCCGGGCTCGCCGAGGCGCTGGCGCCGTCGTTCGGGCTCACGGCCGACCAGGCGCTGGCCTCGCCCCACACGCTGTGCGGCACCGTCGACCAGATCGTCGACGACCTCGTCGCCCGGCGGGAGCGGTTCGGCCTCAGCGCGGTGGGGATCGGCCTCGACGCCGTCGACGCCCTGGCGCCCGTCGTGGCCCGCCTGGCCGGGACCTGATCCTCGCCACCCGACCGCCAACCGGCGCGTCGTCCCGTGCTCCGTCGACTCGAGCGGCATCGTTCCGCTCGAGACGACAGAGAACGGTCGCGAGGACCGCCTGGCGTTGCCCTCCCCGCCATTACCACCCCGGCCGACCTGGAACCGTTCCAGGTAGCGTGGACGGGTGACGTCCCTCCTCGAGCGGCTCCGCCGGCGCGACTGGCGGCTCACCCCCCAGCGCCGGGCGGTGGCCACCGTCCTCGAGGGCGACCACGTCCACCTCACCGCCGAGCAGGTGCTGGCGGGCGCCCGTCGGATCGTGCCCGAGCTCTCGCAGGCCACCGTCTACAACACCCTCAACGAGCTGGTCGCCATGGGCGAGCTGCACGAGGTCCGGGTGCGGGGGACGGCCAGCCAGTACGACCCGAACGTCGGCGACGGCCACCACCACCTCGTCTGCCAGGCCTGCGGGATGGTCTACGACGTGCACCCCAGCGGCCTCGACGGCGTGGGCCTGGCCCGCGCCGAGCAGCACGGCTTCTCCCTGGGCCAGCTCGAGGTGACCTTCCGGGGCGTCTGCTCGGCCTGCGCCGAGCGGAGCCCCGCGCCCGGCGGTCGGTGAGCGGCCGGGTCCGCCCGGGCCTGGCGCCGGTACCGTGACCCCACCAGTCGGAGGGAGCGTGCGATGGGTGACTCGAGCGTGACGGGCGCGGTGGCGCCGGCGCAGGCCGGCGTGCAGGAGCTCGGCCACCTGGTGCTCTACGTGCGCGACGTCGCCCGGTCGGCCGCCTTCTACGGCGACGTGCTCGGCTGGCGGCGCATCACGCCCGAGGACTCGCCGGCACCGGTGGCGGCCTTCTCGAGCGGCCGCACCCACCACGAGCTGCTCCTGATCCAGGTCGGCCCCGACGCCACACCCATCCCGCAGGGCCGGCGGGTGGGGCTCTACCACTTCGGGCTCAAGGTCGGCGACACCGACGACGACCTGCGGGCCATGCTGGCGCGGGTCCAGGCCGCTGGTGAGCGGGTCGTCGGCGCCAGCGACCACACGGTCACGCACAGCCTCTACATCCTCGACCCGGACGGCAACGAGATCGAGCTCTACGTCGACGTGGCCGACGCCGACTGGCGGTCGGACCCGATGCTCCTCCTCACCCCGACGAAGCCGCTGCGCCTGTAGGCGCCGGTCGCATCCGGGGCTACACCCGCCACCCGATCGGACCGATGGTCCGGGGGTGGAACGCATCGGCAACGCCTGGCGCATCGGCAAGGCCTCGTGGTCGGTCCTGGCCAAGGACCGCGAGCTGGCCGTCATCCCCGTGGTCGCCGGGCTGGCCGCTCTGCTCGCCTTCGGATTGATCGCCGGACCCGGCATCGTCCTGTTGGGAGGCCTCGAGGCCGCCGAGACCCAGAAGCCGGCCTTGTGGCTGTTGGGCTTCTTCGCCATGGTGGCTGCCACCTGGGTATCGGCGGTGGGGCAGGCAGCCGTGATCTCGGGCGCAGCCGAGCGAATGACCGGGGGCCAGCCCGATCTCCGGTCGGCGGTCGCCGGAGCCTGGACACGCGCCGGCCGACTGTTCGGCTGGGCCGTCATGGCTACGGTCGTCTCCCTCGTGCTCGACCAGTTCGAGCAGCGCTTCGGGCTGCTGGGCCGCTTCGTCTCTTGGGCCGGACGGGTCGCCTTCGGCGTGCTCTCCTTCCTCGCCCTGCCCGTGATCGTCTTCGAGGACCTCGGGGCGATCGACGCGTTCAAGCGCTCGGCCGCAATGGTGCGCCGGACGTGGGGCGAGCAGGTCACCTTCAACTTCGGGATGGGCCTGCTCGGCTTCGTCGCCTGCCTCCCCAGCCTGGTGGTCGGCATGGCCGCCCTCGGCTCGGGCTCGACGGTCGTGCTCCTGGTCGGCGTGGCCGCGGCCGGGGCCTGGCTCATGGTGGTCGCGGCGGTGACGTCCGCCCTCTCCGCGATCTTCAAGACCGCCCTCTACCGCTGGGCCAACGGCCTGGCTGTCGACCCCGCCTTCGACGCCGACGTCCTGTCCGGGGCCTTCCGCCCCAAGGGCTGACCCGCCCTCTGCACGCCCGACGACCTCCGAGGGCGTCGGGGTTCGCAGACCTGGCCCGATCCAAGATGTGGACCTCGTGCATGCCCGACGATGCAGGCCGACGGAAGCCTCTGTCGGCCGGCAGTGGTCGTTGGTCGCCTCTGCGAGTCCGTCTTCTGGGCTTCGAGCGGCCGCCGACGTCGAGACCAGCCTGCCCTGCACCGACATCCTCCGATCGCCGCGACCGGACGGGCGGCGGCCGTCGCCGCGGCCATCCCCGGCCGGTCGCTCACCGAACCCTCACACGGCCCTCACCGCTCGTCGGCCGTCGGCACGCGACGATGGCGCCGGTGCCGCGAGAGACGGAGACGACGAAGGCCGCCGGCCGGGAGGCCGCGGCCGTCGTCGTGATCGAGGACGACCCGAACATCGCCGACCTCGTCGGGCTCTACCTGGGAGAGGCCGGCTACCGCCCCTACCTCGCCGCCGACGGCGAGGCCGGGTTGGCGGCCGTCGAGCGCCACCGGCCGAAGCTGGTGGTCCTCGACGTGGGCCTGCCCGGCGGGCTCGACGGGTTCGAGGTCTGCCGCCGGCTGCGGGCCACGAGCGACGTGCCGGTGATGCTCCTGACGGCCCGGGGTGACGAGATCGACCGGGTGGTGGGCTTCGAGCTCGGTGCCGACGACTACGTCACGAAGCCCTTCTCGCCCCGGGAGCTGGTGGCGCGGGTCAGGGCGATCCTGCGACGGGCCGACGGGCCGGCCCCGGCGACCGACGTGACCGTGCTCGGCGCCCTCGAGGTCGATCCCGGCCGGCGGGAGGCCCGGGTCGACGGCGCCCCGGTCGGGCTCGCCACCCGGGAGCTCGACCTCCTGCTCTTCCTCACGGCCAACCGGGGCCTGGCGCTCAGCCGCCGCCAGCTGCTCGACGGGGTGTGGGGCGCCGACTGGTACGGCGACGAGCGGACGGTCGACGTCCACGTCCGCCAGCTTCGCCGCAAGCTCGGCGAGGCCCTGCCCCTGGCCACGGTCTGGGGCCACGGTTACCGGCTGGACTGACTGCCCGTGCGCCGCCGCTTGCTCGTCGCCATCGTGGGAACCGTCGCCGCCGCCCTGCTGCTGGCCGGGCTCGGCACGCTCGCGCTGTCGTGGCTCGGCGCCCGGCGCTACGTCGAGGCCGATCTCCGCCGCCAGGTCGACGCGGTCGCCGAGTCGTACCCCATGCTGGCGAACACCCGCGCCGCCGACGAGCCCGGGCGCCGGCTCGTGCTCACGGCCCTCCGGCGGGCGCTGCGGATCGAAGGCGTGAGCGTCCTCACCCTCACGCGGGAGGGGGCGGTGGTGGGCACGCCTCCCCCCGGGATCGCCACGACCGACCTCGACGCCGGCGCCCTCGCCGGGGGCGCCACCGTCTCGGGCCACGACGGCCGCCTCGTGTTCTCGGCCACGCTGGTCGGCGACGGCTCGGCGGGGACGGTGCTCGTGCTGACCGATCGCACCGGGATCCAGCTCGGGGGGGCCATCCCGTGGTTCGTCCTGGCCGCGTCGGGCGTGCTGGTGGCCGCGGTCGTGGTCGCCAACCGGCTGACCCGAACCCTCACCGGGCCGCTGGCCCGGGCCGACGAGGCCAGCCGGCGGATCGCGGCCGGCGATCTCGGCGTCCGGCTGGCCGAGTCGTCCGGGGCGGGCGAGGAGCTCGACGGCCTGAGCGCCTCGATCAACGAGATGACCGCCGCCCTCCAGCGCTCGCGCGGCCTCGAGCAGCAGTTCCTGCTCTCGGTGTCGCACGACCTGCGGACGCCGCTCACGTCGATCCAGGGCTACGCCGAGGCCATCGCCGACGGCACCCTGGACGAGCCGGGCCGGGCCGCCGAGGTGATCCTCGCCGAGTCGAGGCGGCTCGACCGCCTGGTGCGCGACCTTCTCGAGCTGGCCCGCCTCGACGCCCGCACGTTCTCCTTCCACCCGGGGCCGGTCGACGTGGGCGAGGTGGTCGCCGGCTGCGTCGACGGCTTCGGACCGGAGGCGGTGGAGGCGTCGGTCGCGCTCCGGCTGGACCTCGCCGACCGGTACGGCGCCGACGGAGCCGGCCCGTCCACCGTCGTCGACGCCGACGGCGACCGGCTGGCTCAGGTGGTCGCCAACCTGCTCGCCAACGCGCTGAAGTTCGCGACGTCGGAGGTCGCCGTCGGCGTGGCGCGGGTCGGTGGTGTGGTCCGGGTCACGGTCGACGACGACGGCCCGGGGATCGGGCCCGACGACCTTCCCCACGTGTTCGAGCGCCTCTACGTCGCCCGGCGCCGACCGGTGCGGAAGGAGAGCGGATCCGGCCTCGGCCTGGCCATCGTGCGGGAGCTGGTGACCGCCATGGGTGGCTCGGTGGGCGCCGACCGGGCGCCCACCGGCGGAGCCCGGCTCTGGTTCGAGCTGGCCGCCGCCCGGCCGGAGCCCGGTCGATGACCGTTTCCTCACGGAACCGTCGCCGGTCGCTCACCGCCGGCGGCGAGGATGGATCCGTGGACGACACGACGGATCGGGAGCGCCGGGGCGGGCCGCCGGGCACGTGGGTCGGCCTGGCCGCCGCCGCCGGGGTGGGTGCCGGCCTCGTCCACGCTGCCGCGGCCGGCACCCACGCCGGCGACGCCACGGTCGTCCGCCTGTTCGCGGTCGCTGCCGTCGTCCAGGTCGCCCTCGGCCTGGCGCTGGCGTCCCGGCCCACCGGCCGGGTGGTGCGGGCCGGCCTGCTCGCCAACCTGGGGGCCCTCGCGGCATGGGCCCTCTCCCGCACGGTCGGGATCGACCTCGTCGCCGGGCTCGCCGAGCGGGAGGCCGTGGGCGTCCAGGACCTGGTCGCCGCCGGCCTCGAGGTGGTCGCCGTCGTCGCCGCCGGCCTGGCGCTCGCGTCCCGGCCCGGGTCCCGGCCCGCCCCGGCCGCCCTGCGGGGCTGGCTGCCCGCGCTGGTCGTGCTGCCCGTGCTGGTCGGCGTGACCGCCGAGCACGCCCACGGCGACCACGACCACCACCACGACGTCGGCACGATGGCAGCCGCCGACGGGCACGATCACGCCCCCGCCCCCGCCTCCGGCCTCGCCGTCGATCCGGTCTTCGCCGGGGCCGACACCTCCACCGCCTCCGACGACGAGCTGGCGGTAGCCAAGGACCTGGTCGAGCAGACCCGCGCCGGCGTCGCCGGTCGGTTCTCGGACGAGGCGTCCGTCCTGGCGGCGGGCTACACGTCGATCGGCGACGGGCGCCGGGTCGGCGGCTACGAGCACTTCGTCAACGTCGCCTATCTCGGCGACGGCAGCGAGCTCGACCCGTCCCGGATCGAGTCCTTGGTCTTCGAGCGCACCGCCACCGGAAAGCGGCTGGTGTCGGCCATGTACGTCCTCGGGCCGGGCAAGACCATGGCCGACGTCCCCGAGCTGGCCGGCGACCTGACCGCCTGGCACGACCACCAGAACCTGTGCTGGGACGCGTCGGGCACCCGTCTCTCCGGTGTGGTCGTCGACGGCCGCTGCGTCCCGTCCGGCATTCGGCGGGCCACCTCGCCGATGCTGCACGTGTGGCTCGAGGCCCACGAGTGCGGGCCGTTCGCCGGCATCGAGGCCCACGGCGACGCCGCCGCCGGCTGCGACCACTCGCACTGACGCCTGCCAGCATGGGGAGGCCATGGCCGCCCCCCGACTCGTGCTCGCCTCGGCGTCGCCGGCCCGCCTGCGCCTCCTCCGCCAGGCCGGGCTCGATCCGGAGGTGGTGGTGAGCGGCCTCGACGAGGACGCGGTGGTCGCCGAGCTCGGGCCGGCTTCGGCCCGGGTCGTCGTCGAGGAGCTGGCCGCCCGGAAGGCCGGGGCGGTGGCGGAGGGGTTGGACGACGGCCTGGTGGTGGGGTGCGACTCGATGCTCGAGCTGGGCGGCGAGGCCTTCGGGCGGCCGGCATCGGTCGCCGCCGCCGAGCGGCTGTGGCACCGGCTCCGGGGCGCCGAGGCGACCCTGCTCACCGGTCACGCCGTCGTCGACGCCGCCACCGGCGGGCTCGCCCGTGACGTCGAGGCGACGGTGGTGCGGTTCGGCCGGCCGTCCGACGCCGAGATCGCCGCCTACGTGGCCAGCGGCGAGCCGGTATCGGTCGCCGGCGCCTTCACGCTCGACGGCCGGTCGGCGCCGTTCGTCGACGGGGTCGACGGCAACCCGGGCAACGTCGTCGGCCTCTCGCTGCCCCTGCTGCGCCGGCTCCTCGCCGCTCTCGGCGTGCCGATCACGGCCCTCTGGACGTGACCGGGCCGCCCGCGCTCGCCCTCGGTCGGCTCCGCGTCGACCCCCCCGTGGTGCTGGCGCCGATGGCCGGCGTCACCAACGCCGCCTTCCGGTCGCTGTGCCGGACCTACGGCGGCGGCCTCTACGTGAGCGAGATGGTGATGGCCCGGGCGCTCGTGGAGGACAACGCCCGCACCCGCCGGATGGTCCGCTTCGGCGCCGACGAGACGGTCCGGAGCGTGCAGCTGTGCGGCGTCGACCCGGCCGTGGTCTCAGCCGCGGTGCGCTGCCTGGTGGACGAGGTGGGCGTCGACCACGTCGACCTGAACTTCGGCTGCCCCGCCGGGAAGGTCACCCGGAAGGGGGGCGGGGCCGCCCTGCCGGCCCATCCCCGCCTCTTCGCCTCGATCGTCGGTGCCGCGGTGCGGGCCGCCGGCGAGGTCCCCGTCACCGTGAAGCTCCGGCTCGGCATCGACGACGCCCGGCCCACGGCGACGGCCTCCGCCCTCGCCGCCGAGGCCGCCGGTGCGGCGGGCGTGACGCTGCACGCCCGCACCGCCGAGCAGCTCTACGCCGGACGGGCCGACTGGGAGGCGATCGCCCGACTCAAGGCGGCGGTCCGCACGATCCCGGTGCTCGGCAACGGCGACGTCTGGGAGGCCGACGACGCCGTGCGCATGCTGGCCGAGACGGGCTGCGACGGCGTAGTGGTGGGCCGGGGCTGCCTCGGCCGGCCGTGGCTGTTCGGCGAGCTGTCGGCCGCGCTCGCCGGTCGCCCGGTGCCCGGGCCGCCCGACCTGCGGGAGGTCGTCGCCGTCATGGGCCGCCACGCCGCCGCCCTCGCCGAGGTCCTCGGCGAGACCCGGGCGGTTCTCGACTTCCGCAAGCACGCCGGCTGGTACCTGGCCGGGTTTCCGGTGGGGCGGGCGATCCGTGCCCGCCTGGCTTCGGCCGGAACGCTCGCCGAGCTGGCCGGGTGGCTGGCCGAGGTGGCCGGGCTCGGGCTGCCGCCGGCGCCACCGGTGCCCCGCGGACCGGTGCACGGGCCCCGCCGGGTGGCGTTGCCCGACGGCTGGATGGAGACGGCGGACGACCCCTCGCCACCGGTCGGCGCCGAGGCCTTCGTCAGCGGCGGCTGAGGCACCGGGTCCGGCTCGTTCGCGAAGTCGCCGCCGGGCCGACACGAGCCGGAAACGTCGGTCCTCCATGGTGTCCCCACCGAGGTCGGGCGCCCGGTTCCCCCCTCCGGGCGCCCGACCCCTGCTCTCGCCGGGGTGGCGCCGGCCAACCGTCGTCGGGCTCGAACCGGGTGCCTTCGAAGCCGCCTGGCGGCATCCACGGCACGCAGGACGCCCTCGGGCCGGGGCCGGGGTCAGGCCGTGCGGTCGCCGGCCAGGGTCCGCCGGAAGCGCAGGAGCGCCTCCACCCGCTCGACCTCCGTCGACGAGAAGCGCAGCGCCTCCGGTCGGGCGACGAAGGCGACGGTGGAGGGGGTGAGGTGGTCGTCGAGCGCGGCCAGCACCCATCCCGGTGGATCCGAGGCGATGCCCCGGTCGCCGAGGTCGGACGAGCGCAGGATGGTGGTCTCGCCCCGGGCCAGGGCCAGCCGCCCGGCCTCGACGGTGCCGGCCGCGGCCGGGTCGGCCAGCCAGACGGTGGCAGCGGGAGACAGCCGGGACAGGGCTGCCTCGCACTCCCGATCGAGGCCCTCGGCGTCGGCCCCGAGCATGGCCACGCACGAGCGCAGGGTGGCGAGCACGGCGTCGGGGTTGACGGAGAGGCGCTGGGCCGACAGGAGGGTGGCGGTCGAGGCCTCGGCGAGGGCGGCCGACAGGCGGGCCGGCTCCCAGCCGTCGGGAACGTGCACGACGATCTCGTCGATGGCGGTGGGGCCCTCGATCTCGTGGATGTCGACCGACACGATGTTGGCGTCGTGGCGGGCGACGATCGCGCCGAGCCCCGCGAGCGCGCCGGGGCGGTCGGGGAGCTCGACGCGGAGTCGGTAGGCCTGCATCAAGCGATGGTGGCGGCGCGTCGTTGCCGGGTTGTTTCGAGCTGGCGAACCAAAGGTGAAGGCCCGGCGGCGGAGGGTTCCGGCCGGGTCCTTCTCGGTAGCCTCACCCCCGTGCACCCCTCCCGGCGAGCCTGGTTGCTCGCCGCCACGGCGATGATCGCCGCCTGCGGGTGGTGCCTGCAGGCCCCGACGAGCCGCTCGGACGTGGCTCCGGTCGGCGCCGCTGCCCTGCGGGCCGAGTCGGTCCCGGCCACCGTCTCGGCCGCCGCCCGCGTGGAGCATCGGGTCGGCCGGCCGGCTCCGGTGCCCGCGGAGGGGCTCGCGCCCCCGGTGGCGCTGGTGGCGCTGGCCGTCCTCGTGTGGTCGGCCGTCGGCGCCCCGGCGGTCCCGGCCGGTCGGCGCCGTCCGCTCCGGACCGTGCGCCTCCGGGGCCCACCCTCCCTCCTCGCCGGCTGACCGGCGCCCGGCGGGCGCCGCCCCCGAACTCACGAGGAGGAACTTCACGATGCTCTCGAACCACTTGGAGCGCCCGTCGCTCCGCCGCCCGCAGCGGTGCCCGACGTGGTGACGCCGTCGAGCGCGCCGGCGCTGCCCCGGGCTGCGCCGTCGCCCGGCCCCTCGACCCGCCTGGCGGCCGGCGCCCTCGCCGTGCTCGCCGCGGTCGCCGCCACCTTCGGCCTCGACGCGGCCATCGGCATCCCGGCCCACGTCGACCGCCTGACCGTGGTGAACGAGACCGACTACGACCTGCGGGTGACGGCCGGTCGGCCCGGCGCCGACTCGGTCGTGGTCCTCGGCTCGGTGGGCAAGCGGGCCACGGCCGAGCTCATCGACCTCCTCGACCGGGGTGACGTCTGGGTCCTGCACTTCCGGGGCCAGGGGGTCGACGCCGGCTCGGTCGAGGTGGACCGCGACGACCTGGTCGCCGGCGACTGGACCTACACCGTGCCCGACGCCGTGCTCCGACGGCTGGAGGCGGCGGGCGCCCCTGCCTCCCCCTGACCTGCCGAGTCGCGACCTCCGACGCGACGGCGCCCAGGGCCGCAGCCCGGGGCGCCGTCCGTGCGGGCAAGGCTCGAGGACCTAGAGGTTGACCCGACCGACCACGGCGTCGTCGTTGCCGCCGCTGTTGGCATCCACGCCCTTGTAGCCGACCAGGTAGGCCTGCTCCTCGTCCTCGCTCAAGGTGATCCCGTACCAGGAGTCGGCCGGGCCCCCGAAGTCGGACAGGATCCGCCCGCCGGTGCCGAAGTCGGTGACGGGGGCCCCGTCCTCGTCGAGCAGCACGACCATGGGCTGCACCTTGGCCGCCGTCTGCTTCCCGCTGCCGACGATCATGATCCGGCCGTCGGGGAGGACCTCGAGGTCTCGGGCCCGGTCGTCGTCGCCGGCGACGTCGACGCGGGTGACACCGGCGGTGCCGAAGGTCGGGTCCCACGCGCCGTCGGCGGTGAACCGGAAGGCGACGAGGTCGACCTTCTCGCCGGCGTCGGCGCCCCGGCCGTAGCCGGCCATGACGTAGTCGCTGCCCTGGAGGCCCACCTGGTACGACTCGGCGACGCCGGCCAGCACGGTGTGGTTGGCCACGCCGCCGGTGCCGAAGGTCGTGTCTAGCTTGCCGTCGAGCGAGGTGCGGATGAGCACCGGGCTCACGACGCCGTCGCCGCTCCGCGTGTAGCCCGTGGCCAGGATCTTGCCGCCGAGGACGTTCACGTTCCGGGCGCTGTCGCCGCCGGTGTCGACGTCGACGACCGTCGACCCGCCGGTGCCGAAGGAGGTGTCGAGCACCCCGGCGCTGGTGAGGCCGACGAGGGCGAAGTCGGCGTCGGTGCGGTCGGCTCCCGAGGCGAGCTTCGTGCCGAAGATGGCCAGCTTGTCGCCGGCCAGGTTGGCCATGCCCCAGGCGTTGTCGCCCGTGAAGGCGGTGGCCGAGATGGCCCGGCCGGCACCGAGGTCGATGCGGGCCACGCCGGCGGTGCCGAAGGTCGTGTCGAGCTTGCCGGTGGCGTCGAAGCGGGCGGCCACGATGTCGGTGTCCCTGGCGGCGTCGCCGGCGGCGGCGGCGTCGTGCTCGGCGGTGCCCGCCACCACGACCTTGCCGGTCGACTGGACGACGACGCTGCGGGCCAGCTCGGCGGTCTTGCCGACCGACGCGTTCACGGTGGCCACGCCGCCGGTGCCGAAGGTCGTGTCGAGCTCGCCGTCGGTGCCGATGCGGGCCACGGCCAGCCGCTGGTCGCCACCCACGTTCTGGAACCCGGCGGTGTAGATCGTGCCGTCCGGGGCGAGGGCGACGGCCGTGACCCGGTCGGGATCGGTGGCCGAGAGGGGGACGGCGGCGATGCCGCCGGTGCCGAAGCCGGCGTCGAGGCCGAGCGGCCGCGCGGCCTCGGCCTCGTCGCCCGCGTCGCCCGCGTCGGTGTCGTCACCGCCGCACGCCCCGAGGGCAAGAGAGCCGATGAGCACGGCTCCGATCAGCGATCGCTTCACGTGTTGCCTCCTAACTAGAAGTCGTTAGGGAGACCTTACACATGAGCTTGCACAGGGCTCCTCGGGGCTTGGACGTGGCCTTGGACATGCCCTCCCCTGCGCACGGGTGTGCCGGCCGGCGACGAGTGACCAGCGCCGGCGCCCCGCACGCCGTCCGACCCGGACCCGCTGGACGGGTGGCAGCGGTCGGCGGGCGGGCCGGTAGGTTTCGACCCATGCTCTACATCTCAGGAGAATGGCGGGAAGCAGCGTCGGGCAAGCGGTTCGCGTCGTACGACCCGGCCACGGGCGACGTGGTGGGCGAGGTCGCCGACGGCGGCGTCGACGACGTGAAGGCGGCCATCCAGGCGGCCAGCGACGCGTTCGGCGACTGGTCGACGAGGACGGCCTACGACCGCTCGTCCTACCTCTACCGCTCGTGGGAGCTGCTGCTCGAGCGCCGCGAGGCGATCGCCAAGCTCATGACCGAGGAGCAGGGCAAGCCGATCCGCATGGCCCGCAACGAGATCGGCTACGCCGCCGACTTCCTGCTGTGGTTCGCCGAGGAGGCCAAGCGGGTCTACGGCGAGACGATTCCCTCGCCCCGCGCCGACCAGCGCTTCCTCGTGATGCACCAGGCCGTCGGCGTGGTGGGCGCCATCACGCCCTGGAACTACCCGGTGTCGATGCTCACCCGCAAGATCGGTCCCGCCCTGGCCGCCGGTTGCACGGTGGTGCTCAAGCCGGCCGAGCAGACGCCGCTGTGCGCGGTCGAGACGTTCAAGGTCTTCGCCGACGCCGGCATCCCGGCGGGCGTCGTCAACCTGGTCACGTCGAGCGACGGCCCCGGCGTCGGTGGTGAGCTCGTCACCAACCCGGCCGTGCGCAAGATCACGTTCACCGGCTCCACCGAGGTCGGCAAGCTCATCGCCGCCCAGGCGGCCGCCACCGTGAAGCGGGTCAGCCTCGAGCTCGGCGGGCACGCACCGTTCCTCGTCCTCGACGACGCCGACCCGGTGCACGCCGCCAAGGGTGCCGCCGCGGTGAAGTTCCTCAACACCGGCCAGGCCTGCATCTGCCCCAACCGGCTCTTCGTGCAGCGGGCGATCGCCCCGGCGTTCGTCGAGACGCTCGAGGCCCGCTTCAAGGCCTTGAAGGCCGGCAGCGGCCTCACCGACGGCATCACCGTGGGGCCGCTGATCGACGACCAGGCCATGGACAAGATGGAGCGGCAGGTGGCCGACGCCGTCGGCAAGGGCGCCACCCTGGTCACCGGTGGCCGGCGCCTCACCGACGACGGGCTCGATGCCGGGCGCTTCTACGCCCCCACGCTGCTCACCGACGTCACGCCGGACATGCGCATCTACCGGGAGGAGACGTTCGGCCCGGTGGCCCCGGTGATCGTCTTCGACACCGAGGACGAGGTGATCGAGATGGCCAACGACACCGAGTACGGGCTGGCGTCGTACATCTACACGAACGACGTCAGCCGGGCCTTCCGCACCGCCGAGCGGCTCCGCTTCGGGATCATCGGCATCAACGACATCAACCCGACGGCGGCGGCGGCCCCGTTCGGCGGCGTCAAGGAGAGCGGCCTCGGTCGTGAGGGTGCCCGGGCCGGCATCCACGAGTACCTCGACACCAAGCTCGTCGGCCTGGCGGTCTAGGGCCGGCGGGGGACGGGCAGCGGACTCGGCGTGGCGGCCGGCGAGGTGGTGGCGCTGTGCGACGGCATCGTGCTCGAGCCCGGCACCGAGCGGGAGGAGCGGCTGACCTGGGCCGAGGCCCGGGCCCGCGGCGTCCGCGTGGCGTCGCCCGAGATCCAGTCGGCGATCGACGGCGCCCCGCCGGGATGACGGGACGCCCCCGCCGTCAGTTGACGGCGGGGTCGCTCGGCACGTTGGCCAGCCAGGCGGTCCGGCCGCCCTGGCGGCGGAGGACCTCCCGCCACAGCCGGTCGGGGCGGGGGGTGGTGACGTCGTCCGGCCGGGCGTCGGCCACCACCCAGGCGCCGGCGCCGAGCTCGTCCTCGAGCTGGCCCGGGCTCCAGGCCGCGTAGCCGACGAAGACCCGAACCGGCCGGGGCAGCACGATCTCGGACGGGTCGAGGTTGAGGTCGACCACCTCGGGCCGGCCGTCGTCGTCGAGGGTGAGGGCGATGCCGGAGCCGTCGCCGACCGGCCCGCCGACGAAGAGCACGGCCGGCTCGGGCGCCAGTCGCTCCCAGCCGGGGAGGGCCTGGTCGAGGCGGTGGGGGTCGGGCCGGTTCAGCACGACGCCGAAGGCGCCTTCCGGCCGGTGCTCGAGGAGCAGCACGACCGACCGGTCGAAGTTGGGGTCGACGAGCGGGGGCGTGGCGATCAGCAGGTGGTGGCGGAGCGAGGTGCCCACCCCCCGATGATGCACCCCGGCCCGGCACCGCGGCGACCGGGCGGTGCAGGAGGTGCCGGGCCGCGCTCAATAGGGTTCCCGGGATGCCCGGGCCGCTCGTCCTCGCCGCGCTCACGCCCGACGAGGTGAGCGCCTGCGGCTCGGACTCCTCGTCCGCCTGCCTCGTGGTCTACCGGTGGACCCACAACGAGGTGGTGGCCCGGGCTGCCGACTGGCTGATCGCCCGCCCGTTGCGGATCGTCGTCATCCTGCTGCTGGCCTGGCTCGCCAACCGCTTCCTGCGCCGGGTGATCCTCCGCTTCGTCGACCAGCTCGAGCGGGGCACCGTGGTGCGGGGCGTGGGTCCGACCGCGGGGCTGTCGATCCCGCTCACCGGTCCGCTCGGCGAGCGGGCCCACCGCCGGGCCGAGACCATCGCCCTCGTGCTGCGCGGCATCGGTCGGGCCGTGGTGCTCTCGATCGCCGGGCTCATGGTGCTCGCCGAGCTCGACCTCGACCTCGGCCCCCTGCTGGCCGGTGCCGGCATCGTCGGGGTGGCGGTCGGCTTCGGGTCGCAGGCCCTGGTGCGCGACTTCCTCGCCGGCATGTTCATGCTGATCGAGGACCAGTTCGGCGTGGGCGACGTCGTCGACGCCGGCGCCGCCGTGGGGGTGGTCGAGGGCGTGAGCCTGCGCACCACCCGGTTGCGCGACGTCGAGGGCGTGGTGTGGCACATCCCCAACGGCGAGATCCGCCGGGTCGGCAACAAGTCGCAGGACTGGTCGCGGGCCGTGCTCGACGTCGCCGTCTCCCACGGGACCGATCTCGACCGGGTTCAGGAGATCATCAAGCGGGAGGCCGACGCCCTCTGGCACGACGACGCCTGGCGCGGCATCGTGCTCGACGAGCCCGAGGTGGTGGGCCTCGAGGACGTGGGCGCCGGCGGCATCACCGTCCGGCTGGTGGTGCGCACGAGGCCGGCCGACCAGTGGCGGGTGCAGCGCAACCTCCGCCGCCGCATCACCGACGCCTTCGTCGCCGAGGGCGTGGCCGTGCCCCGCTCGCCCGACGCCACCAGCCCCGAGGTCTGATCCGTTCCGGGTTCACGGTTCCCACACGTGGGTGGAACCGTGAACCCGGAACGGATCCGGTCAGTCCGGTGGGGCCAGCTCGACGTCGACCGACAGGGTGGGGCCGTCGACGAGGACGAGGTCGGCGACCCGGCCGGCCTCGGCCAGGTCGGCGCGGGCCAGGCGGAGCGCGGCCAGCCGTTCGGGCGTGTCGGTGACCGCGGCCCGCACGACGTCGGTGCGCAGCGAGCGCTTGGCCGCCGTCTTGGCCTTGCGGATCTCGCCGAGGGCGTCGGCGGCCACGGCAAGCACGCCGGGATCGGTGGGCTCGCCGGCCGGGGCCAGGTCGGCGCCGTCGGGCCAGGCTGCCCGGTGGACGGAGCCGGCCTGCCACCACGACCAGACCTCCTCCGTGGCGAACGGGAGGAAGGGGGCGAGCAGCCGCTGCTGGGTCGACAGGGCCAGCCCGAGGGCGGCCCGGGCGCTCGCCGCGGCCGGCCCGTCGCCGTAGGCCCGGCCCTTCACCAGCTCGACGTAGTCGTCGCAGAAGCGCCAGAAGAAGGCCTCCACCCGGTCGAGGGCGCGGGTGTGGTCGTAGCCCTCGAAGGCGCCGGTGGCCTCGGCCGCCACCTCGGCGAGGGCGGCCAGCATCGCCCGGTCGAGGGGCTCGGTGACGTCGGCGGCGGTGACATCGGCGGAAGGGACGTCGGTCCGGGCCCCGCCCAGTCCGAGCACGAACTTCGAGGCGTTGAGGAGCTTGATGGCGAGCCGGCGCCCGACCTTCATGACCGCGAAGTCGATGGCGGTGTCGGTGCCGGGCGCGCCCCGGCAGGCCCAGTAACGCACCGCGTCCGGCCCGTGCTCGTCGACGAGGGGCATCGGCGTCACCACGTTGCCCTTCGACTTCGACATCTTCTTGCGGTCGGGGTCGAGGATCCAGCCGTTGATGGTGGCGTCCGACCACGGCAGCGAGCCGTGCTCGAACTGCGAGCGCAGCACCGTCGAGAACAGCCAGGTGCGGATGATCTCGGGGCCCTGGGGCCGGAGGTCCATCGGGAAGGTCCGGGCGAACAGGTCGGGGTCGTCCTCCCACCGGCAGGCGATCTGGGGGGTGAGCGACGAGGTGGCCCAGGTGTCCATGACGTCGGGATCGCCGACGAAGCCCCCGGGCTCGCCCCGCTGGTCCTCCGTGTAGCCGGGCGGCACGTGCGACGACGGGTCGACGGGCAGGTCGGCTTCGTCCGGCACGATCGGCTCGTCGAACCGGACCTCGCCCCCGGGGCCGACCGGGTACCACACCGGGATCGCCACGCCGAAGAAGCGCTGGCGGCTGACGAGCCAATCGGTGTTGAGGCCCTCGACCCAGTGCTGGTAGCGCACCCGCATGAAGTCGGGGTGCCAGTCGAGCTCGTCGCCGGCGAGCCGCAGGGCGGCCCGCAGGTCGGGGTCCTTGGCGCCGTTGCGGATGTACCACTGCCGGCTGGTGACGATCTCGAGCGGCCGCTCGCCCTTCTCGTAGAAGTTCACCTGGTGGGTGATGGGGCGGGGCTCGCCGACGGCCTCGCCCGACTCGGTCAGCAGCTCGACGATCCGCCGCTGGGCCTGCTTGACGGTGAGGCCGCCCAGCTCGTCCCACGGTCCGCCCGCGAGCCACTCGGGCCGCTCCACCTGGAAGCGACCGTTGCGCTGGACCACCGTGCGGGTGGGCAGCGCGAGCTCGC
The DNA here is from genome assembly GCA_050249235.1 of Acidimicrobiia bacterium. GTDB lineage: Bacteria > Actinomycetota > Acidimicrobiia > Acidimicrobiales > CADCSY01 > JAEKLB01. The sequence continues at coordinate 2,403 of JBFWQW010000051.1, read as the reverse complement.
GCCACCACACCACGTCGGTGGTGTCGCCGAACGTGCAGATCATGGCGATCCCCGAGCCCTTGTCCGGCTGGGCCAGGGGGTGGGGGTGCACCGGAACCTCCACGCCGAACAGCGGCGTGCGGACGGTGGTTCCGAACAGCGCGCGGTAGCGCTCGTCGTCGGGGTGGGCCACCAGGGCCACGCAGGACGGGATCAGCTCGGGGCGGGTGGTCTCGATGAGCACCTCGCCGCCGTCGGGGCGGTGGAAGCGGACCCGGTGGTAGGCACCGGCCTGCTCGCGGTCCTCGAGCTCGGCCTGGGCCACGGCGGTCTGGAAGTCGACGTCCCAGAGGGTCGGGGCCTCGGAGGCGTAGGCCTCGCCCCGGGCCAGGTTGCGCAGGAAGGCCCTCTGGGAGGCTCGCTGCGAGCGCTCGTCGATCGTGGCGTAGGCGAGGCTCCAGTCGACGGACAGCCCCACGCCCCGCCAGAGCTCCTCGAAGACCTTCTCGTCCTCGGCGGTGAGGCCGTGGCACAGCTCGACGAAGTTCCGCCGCGAGATGGGCAGGGCGTCCTTCGGGGGATCGGTGGGCGGCTCGAAGTCCGGGTCGTAGGGCACGGTCGGGTCGCAGCGGACCCCGTAGTAGTTCTGCACCCGGCGCTCGGTGGGGAGGCCGTTGTCGTCCCAGCCCATCGGATAGAACACCTCGCGGCCCCGCATCCGGCGGAACCGGACGTTGGCGTCGGTCTGCACGTAGCCGAAGACCGAGCCCATGTGCAGCGAGCCGCTCACCGTCGGCGGGGGCGTGTCGACGGAGAACACCCGGTCGCGGGGGGCGGTGCGATCGAACCGGTAGGTGCCGTCGGCCTCCCAGGCCGCCGACCAACGCTTCTCCAGGCCCTCCAACGTGGGCTTCTCGGGGACCTCGGGCATGGCGGGAACGCTAACCGTCGCCGCTGCGCCCCCAGCTCCCCGGCGGGTGCGCTCCTCAGCGCTCCGCGGTGGGCTCCTCGGCGCGCCCCTGGGTGCCCCGCAGCTCCCAGCGGTTGCCGGACGGGTCCTGGCAGTTGAGCACCCGGGCCCCGAGCCCGGCCGAGTCGGTGAAGGCCAGCGACGCCGCCGAGAGCCTGGCGGCCAGCCCGTCGAGGTCGTCGCCGACGTCGACGGCCACGTGGGCCCGGGCCGCCGGCACGTGGGCGGGGTCCTCGCTGAGGTGGATCTGGGTGCCGTCGTCGGCCTCGAACCAGTGCACGCCCCGGGCCGTCATCGCCTCGTCCACAGCCACCGCCCGGTAGCCGAGCACGTCGGTGAGGAAGCGGGCCTGGGCCTCGATCCCGCCGACGGGGACGCCCAGGTTGGCGTGGTGGAACCGCATGGCCCGACGCTACGCCGGCCGGCCGGCCCGGTCGACCGTCAGCGCTGGGGCTCCCAGCGGAAGGTGCGGGCCGCGAACACCAGGCCCCCCACGCCCCACAGGAGCACGACGGCGAGGTCGGCCCACCGCCAGCCGGTCTCGTTGCCAGGGGGCGGGATGAACGACTCGAGGGCGGCTTCGAGGAAGTGCTTCACCGGGAAGACGTCGCCCACGACCTGCATCCAGCGGGGAGCGGCGTCGACGGGGATGAAGACCCCGGAGATGAACAGCAACGGGAGCATCGTGGCGTTCGTGACGGCCGGGGCGGCGTCGGCGTTCGGCGTGATCGCGCAGCAGGCCAGGCCGAGGGCACAGAACGCGGCCGCGCCGATCAGCAGGGTCGCCACGAAGGCCGGCAGCGACGTGGTGGGCAGGTCGATGTCGTAGAAGGCCAGGCCGAAGGCGCAGACGATCACGACGAGGATCACCATCAGGACGACCGAGTGGAGGACCTTGCCGAGCAGGTACGACCAGCCCGGCAGGGGCGTTCCCCGCACCCGCTTCAGCACGCCCTCCTCGCGGAAGAACGTCACGCTGATGGCGACGTTCGTGTAGCAGGCGGTGATGACGGAGAAGGCGAGGATCGAGCCCGTGTAGTAGGTCGACAGGTCGACCTCGACGCCGCTCGGGAGCGTGGCGGTGTCGTCGAAGATCGACGTGAAGATCACGAGGAACATGAGGGGGAAGGCGAAGGTGAAGAACGCCGACGCCGGGTTCCGCCAGAAGGCCTTGTTGTGCCAGCGGATCTGCCCGAACGACATCGCGAGACCGCTCATCGTCCCCGCCTCCGGCCCCGGCGCCCTCCGGCGGCCGCGGCCGCTCGACCGACGCCGTCGCCTCCGTCCCCGTCCGTGCCCGGCGCCGACGCGGTGAGCGACAGGTAGACGTCCTCGAGGGTGGGCTGCACGACCTCGAGGCCGGCCAGCTCGACGCCGGCGCCCACGGCCCAGGGGGCCAGCTCGGCGAGGAGCCCGGTGGGGTCGCCGGTCTCGCAGGTCCAGCGGCCGTGGGC
>JBFWQW010000050.1:0-20713 GCA_050249235.1 Acidimicrobiia bacterium | reverse complement strand
ACCCGGCAGGTGCCTTTCGTCGAGGACGGGTCGAGGCTTCAGACACCCGAATCGTCCTTGAACGAAAGGCCCTTGTCGCGGATGGGCTCAACTCACCTCCGCACTACCTGCGGATCCCGGTCTGAGGGCGTCGGGGCGCGTTCGTCGCCGCGCCCGGCCGGTACCCTGCCGGCCATGGTCCCGGAGATGGCAGGCAGCGAGACGGCGACGAGCCCGGCGGTGATGAAGGACGGCACGCCCTGGGGCGGCCCGCAGTCCGAGGTCTTCAACCGGTTGCTGCAGGACCGCATCGTCGTGCTCGGCAGCGAGGTCGAGGACAACGTCGCCAACCTGATCATCGCCCAGCTCCTCTACCTCGAGAGCCAGGACGACTCGAAGGACATCTGGCTGTACATCAACAGCCCCGGCGGGGTCGTCACCTCGGGCATGGCGATCTACGACACGATGCAGCTCATCAAGCCCGACGTGGCCACCATCTGCATGGGACTGGCCGCCTCGATGGGCCAGTTCCTGCTCTGCGCCGGCGCCCCCGGGAAGCGCTTCAGCCTCCCGCACGCCCGGATCATGATGCACCAGCCCTCGGGCGGCGTCCGGGGTCAGGCCGCCGACATCGCCATCCAGGCCGAGCAGATGGCCTACACGAAGCGGGTGCTCACCGAGCGCATCGCCTTCCACACCGGCCAGACGCCCGAGCAGATCGACGCCGACTCCGATCGCGACCGCTGGTTCACCGCCGACCAGGCCAAGGACTACGGGATCATCGACCAGGTGATCGCCAGCCGCAGCGAGGCCAAGGCGGCCACCGCCAAGTAGCCGGCCACCGCCGGGCGGCCCGCCGTCACACCCCGGGCTCATACTGGGGGCGTGTACCGAGCCGGCCCGACGATCGTCCTGAGCCCGTCGGACCTGACGGCCTTCCTGGCCTGCGGGCACCGCAGCCAGCTCGACCGCCTGGTCGCCGAGGGCCTGCTCGACCGGCCCGAGCGCGACGACCCCGAGCTCGAGATCCTGCGCCGCCACGGCGACGTCCACGAGCGCCGGGAGCTCGAGCGGCTGCGGGCCGAGGGCCTCCGGGTCGCCGAGATCGAGCGGACGGGGGAGTCCGTCGAGGCCCTCCTGGCCGCCGAGGTGGCCACGCTCGACGCCATGCGGGCCGGGGCCGACGTCGTGTTCCAGGCCACGTTCTTCGACGGGCGGTGGCGGGGCCAGGCCGACTTCCTGCTGAAGGTGGCCAAGCCGAGCGACCTCGGGCCCTGGTCGTACGAGGTGGCCGACACCAAGCTGGCCCGCCGGGCCAAGCCCGCCGCAGTCATCCAGCTCTGCTGCTACGCCGAGCAGGTGGCCCGGCTCCAGGGCGTGTGGCCCGACGAGGTCGAGGTCGTCACCGGCGACGGCGAGCGCCACCGCCACCGCGTCGCCGAGGCGGTCGACTACTACCGGGTGGCCAAGGCCAGGCTGGAGGCGGCCGTCGACCGGGCGGCCGGCGCCGACACCTACCCCCACCCGGTCGACCACTGCTCGGTGTGCCCGTGGCTGGCCCGTTGCGAGGCCAGGCGCCGGGCCGACGACCACCTGTCGCTCGTGGCCGGCGTCCGCCGCGACATGGTGGTGAAGCTGGGCCGGGTCGGCATCGCGTCCGCCGCCGACCTGGCGGCCAGCCCGGTCGGCGAGGCTGTCGCCGGCATGGGCCTGCCCACGACCGACCGCCTCCGCCTCCAGGCCCGCCTCCAGCTCGAGCAGCGCCGCGACGGCCGGATCCGCCACGAGCTGCTCGAGCCCGAGCCCGGCCGGGGGCTGCTCTCCCTCCCGGCGCCGTCGCCCGGCGACCTCTTCTTCGACATGGAGGGCGACCCCTGGGCCGGCGACCAGGGCCTCGAGTACCTGTTCGGCGTGGTCGACGCCTCGGGCGGCTACCGGGCGTTCTGGGCCCACGACGACCGGGCCGAGAAGGCCGCCTTCGAGGCCTTCGTCGACCACGTGCTCGCCGCCCTCGAGCGCCATCCCGACCTGCACGTGTACCACTACGCGCCCTACGAGGTGTCGGCCCTTCGCCGCCTCGCCGGCCGCCACGGCACGCGCGAGGCCGAGGTCGACGGGCTCCTGCGGGGCGAGGTGCTCGTCGACCTCTACCGGGTCGTGCGCCAGGGCGTCCGGGTTTCGCAGGAGGGCTACGGGTTGAAGAAGCTCGAGCCGCTCTACCTCGAGGCGCGGGAGGGCGAGCTGAAGGACGGCGGGTCGAGCATCGTCTACTACGAGCGCTGGATCGAGACCGGCGACGACGCCCTCCTCGAGGAGATCCGGGCCTACAACGAGGTCGACTGCCACTCCACCCGGGGCCTGCGCGACTGGCTGGAGGCCCGCCGCCTCGAGCTCCCCGAGCCGCCGGCCCGGGAGGTGCCGGCCGACCCCACGCCCTCGGAGGCGGTGGCCGAGGCCGACGCCCGCAGCGAGGCGCTTGCAGCCGCCCTGGCCGGACGCCTGCCGCTGCTCGGCGACCTGGTGGGCTGGCACCGGCGCGAGTCCCGGCCGGAGTGGTGGGCCTGGTACGACCGCCTCGAGCGGTCCGACGACGAGCTCGTGAACGACGCCGACTGCCTGGGCGACCTCGCCTACGACGGGGAGGTGGGCGAGGTCGGTCGGTCCGTCGTCCACCGCTACCGCTACGACCCCGCCCAGGAGCACCGGTTCGGCGCCGGCGACCAGCCGGTCGACCCCCGCACCGAGAAGGGCGCGGGCCAGGTGGTGGCCGTCGACGTGGCCCACGGCACGATCGACCTGAAGCGGTCCCGGTCGAGCCGGGCGCCCCATCCCCGTTCGCTGGTGCCGGCCCGGCCCTTCGGCAACGACGGACCGGCCGACGCGGTGGCCCGGCTGGCCGAGGCCGTCCTGGCCCATCCCACCGCCGACCCGCCGGCCCGCCGGGCCGTCGTCGACCTGCTGAGGGGTCGGCCGCCCCGCGTGGCCGGGCTGCCGGCGGGAGCGCCGCTGGCGCGCCCCGGCGAGGCCGGGGCCGATGCCCTGCGCCGGCTGGCGCGCCAGCTCGACGGCGCCTGCCTGCCGGTCCAGGGGCCGCCCGGGTCGGGCAAGACCTACACCGGCGCCCAGGTGGTGGTCGACGCCGTCGAGCGGGGCGTGCGGGTGGCCGTCACCGCCCAGAGCCACAAGGCCATCGGCAACCTGCTGCGGGCCGTCGCCGAGGAGGCGGCCCGCCGGGGGCGGGTGGTGCGCGTGCTCCAGAAGGCCGGCGACGAGAACGGCTGCGGCCACGAGGCGGTGGTGGTCACCGACGACAACGCCGCCGTCGAGGAGGCCGTGCACGCCGGCGCCGTCGACGTCGTCGGGGGCACGGCCTGGCTCTTCGCCCGACCGACCCTCGACGCCGCGTTCGGCCTGCTGGTGGTGGACGAAGCCGGCCAGCTCTCCCTCGCCAACGTCGTGGCCGTGGCCGGCTGCGCCACCGACCTCGTCCTGCTGGGCGATCCCCGCCAGCTGGCCCAGGTGTCGAAGGGCAGCCACCCGCCCGGCGCCGGGGTCTCGGCGCTCGAGCACGTCCTCGGCGACGGTGCCACCATGCCGGCCGAGCGGGGCCTGCTCCTCGAGCGCAGCCACCGCATGCACCCCGACATCTGCGAGCTCGTGTCCGACCTCGTCTACGACGGCCGGCTCGTCGCCGAGCCGGCCTGCGCGGTCCAGCAACTCGCCGACGGCCCCCTCCTGGCCGGGGCCGGGCTCCGGTGGGTCCCGGTGGCGCACGAGGGCAACCGCACCCGCAGCGACGAGGAGGCGGCCGCCGTCGCCGCCCTGGTGCAGGCCGTGCTGGGGCGCCCCTACACCGCCGTCGACGGCCAGCAGTCCTGGCTCACCCTCGACGACGTCCTGGTGATCGCCCCGTACAACGCCCAGGTGGCCGCCCTCGCCGAGGTGCTGCCCGAGGGGGCCCGCATCGGCACGGTCGACCGGTTCCAGGGCCAGGAAGCACCGGTCGCCATCTACTCGCTGGCGGCCTCGTCGTCCGTCGACGTGCCCCGTGGACTCGACTTCCTGCTCAGCGTCAACCGGCTCAACGTGGCCCTGTCGCGGGCCCGGGCCCTGGCGGTGGTGGTGGGCAGCCCGGCGCTCCTCCACGCCCCGGTCCACACGCTGCGCCAGCTCACGCTGGTGAACGCCCTGTGCCGGACGGTGGCGAGCTCGCTCGAGGTGACCGGCCCCACCGCGCCGGTGCCGCCGGCGCCGGCCGGCCCGGCGTCCACCTAGGCCGGGTCGCGGGCCGCCTCGGCCGCCGACCGCAGCTCGCCGACGGCGTGGTCGAGGCCGAGCGGGTCGCGGTAGAGGGCGGTGCCGGCGACGAAGACGTTGGCGCCGGCCGCGGCGGCGCCGGCCACGGTGGCCGGGCCGATGCCGCCGTCGACCTCGAGGTCGACCGGGCGGTCGCCGATCAGCGCCGCCACCTCACGGATCTTGGGTTCCATGCCGGCCAGGTAGGACTGGCCGCCGAAGCCGGGGTTCACGGTCATCACCAGCACGAGGTCGACGAGGTCGAGCACGTGGCGGACCGAGTCGGCGGGCGTGGCCGGGTTGAGGGCCACACCGGCCCGGGCGCCGAGCTCGCGCACCAGGCCGAGGCTGCGGTGCAGGTGGCGGGTGGCCTCGGCGTGGACGATCACCAGCTCGCAGCCGGCCTCGACGTAGCGCTGGGCCGAGCGCTCGGGGTCGTCGACCATGAGGTGGGCCTCGAACAGCACCGAGGCGTGGGGCCGGCAGGCGGCGATGACGTCGGGGCCGAAGGTGAGGTTGGGCACGAACCGGCCGTCCATGACGTCCCACTGGATCCGGTCGACGCCCGCCTTCTCGAGGGCGAGCACCTCCTCGCCGAGCCGGGCGAAGTCGGCGGGGAGGACCGACGGGGCGATCTCGATCCGTCGCCCGGGCACCGGGCCGCTGGCGCTGGGGGCGGTGGGGGCGGTGGGGGCGGTGGGGGCGGTCCGGGCGGTGGCCACGGGCCCAGGCTACGAGGGCGCCGCGTGGTGGTGGCGCTCCTACGCTTCCGGGCGTGCCCGACACCCGCTCCACGCTCGAGCTCACCGCCACGGCGATGGCGGCCGGGGGCGACGCGGTGACCCGTGACGACCGGGGCAGGGTCGTGTTCGTGCGGGGGGCCCTGCCGGGTGAGCGGGTCGCGGCCGAGGTGGTGGACGAGCGCACCGACTTCGCCCGGGCCGTGGCCGTCGCCGTGATCCAGCCGTCGCCCGACCGGGTGGCGCCGCCGTGCCCCCACGTGGCCCGGGGATGCGGGGGCTGCGGCTGGCAGCACGTCGAACCGGCGGCCCAGCGCCGGCTCAAGGTCGGGATCGTGGCCGAGGCGCTGCGCCGCCAGGGCGGGCTCGACGAGCCCGCGGTCCGGTCGGCCGGGCCGCTGCCGACCACCGGGTTCCGCACCTCCGTCCGGCTGGCGGTCGGTCCGGCCGGTCCCGGCTACCGGCGCCACCACGACCACGAGGTGGTGGCGGTCGACAGCTGCGCCATCGCCCACCCCCGGCTCGAGGAGCTGGTGGCGGTCGGGCGATTCGGTGCCGCCGGGGAGGTGACCCTGCGGTGCGGGGCGGCGACGGGGGAGCGCCTCGCCCTCGTCTCGCCGACCGCCGAGGGGGTGCGCCTGCCGGACGACGTGGTGGTGGTCGGCACCGACGAGCTGCGGGCCGGGCGGCGGGCGTGGATCCACGAGGAACTGGCCGGCCGTCGGTTCCGGATCTCGGCCCGCTCCTTCTTCCAGGCCCGGCCGGACGGCGCCCTCCAGCTGGTGGAGGCGGTCCGGGCCGCGCTGGCCGGCGCGCCCGACGGCCCGCTGGCCGACCTCTACGGCGGGGTCGGCCTGTTCGGCGCCACGGTGGCCGGCCGCCGCCGGGTGACCCTGGTGGAGCGGTCGCCGTCGTCGGTGGCCGACGCCCGGGCCAACCTGCCCGGGGCCAGGGTGCTGCTCCTCGACGTCGACGGCTGGCGCCCGGCCCCGGCCGCGGCGGTGGTCGCCGACCCGTCCCGGGCCGGGCTCGGCCGGGCCGGCGTGCGGTCCGTGGTGGGTACCGGGGCCTCGAACGTGGCCCTGGTGAGCTGCGACCCGGCGTCGCTCGGCCGGGACGCCCGCCTGCTCGCCGACGCCGGCTACCGCCACGACGGCAGCACGGTGGTCGACCTCTTCCCGCACACCCCCCACGTGGAGGTGGTCAGCCGCTTCATCCGGGACGGCGGGCCGCTCCGAAGACGGCGCGCATGAGCAGACCAGGCACGCTCCCGTGGTGAGGGAGGAGCTCGCCGACGTGAGCGACGCCGCGCTCGTCGTCGCCATCGGGCGGTGGCGCCAGGACGCTCTGGCCGAGGCCTACCGGCGCCACGCCGGGTCGGTGTTCGCCCTTTCGAACCGGGTCCTCGCCGATCGGACGCTGGCCGAGGAGGTCGTGCAGGAGGTCTTCCTCCGCCTCTGGGACGCTCCCGACCGGTTCGACCCGGCCCGGGGCTCGCTGCGGTCCTTCCTGCTGGCGCAGTGCCACGGCCGGTCGGTCGACCTGGTCCGCTCGGAGTCCTCCCGCCGCCGGCGGGAGGAGAAGGAGCACCGCCAGCGGGCCGAGGCCGGCTACGACCTGGAGCACGAGGTGGCCGACCTGACCCTGGCCGAGCAGGTCCGCGAAGCACTGGACGAGCTGCCCGCCGACGAGCGCCGGGCCATCGAGCTCGCCTACTTCGGCGGGCACACCTACCGGGAGGTGGCCACCATGCTCGGGCAACCCGAGGGCACGGTGAAGAGCCGCATCCGCAGCGGGCTGCGCCGGCTGCGGCCCGGCCTGGCCGACGTCGCGGTGGGGGGTGGGCAGTGAACCACGAGGACGCCCAGGAGCTGCTCGGGGCCTACGCCCTCGATGCCGTCGACGGCGACGAGCTGGGCGCCGTCGAGCGCCACCTCGACGAGTGCGCCCGCTGCCGGGCCGAGGTGGCCGAGCACCGCGAGGTCGTGGTCCTCCTGGCCCACGGCGGCGCCGACGCCCCCGACGGCCTCTGGGACCGCATCGCCGGTTCCCTCGAGGCCGCCCCACCCCCGGTCGACCTGGCCGCGTTCGCGGCCCGGCCCCGGCGTTCGGTCCTGTCGGGGGTCGGCGTGGCGCTGGCCGCCGCTGCCGTGCTGGCGGTGGTGCTCGGCATCCAGGTCCGCGATCAGGCCAACCGCATCGACCAGCTCGAGACGGCCATGGAGGACCCCGCCGGCCCCGGCTTCGACGCCGCCCTCGATGACCCGTCGTCGGAGCTCTTCGAGCTGGCGTCGGACGACGGGGCCGTCGTCGTGCGTGGCGCGATCACCGGGTCGGGCATCGGCTACCTGCGGGCCACCGGCCTGCCGGCCCTGGCCGCCGGGCAGACCTACCAGCTGTGGGGCGCGGCCGGCACCGAGCTCGTGTCGCTCGGCGTGCTGGGCGCCGACCCGGGCGTGGTGACCTTCCGCGACGCCGGCTACGGCCAGTTCGCCATCACCGCCGAGGACCGCCCCGGCGGGGTGGTGTCCTCGTCGAAGCCGGCAGTGGTGCAGGGCAGCCGCACGGCGTGACCCCGGTGGTGGCACGGCGCAGCCGATGGTGGCGCCGCGTCAGGCCGGGGTGACCTCTTCGTAGAGGACCATCGACGACTTGGGGCCCATGGGCGCGTCGCCCATCCGCACCGCGCCGCTGGCCACGCCGGCGCCGATGCCCTTGAGGGTGGCGTCGAGGTCGTCGGCGTCGATCTCGTAGACGGCGACGTACCGCGGGACGTCGGGGGTGGCCCCGCCCATCTGGGTCGCCGACACCCGGTAGCGGGTGGCGCCGGTGAAGCCGGGGAGGGCGACGATGTCGGGCACGTGGACGCCGTCGTACCACTCGTTGTAGGCGGCTTCGTCCTCGGGCGAGGCGGGTTCGGTGTGGACGACGAGGATGGCCTTGGGCACGGTTCGCGCTCCTCCGAAGAGTTGGGTCCCGCGGATCGTAGGCAGCCGGCGGCCGACCGGGCCCTGGACAGCCGATTCCTGCTCCCGTTGGTTGTCGATTCGGCGGGGTTGCTCCGGCTGCGTCGACAGAGAACGGGCTGGGGGCCTCGTATCGTCCTCGGGGTGAGTGCACCGACGGGACCGCCCGACCAGCTCTACTTCCGCCAGCTCCTGTCGGGCCGGGACTTCGCCGTCGGCGACCCGGTGGCCACCCAGATGGTGAACTTCGCGTACCTGATCGGCGACCGCGAGGCGGGCGAGGCGGTGCTGGTCGACCCGGCCTACAAGGTCGACGAGCTCGTCGAGCTGGCCGCCGCCGACGGCTTCCGCGTGGTGGGGGCGCTCGTCACCCACCACCATCCCGACCACGTCGGCGGCTCGATGGGCGGTTGGTCACTCGAGGGCGTGGCCGAGCTCCTGGGCCGGGGTGGTGGGCCCATCCACGTGCACCGGGAGGAGGCCGAGTTCGTCCAGCGGGTCACCGGGGCGTCGGCGGGCGACCTGGCCGTCCACGAGAGCGGCGACGTGGTCGAGGTCGGAGCCGTGCGGGTCGAGCTGCTCCACACACCCGGGCACACCCCCGGGAGCCAGTGCTTCCTCGTCGACGGGATGCTCGTCGCCGGCGACACGCTCTTCATCGAGGGGTGCGGCCGGACCGACTTCCCCGGCTCCGACCCGTCGGCCATGTTCGACAGCCTCCAGCGGCTGGCCTCCCTGCCGGACGACACGGTGCTCTTCCCGGGCCATCGCTACTCGATCCCGTCCTCGGGGACGATGGCCGCCATCAAGGAGATGAACGTGGTGTACCGGACCGGCGACCGGGACCGGTGGCTGGCGATGTTCGGGGCGCCCTAGAGCCAGTCCGCCGCTCGCCGCTCGCCGCGTCGGCCCCGACCCGTCTGCGGTCGTCCGGGACCGAGAGCCAGCGGGAACAGGCCGGTCAGGCCGTGCCCTGGGGCGGGGCGCCGTCGCTCGGCCCGTCGGCCTCGCCCTTCACCTCGCCACCGCCCTCGCCGGCATCGCCACTGCCGGCATCGCCACTGCCGGCATCGCCACTGCCAGCATGGCCCTCGCCCTCGCCGAGCTTGACCACGGCATCCTTGGCCTTGGCCTGGGCGGCGTCGATCTTGCCGGCGTACTTGCCCTTCGTGGTCTTGTCGACGAGGTCGCCGGCCTTGTCGATGGCCCCGGTGATCTTGTCGCCGTGGTCGTGGGCGAGGTCGGCGGCCTTCTCCTTGGCGCCGCCGAGCGCCGCCTTGGCCTTGTCGAGGATGCCCATGTCTCGCCCTCCCGGGTCGTGTCCACCGATGTCGTGGGTGCGTGCCGACGGTTCTGCCCGCTCGCCCATCCTTCCAGCCCCCGGCGGGCGGTACGGTCGTCGGGGCCGAATTGTGGGCCACCGAGGAGGTCTCACCGATGCCGAAAGAGCAGCGCCGGGGTCGTCGGATCGCCATGGGCCCGGACGAGCTCGACCGGTTCCTGCGGGAGGAGCGGACCTGCCGGGTCGCCACCGTCCGGGCCGACGGCACGCCCCACGTGGTGCCACTCTGGTTCGTCTGGGACGGCGAGGCGCTCTGGCTCAACTCCGTCGTCAAGAGCCAGCGTTGGACCGACTTGTCCCGCAACCCGGTGGTGAGCGTGGTGGTCGACGCCGGGACCGCCTACGGCGAGCTCCGCGGCGTGGAGCTGAACGGCTCGGTCGAGCAGGTCGGAAGCGCCCCCCGGGTGGCGGGAGGCCCGGCGGTGGCGGCGCTGGCCGAGCCGGAGCGGCTGTTCGCCGAGAAGTACGCCGGCTCGGCGACCTTCGTGCCAGACGGCGGCCACGCCTGGCTCCGCCTGGTGCCCGACAAGCTGGTGAGCTGGGACTTCCGCAAGCTCGGGAGCTAGCAGCGCCGACGCGCTAGTCGCCGTTCGTCGACCAGTGCCAGGGCTCGGAGGGCAGGTTCCGGAGGCCGAAGCGGCCGGCGTTGGCCGCCAGCCACCGGTAGGCCGGGCTCGACCGGGAGCTGATCACGCTGCCCTGGTAGGTGAAGTCGACGGCCAGGCCCTGCTCGTGCATCGAGAAGCCCGGCCGGGCCGTGGGCGGCCGGCAGGAGCTGGCCGGCGAGCTCACCGGGTCGGGGCAGTGGGCCACCCGCAGTCGGTGCTGGTCCTGGGGATCGCGGTAGCCGCCACCGCCGAGGACGATGCCGTCCTCGCGGGCGGCGGTGAGGAGGGCGTCGACCTGGTCGGCGATCGTGACGTTGACGGTGATCCCCTGGACGGTGCGCACGGTGACCGCACCGGCCGAGCGGGGGGAGCTGGTGCCCCCGCTGCCCCGGCGCAACCTCGACAGGGCGGCCAGCTCGGCCGTGAGCTTGGCGCTGAGCGCCTCGTCCTGCTGGGCCAGGCCGGCCGACTCGGCCAGGGTCTTCTCGATGCGGGCGTCGAGCCGGACCGCGAACTCGGATTGGCGGCTCCGGGCCGATGCCAGCTCGGCCAGGCCGGCCGCCGCCTCGTCCCGGCGCCGGGCGGCGGCGGCGGCGGCCTCGGTGGCCTGCCGCCGGGCCTGGCCCAGGTCGTCCTTGGTGGCGTCGAGCTCGTCGGCGAGGTCGTCGGCCGACTTGGCCACCAGATCGGTGAGCGTCCGCCGCCGGGCCGCCTCGCTCAGGTCGGTGGAGGTCTCGAGGCTGGGGGCCGAGCTGGGCTGGCGGCTGACGTAGGAGTCGATGGCGGCGACGCGGATGCTCGTCTGGAGCCCCTCGAGCCGGGTGGTGAGCGCGGCCTCCGCGGCCCGGGCCGCGACCAGCGCCGCCTCGGCCACCACGGCCGCCTGCTCGGCACCGGACACCCGCACCTGCTGGGCGGCGAGCTCCTGCTCGATGTCGGCCAGGGCCTTCTCGACCTCGGCGTCCTCGGCCTGCAGCACGTTGAGCTGGGCCGCGATCTCGGCCCGCTGCTTGCGGACGCGGTCGCGCTCGGCCCGGGTGTCGGCCGTCGCCGGTCCGCCACCCGCGGTCGCGACCGCAGCCAGCAGCAGCAGGACGGCCACCAGCGCCGGGGCGCGGCGGGGCCGGGGAGGCGAGGCGCTCGGTCGAGGGCGGGTGCGGCTCATCGTCGCCCCCGACCGTAACGCCTTCGCAACCTGGTGCCGGGATCGGTTCGCCGCGGAGCGGCCGACCCGGCGGCCGAGGTCAGGAGGGGGTGAACGTCGCCCGGCCCTCGGAGATGACGGTCTCGCCGGCCTCGTTGGAGGTGGTGTAGAGGGCTTCGCCGTCGCCGGTCCGCCAGATCCTCACCGTGAGGGCCTGACCCGGGAACACCGGCTTGGCGAAGCGGGCCTCCATCCCGGTGAAGCGGGCGTCGTCGCCGTCGGCGAGCGAGTGCAGCAGCGCCCGGCCGGTGAAGCCGAACGTGCACAGACCGTGGAGGATCGGCTTCGGGAAGCCGGCCATCTTGGCGAACTCCGGATCGGAGTGGAGGGGGTTGCGGTCGCCCGACAACCGGTAGGTGAGGGCCTGGTCGTCCCGGGTCTGGTAGGTGACGACGTGGTCGGGATCGCGGTCCGGCGGCACGTTCTTCGGGCCGGCCGGGCCCCGGTCGCCGCCCCAGCCGCCGGCGCCGCGGATGAAGGCCGAGGTCGAGGTGGTGAAGAGGGGCTCACCGGTCTCGACCAGGATCGAGTTGGACTCCGAGGCGATGACCATGCCCGAGCCCTTGTCGTAGACGCCGACCAGCTTGCCCGTGCTGCGGACGGTGCCCTCGACGGGGATGGGCCGGTGGAGCTTGATGCTCTGCTCGCCGTGGACGAGGTTGGCCATGTTGATCTCGCCGATGGAGGCGTAGTTGACGGGGGCCCCGCCCAGGATCACGGCCATGGTCGGCAGGACCCGCTGCTCGACGTCCTTGGAGTTCTCGGTCGTGTACTTGAGCTCCGACGGATCGAGGGGATCGATGGAGCCGGCGCCCACGCCCACGGCGTAGAGCAGCGCGTCCTTCGAGTTCCACGAGCGCTCGACGGGACCGGTCTCCTTGCCGACCCCTTCCGTGCTGGGTGTTGCCATGTTCGCATCCTCCGGCGGTGAGTGAACGGCGTGTCCGGTCCGGGACTCTGGCACAACCCCCTTCGGGCGTCGACCCCGTGTCCAGGTTCATGCGCAGCGTTGCCGATGCGCAGCTTCGGCTGGGCTGGCGCCTCGCCTGCGCAGCTGGGCGTGCACGCAGCCGTACCTGTTGGGGAGGCTCGCTTCGCTGGCGCTCCGCAGCGTTGCCGATGCGCAGCTTCGGCTGTGCTGGCGCCTCGCCTGCGCAGCTGGGCGTGCACGCAGCCGTACCTGTTGGGGAGGCTCGCTTCGCTGGCGCTCCGCAGCGTTGCCGATGCGCAGCTTCGGCTCGGCTGGCGCCTCGCCTGCGCAGCTGGGCGTGCACGCAGCCGTACGGTCTGGGGAGGCTCGCTCCGCTGGCGCTCCGCAGCGTTGGTGATGCGCAGCTGCGGCAGCTTGGCGTGTACCTAGCCGGGTCGGTCGCGGCGGCTCGCTCCGCGGCGTCGCCGGTCCAAGTGGGGGGAGGGGGGACGCCCTGGGGGATGCGCTCCGGCGGGGCTGGCTCCTAGAGTCCCGCTGCACGCGCTGGCCGTCGGGCCACAGGCGGGGGAGGACACCTGAGGATGAGCAGCACCGAGGCGACAGCGACCGACGAGGCCCGCCGGGAGGACGCCGACGGGGTCATCACCGTCACCTTCACGCGGGACGCCAAGCGCAACGCCGTGACGCCGGCGATGTTCGACCTGCTCGAGGGCGCGGTGCGCGACCTGGGCGACCAGGACGACCTGCGGGTGCTCGTCATCACCGGCGAGGGGCGCTTCTTCACGTCGGGCCTCGACTTCGCCAGCCTCCGCCTGAACGTCGGCGAGGGCACCGACGGCATCGTGCGGGGCTCGAACATGCGCCGGCAGTACCGCGCCGAGGCCCACCACGACCTCTTCGACGAGATCGAGTCGATCGAGAAGCCGGTGATCCTGGCGGCCCAGAGCCACTGCCTCGGCGTCGGCATCGAGATGGGCGTGTCCTGCGACTTCCGCTTCGCGGCCGAGGGCGCCACCTTCTCGCTCCCCGAGGTCCAGAACATCGCCACCCTGCCGGGGTCGGGGGGCATCAGCCGGCTCACCCGGATCGTCGGGCCCCACTGGGCCCGCTGGCTGGCGATGGCCTGCGAGACCGTCGACGCCCAGCAGGCCCTCGCCATCGGCCTCGTGCACGCCGTCTACCCGGCCGACACCTTCCAGGAGCAGGTGCAGGCCTTCGCCCGGAAGCTGGCCGGTCTGCCCCGCGAGGCGGTGGGGCTCACCAAGCACGCCATCGACGTGGCCGAGACCGTCGACCGCCGCACGGCCCGCGAGTTCGACCGCATGGCCCAGACGCTGCTCTTCATGTCCGACGACTTCAAGGACAAGGTCAGCGCCTTCAACAACGCCAGCGCCGCCCGCCAGGCCGGCCGGGGCTGACCCAGCCGCGCCATCCCGTTCGCTGTCGACTCGGCCGGGACGACCCCGGCCCGGTCGAGATGGAGGAACATGCTCCTGGTGGTCGGGGTGCCGCAGGAGGCGCCCCGAGGCCGGAGCGGGCGCTCAGGCGGTGAGGAGCACGGCGCCGGCGTAGGGCCCGACGGCGTTGGCCCAGACGGACACCTCGCAGCCCGGCACCTGCCGTTCGCCGCTCTCGCCGCCGCGGATCTGGCGGGTGGCCTCGATGCAGAAGTTGGCGCCGTGGCGGCGGCCCACGTTGCAGGCGCCGCCGTCGGTGTTGACGGGCAGCGAGCCGCCGAGCCGGGTGTTGCCGGCCTGGATGAACGGGCCGGCCTCCCCGGGCCCGCAGAACCCGAGGGCCTCGAGCCACTCGAAGGTGATGATGGTGAACCCGTCGTAGAGCTGGGCGCAGTCCACGTCGGCCGGCGTCAGATCGGTGCGTGACCAGAGTGCCTCCGCGCAGTGGACCGGGGCGTTCGCGGTGTGGTCCTCGAGCAGCGCCATGTCGAAGTCGCGGATGGCCGACAGCGCCCAGGACTCGACGTGCACCGGCTTCTTGCGCCAGTCACGGGCCCGCTCGGCGGTGGTGAAGATCACCGCCGACACCGAATCGCACGGGTAGTCGCAGTCGAAGAGGCGGACCGGCTTCGAGATGTAGCGGGCGTTGAGGTAGTCGTCGACCGTGATCGGGTCGCGCAGGAGCGCGTCGTCGTTCATCGAGGCGTGGTAGCGCTGGTTCACCGCGTTCTGCGCGAACTGCTCCTCGGTCGTTCCGTACCGGCTCATGTGGGCCTGCATCTGGAAGCCGGCGATGGTCGCCGCGGCCGCCCCGGTACCGAACGGGGCGGAGAACTGGGCGGCCGCCAAGGGGTCCCGGGCACTGCCCAGGAAGCCACCGCTGTCGATCATCGCCGGCTCGCGGGGCGGGCCGGCGGGGGCACGGACGCGATCGGTCTGACCCGGCATCTGGCGGATGAGCCTGATGGTCAGGACGGTGTGGGCCATGCCGGCGGCCACGGCGTTGATCGCCTGCACCGTCGGCTCGATGAACGCCGGTCCCCCCGGGGAGGTGAAGTGGTAGTCGATCGGCATGATGCCGAGGAGCCAGCCGATGGACATGGCGTCGCCGCCCATCGTGCTGATGCCGTCGATGTCGGCGACAGTCATCCCGGCGTCGTCCATCGCCGCGGTGACCGCCTGGCGGACGAGCTCGTCGTCGGGGATGGGCAGACGTCGACCGATGGTCGAGTAGCCCACCCCGGCGATGGCGACCCTGCTGGCTGCGTTGACCATTCCCGACCCCCCGGTCTCTCGACGGTCGTTCTATCGCGACCGCGGGATCCGTTCCGCCGGGTGTCGACCAACCGGCGACCCGGTGGCGGGGTGCGGCCGGGGCGGGGGAGACTCGGGCCGTGAGCACAGCGGCCGCGTCGCCCCAGCCGATCGTTCCCCGTCCCGATGCCCTGAGCCAGTTCTTCTGGGACGGCTGCCGGGAGCACAAGCTCCTCATCCAGCGCTGCGGCGACTGCGGCCACTACATCCATCCGCCCAAGCTCGTGTGCCGGTTCTGCCAGGGGACGAACCTGGCGCCGAGCCAGGTCTCGGGCCGGGGCGTGGTGGACACGTTCACCATCCCGCTCCAGCCGTTCGACCCCTACTTCATGACGAAGGTGCCCTACACGCTGGCGGTCATCGAGCTGCCGGAGGAGCCGCACCTGAAGCTGGTCAGCAACGTCGTCGACATCGACCCGGACGCCGTCCGGATCGGCATGCCCGTCGAGGTGGTGTTCACCGCCGTCACCCCGGAGGTCAGCCTCCCGCACTTCCGACCACTGCCGGCCTGAGAGGCGGCGCGGCAGGTCGCGCCCGTTCCGGTTCCCGGCTCATCGTCGCCGGGAGGCGCGCGCCGCTCTCCGATCTCGGCGGTTGGCGACCGAGCCCGCCCGGGCATAGCGATCGACCGTGGGACCGGTCGCCGACTTCCGCCGCTGCCGGCGGGGGTCCGGGGCGAGCGGTGCGCCGGCCCGGCCCCGGCCCCGGACCGACGGTGGGCCCACACGTGTCTCCATGGGCCGGATGGAACCCCCTCTTGGCAGCGCCCTCGGGGCGACGGATGCACCGGTCGAGGGGAGGTCGCCCGATGCCGTCCTCCTCCTCACCGGGACCGTCGGCGCCGGCAAGTCGACCGTGGCGTCGGAGGTCAACGACGTCCTCGCCGAGCGTCAGGTGCCGAACGCCGTGATCGACCTCGAGTCGATCCGCAAGCCGGGTCACGCACTCACCCGTGCCCGAGTCGCGGCCGGGCCGTCACGGGCGACGCGACGGGCCTAGCGTCCGGGAGATGATCACCTCGGTCCACCTGCTCGTCTACTCGGACGACGCGCCGTCGACGAGGGCATTCCTCCGGGACGTCCTCGGCTGGCCGTATGTCGAGGACGCCGGCTCCGAGCCCGGCTGGCTGATCTTCGGGACGGGCCGCAGCGAGATAGGGGTGCATCCCACCCACTCGGTCTGGGAGGGCACGACCTACGACCATCCCCGGCAGCACCAGATCTCGCTGATGTGCGACGACCTCGAAGCCACGATGGGCGACCTGCGCTCGCGGGGCGCGACGTTCGCTGCGGACGTCGTCGACGAGGGGTACGGGCTCGTCGCGATGCTGGAGGTGCCCGGCATCGACCCGATCATGCTGTACGAGCCCAAGCACGAGCTCGCGTACACGCTTCCGACCGCCTGAGCCGGGCGCCGCTCGGGGCGCCGGCGCTACTTCGTCCCGTGGATGACCACGTGCATGGGGTTGACGTCGATGACGCCGACGTCGCGGAAGCCCGCCCGTTCGAGGTGCTCGACGAAGTGCCCCGCGGGGAGCAGCTGGCAGCCGATGTGGGACTCGAAGAACTGGACACCGCACATGATCCGGCCGGGCACGGTGCGGCAGTCCTCCTCGTGCTCGGGGAACGGGAACTCCGAGACGAGGAAGGTGCCGCCGGGCTCGAGGGCCCGGTGCACCCGGGCGACGGCCTCGGGGATGTCGCGGGCCTCGTGGAGCGAGACGTTGACGTGGGCGACGTCGTGGCCCCCGTCGATGTCGAGCGACTCGAGGAACGACTCGACGAAGGTGAACCGGTCGCCGATGCCGCGCTCCTTCATCTCCCGCTCGGCGACCCCGAGCGTGTAGGCGTCGGCGTCGACGGCGGTGACCCGGGTGGCGGGGTGGGCGTCGACGATCTTCGCCGGTCCCCGGCAGGTTCCGCAGGCGACGTCGAGGAGGCGGGCGCCGGCGACGAACCGGGCCTGCACCTTCGGCAGCTGGGGCAGCACGGTGTCCACGAGGCGCCGGTAGTAGGCCTGGCAGTGCGTGCCCACGGCGTCGATCCACTCGGGGTCGAAGTTCGACCACCACTCCCGCTGGCCGGTGCCGGCGAAGCGGCGGAGGTCGAGGAAGGTCTCCCGCATGGCCACGAACACCTTGAGCGCGCCGCCGAGGAACGCGGGGTGGTCCTGGTCGAGCAGCAGGGTGGCCATGTGGTCGGCGAGGCGGTACCGGTCACCGTCACGCTCCAGGACCTCGGCGGCGTAGGCCGACCGCAGGATGACGTGCGTGTAGAGCGGGTCGAGGTCGAGGGCGCCAGCGGCGTCCTCCGCGCTCAACCCGTCCGGACGGGTCGCCAGCAGGTCGACGAGCCCGAGCCGTACGGCCAGCTCGAGTCCCCAGACGGTCGCGGTCCCGCTGATCGGGCCGAGCAGCTTGGCGACCTGGTCGGGCAGCGCGGGCGCGGTGATGGACATGGCGCTTCTCCCTTGGTCCGGAACGTCAGACGGTGCGGCCGGTGTACGCGGCGAGACGGGTCAACGGGTCGGCGCCGGCGGGCGCCACGGTCGCGGCGGCGAAGGTCCTGCCGTCGCGGAGCGGGTCGACGGCGCCGTGGGCGAACTCGTCGACCGCGGCCACCAGCTCGTCCGGCGGGTCGTAGGCCCTGCCGGTCGCCCGGGCGATGTCCCAGCCGTGGACGAGCCCGTCGAAGGCGACGAAGCGGGCGAACGTCTCGCCGGAGACGACGCCGAAGGGCGCGGCCACCTCCTTCTCGAGGGCGCCCGGCGCCCGGATGGCCGCGGCGAGCTCGGTCATGGCCCGCTCCCACTCCGGGAGGATGTCCGCGGTGTCGAACTCGTGGGGCTCGTCGCCCCGGTATGCGGCGGCGAACTGGGCGGCGCCGCCGACCATGTGCTCGAGCACCCCGCGGACGGTGAACTCGGTGCACGGCGTCCGCTCGTCGAGCTCGTCGGGCGTGATGGTGGTGACGAGCCCGCCGAGCGCGGGCATGAGCTGGTCGAGCTGGGCAAGGGGTTCCATCGGTCCTCCGAGGCGTTGGTCTGGTCCGGATGCGCCCAGACGGGCGGCTTCCCGGTCTCGACCGGCCGAGATCAGGTCGCCGACGTCGGGACGTTCGTGCTGCGCCATGACCACATCGTGCGCCGGACCCGGACCGGCGGTCATCGGCCACGCGCCCCATCTTCGGTCGCGACGCCGGGCACCGCATGGGCAGGACGCCCCATGCGTCGCCGCGCCGCGAGCCCGGCGCTTGCGGCGTCGTCCCGATGCGCACCGGGGGCGGGTCGGCGGACGCTGGTCGCAACCGCCGGGACCTGACCGGCACGGACCCAGAGGAGAACCGAACATGCGGGCAACCATCGACGAGATCCCCGTCGAGATGGACGTCGACGGCATCCTGACCCGAGGCATCGAGTGGGGAGACCAGCTCGTGCGCTGGATCAGGCTCCCCGCCGGCGTCGACCTCACGCCTCTCTTCGTCGGCCTGCCCGGCGACCGGTGCCAGTGCCCGCACGCCGGGTACGTGCTCGACGGCTCGATCACCCTCGGGCACGCCGACGGCACCGAGGAGACCTGCCGGGCCGGCGACCTCTACTACTGGCCGGGCGGGCACACCGCCTGGACCGACGAGGGCGTGACCTTCGTCGAGTTCAGCCCGTCGGCCGAGATCCGCCCGGTGCTCCAGCACCTCGGCGCCCAGCTGGCGGCATCCTGACACCAGCCGCCCGCCGGGAGGAGCGCGTAGCGTCGGCCGCGCCCTGGAGGGCCACTCCTTGGATGCCAGCACCATGAGCGACGACCCACTCACGACTCTCCGAGACGCCATCGCCCACCACGACTGGCAGGCGGCGTTCGACGCCGGCAGCGCGGTGTCGATCGACGACCCGGCCGGGGAAGCCGAGCGCCTCGACCTGCTCGCCGACGCGGCCTGGTGGCTGGGTCGGCTCGACGACTGCATCGCCGCCCGCGAGGGGGCCTACCGCCTCTACGACGGGCTCGGCGACGGGCGTCGGGCCGGCCAGTGCTCGGTGTGGCTCTACGAGCACCACCAGATGCGGGTGCGGCCCGTCATCGCGGCCACGTGGCTGCGCCGGGCCCGGGCCGCGCTCGAGCCCCACCCGGAGAGCCCCGAGTACGGGGCCATGGTGCTCCGCGAGGCCGAGCTGGCCCACGGTCGGGGTGAGCTGGACGCCGCGGCCGACGCCGCCCGCTCGGCGGTCGAGCTCGGCCGGCGGATCCGGTCGGCCGATCTGGAGGCCGAGGCGCTCCAGGCCCTGGGGCGGGTGCTCATCGACCTCGGTGACCCGGAGGCAGGGTTCGCCCGCCTCGACGACGCCATGCTCTTCGCGGTCGAGGGGCGGTTGCGGCCGTACTCGACCGGCAAGGTCTTCTGCAGCCTCGTCAGCGCCTGTGAGGAGGTCGGCGACCTCGACCGGGCCGACGAGTGGACCTCGGCCACGGCGGCCTGGTCGGAACAGCATCCCCGGGCCGTGTTCCCCGGGATCTGCAGGGTTCACCACGCCGTCGTGCTGAAGCGTCGCGGGTTGCTCGCCGAGGCGGCGGCGGAGGCGGCCCGCGCCGGCGAGGAGCTGCTCGGGAGCCACCTGCCGAACGCGGCCGCGGCCTTCGCCGAGATGGGCGACATCCGGCGGCGCCTCGGTGACCTCGAGGCGGCCGCCGAGGCCTTCGGCCGGGCCGAGGAGATGACCGGCCAGGTGTGCGGTGGCTACGCACTCCTCCGGCTCGCGCAGGGTCACGTCGCCGATGCCCGGGCGGCGATCGACCGGTGCATGGCCGGCTGCGGGTCGTCACCGCTGTCGAGGGCCAAGCTCCTGCCGATGCTCGTCCACATCGCCATCGCCGGCGACGACCTCGACGAGGCCTCGGCCGCGGCGTCCGACCTGGAGCAGATCGCCGACCGGTACGGCTCGGCGTTCCTCCTGGCGACCGCCCTGGCCACCCGGGGGCGGCTGCGGCTCGCCGTCGGCGAACCTGGGGCCCTGGACACGCTGCGGGACGCGTGCCGCGCCTGGCAGCAGCTCGACGTCCCCTACGAGGTGGCCACGACCCGGACCCTGATCGGTGAAGCGCTCCGCCGGGCCGGTGACGAGCACGGTGCCGCGGACTCGTTCGGGTCCGCGGCCCGGCTGTTCGACGAGATCGGGGCCCAGCTCGAGGCCCGCATCGCCAGCGGTGACGCCCCGAGGCGCTCCCTCCCCGGGGGGCTGACCGAGCGTGAGGTCGAGGTGCTGCGACTGACGGCGTCGGGCATGACCAACAGCGAGATCGCCGGCTCGCTCGTCCTCTCGGTCAAGACGGTGTCACGGCACCTCTCGAACATCTTCACGAAGATCGGCGTGTCCTCCCGCTCGGCGGCGACGGCGTTCGCCTTCGAGCACGACATCGTCCGTCGCTGAGGCCAGCCGGCCCGTCACGTCACCTCGCCCGCCTGCCGCGCGGCCGCCTCGACCTTCGCTCGATGGTCCGCCCACCACGGCTGGTCACCGGCGGGGAGGTTGGACCACCGGCGGTCCATCCCGACGGCACCGTCGATCGACTCGCGGAGCACGTCGGCGTGGCTGGCATGGCGGTAGACGTCGGTGAGCACGTGGACCAGGGCCCGATGGAGCGAGAGCTCCCGGTCCCCTTCCGGCCACCACGGCACCTCTCCGACGGCGTCGATCGCGAGCTCCTCGATGGTTGCGTCGGCATGGGCCCAGGCCCGCCGGCAGAAGGCGACGACGCCTTGCGACGACTCGCCGGCCCGGACCCACAGGTCGCCGTTCGGCTCGCCGTCCTCCATCCAGGGCAGCGCCTCGGGGAACGGTCGCCCGAAGACGAGCCCGAAGTAGCCCGTCTCGATGGTGGCGACGTG
>JBFWQW010000049.1:19597-20856 GCA_050249235.1 Acidimicrobiia bacterium | reverse complement strand
TCGCGGAAGTTCCGCATGCGGCTCCGCGCCTTGTCGAGCCGCTCGAACACGCCGTCCTTCAGCAGCCACCCCACGGTCATCGGCGACCAGCCGGCGGCGTCGCCGTCCTGGGGCCGGACGAAGCTGAGGAAGCCGGTGCGCTCGTCGGTGTGGCCGAAGACGTACTGGATCCGGCCCCGGCCCCGCTCCCGCTCGACCTCCCGCCACCGGGGCCCGCCCGGCTCGCGCACCCGGTGCTCGCCGCGGACGTAGGCGGGCTTCTGGCTCTGCGAGTGCGGGCCGCCCCGGGGGCCCCAGGTCCGGTCGCGCACCGAGTAGCAGTCGACGGCGATCCGCTCGCCGTCGAGCACGAGCTCCCCGACGACGTGGCCGAGCTGGTCGAGGTGGGGGTTGTGCATGGCCGGGGCCTCGCCCGGGGTGAAGCGCCGGGGCGGGTGCACGCTGCGGTGCTCGAGCTCGATCGAGAACCCGGCGTCGGCGTCGAGGTATGTGATCCCGTAGTCCATGAGCGGCCGCAGCATCTTCACGCCGAAGCCGCCCCCGGGGAACGTGATGTCACGCAGGTCGGCGTCGGCCGGCATCGGGACGTTCGGCCGGTTGGCGTAGTAGGCGAGGCGCCCGGGGTCGGCGCCCCGCGGGTCCCAGGCGAAGACCCGCCAGGTGACCTCGTTGCGGTTGGCGTGGTAGCCGGCGTGCAGCCAGGCGCCGATGCGGCGCTCCGGCACGTTGAAGCACCACCAGGTCGTCTCGAACCAGTACGGGTCGTCCGACGCGTCGTGGTAGGTGTCGTCCTCGGGGACGAACGGTGTGTCCTCGGTGACGGTCTCGTCCATGCCACCCCCCGGTGCGTCGTCGGCGCTCGGTGCGCACCCTAGCGACGGCCCTCGCGGCGGTCCGGCCCGGCGGACAGCGGGGGAGACGGCGGCGGCGGGTGGCGGTACCGTCGCCGCCGGCCCGAAGGGGACGACCGACCGGGAGGGGACGGCGATGGCTGGCTTGTGGGAGATCGCGGCGACCGAGCCCGGCCGGCCGGCCGTGCTGCAGGACGACGGCCCGGTCAGCTACGCCGAGCTCGTCGGCAACGCCCGGCGGGTGGCCAACGCGCTCAAGGACGCCGGCATCGGCCCGGGCGACATCGTCGGCGTCGTCCTGCCCAACCAGCTGGCGACCGTCGAGGTGATCCTCGCCGTGCAGGAGTCGGGCATCCGGATGGTGCCGATCAGCTTCCACCTCGTCGCCGACGAGGTGGCCTACCTGCT
>JBFWQW010000049.1:0-19497 GCA_050249235.1 Acidimicrobiia bacterium | reverse complement strand
ACATCGTCGGCGTCGTCCTGCCCAACCAGCTGGCGACCGTCGAGGTGATCCTCGCCGTGCAGGAGTCGGGCATCCGGATGGTGCCGATCAGCTTCCACCTCGTCGCCGACGAGGTGGCCTACCTGCTCGAGGACTCCGGGGCCAAGGGCCTGATCGTCGACGCCCGCCACGCCGAGGGGGTCACGGGTGCCCTGGCCCGCATCGCCGGCGGCCCCACCGTGCGCTTCAGCGTGCGGGGCCTGATCGACGGGTTCACCCCGCTCGAGGAGGCCAAGGCGGCGGCCTCCGACGCGCCCCCGGAGCCCCGCGTGATGGGCGGGCCGATGTTCTACACGTCCGGCACCACCGGCCGGCCGAAGGCCGTGTACCGGGCCATGGCCTCGTTCCCGCCGGACCTGGCCGCCCTCGGCGGCATCGCCTACGCGTCCCGCTTCGAGCTGGAGCCCGGCCACGACGTCCACCTCGTGTCGTGCCCGCTGTACCACGCCGCCCCGTCCGGCTGGGGCATGAACGCCCTGCACCTCGGCCACGCCATCGTCGTGCCGGAGCGGTGGACGGCCCAGGGTGCCCTCGACGCCATCGCCCGGTTCGGCGTGAACAACACGTTCATGGTGCCGACCCAGTTCCACCGGCTCCTCGAGCTGCCCGACGACGTGCGGGCCGCGGCCGACACGTCCAGCCTCAAGACCGTCGTGCACGCCGCCGCCCCCTGCCCGATCGGCGTCAAGCAGCGGATGCTCGACTGGTGGGGCCCGGTGATCTGGGAGTTCTACGCCGGCACCGAGGGGGGCGGCACCACGGCCCGGCCCGAGGACTGGCTCGCCAAGCCGGGGACGGTGGGCACGGCGTGGGAGGGGACCAGCGTCCACGTGCTCGACGACGACGGCAACGAGGCCCCGCCGGGCGAGGCCGGCAGCATCTACTTCGGCACCGGCGAGCCCATCGCCTTCGAGTACAAGGGCGATCCGGAGAAGACGGCCAACAGCCGGCGGGGCAACCTCTTCAGCCTCGGCGACATCGGCTACAAGGACGAGGACGGCTCGCTCTTCCTGCTCGACCGCCGCACCGACCTCATCATCACCGGCGGCGTGAACGTCTACCCGGCCGAGATCGAGTCGGTGCTCAGCTCGCACCCGAAGGTCGCCGACGCCGCCGTCTTCGGGCTCCCCGACGACGACTGGGGCCAGCACGTGTGCGCCGTGGTCCAGCCGGCCCCGGGCATCGACGGCGACGACGAGCTCCGCGCCGAGCTCCTCGCCGAGTGCACGGCCAAGCTGGCCAAGCTCAAGGTCCCGAAGCGGCTCGACTTCCGCGACTCGTTGCCCCGCCGCGACAACGGGAAGCTCTACAAGCGGGTCCTGCGCGACGAGTACCTCGCCGCCGGCTGAACGGCCCGGAGCCCACCCCCAGAACACGTGGTCCCGTGCGTCAGCGGGGCCGGTAGGGGCGCAGGCCGTTGTCCGGGACCCGGCCGAGGCGGCCGGCCTGGTAGTCGTCCATGGCCTGCTGCAGCTCGTCCCGGGTGTTCATCACGAACGGGCCGTAGGCCGCCACGGGCTCGCGGATCGGCCGGCCCCCGAGCAGGAGGACCTCGACCGGACGGGCCGGGCCGGCGCCGAGCACCAGCGAGTCGCCGGCGCCGAACCGGACCAGCTGCCCGGCGGCGACGGGGTGCCCGTCGCCGCCGGCGATTCCCTCGCCGGCCAGCACGTAGGCGAGCGCGTTGAAGTCGGCCCGCCAGGGGATCTCGAGGCGGGCGCCCGGCGCCACGGTGGCGTGGGCCACCGTGATCGGCGTGTAGGTGGCGCCCGGCCCGCGGTGGCCGCCGACGTCGCCGGCGATCAGCCGCACGAGCGATGCGCCGTCGGCGGACGACAGCAGCGTGACCCGGTCGGCTTCGAGGCTCTGGTAGCGGGGGGCCACCAGCTTGTCCCGGGCCGGCAGGTTCACCCAGAGCTGGATGCCGTGGAAGCGCCCGCCCGAGACCACGAGCCTCTCCGGCGGGGTCTCGATGTGGAGGATGCCGCCGCCGGCGGTCATCCACTGGGTGGCGCCGTCGGCGATCAGGCCACCACCGCCGTTCGAGTCCTGGTGCTGGAACGTCCCGTCGATCATGTAGGTGACGGTCTCGAAGCCCCGGTGGGGGTGCCAGTCGGTGCCCTTGGGCTCACCCGGCGCGTAGTCGACCTCGCCCATCTCGTCCATGTGGATGAACGGGTCGAGGTCGGCCAGGTCGACGCCGGCGAAGGCCCGGCGCACCGGGAAGCCGAGACCCTCGGTGCCCCGGGGGGCGGTGGTGACCCCGGCGACGGGCCGTCCGATCGCGTCGGGGCCGGGCCGGTCGATGCGGGGGAGGGTGAGGGTGTCGGCGGTGACCGCGGGCATGGCTGGCCTCCAGGAATTGGTTGAAGCGTCAACCATTCAACGACCGGGTCGGCGGCGTTGTTCCCTGCCGGGTCCCGCCGGCGCGGCGTCGTCCTCGTGGGACGCTTCACCCCCGGCCGCCGGCCCCGACGGGCGGGCGGGCGGGCACGGGTCGGGAGCCGCGAATCGGGGCGGCCGGCCCGACCCGGCGGGAGGTACCCCTACAGTGGCCGGCCGTGGACGTTCGCATCGGTGTGACCTATTCGCCCAAGGAGATCGAGGTCGACCTGGCCGACGACGACTCCGACGCCGTGCGGTCCCGGGTCGAGGCGGCGCTGGCCGCCGGCGAGACGTCCGTCCTGTGGTTCACCGACCGGAAGGGCCGCCAGGTCGGCGTGCCCACCGGCAAGCTGGCCTACGTCGAGATCGGCGCCCGCGACAACGAGCGGCGCATCGGCTTCGCCGGAGGCTGAGACGGGCGGCGCCGGGCGGCCCGGCCGGGCCGGTGGCAGGTGAGCGAGCCGCGCGGCCTTCTCGACCACCGGCTGCTCGTCGTCACCGGCAAGGGAGGGGTGGGCCGCACGACGGTCGCCGCCGGGTTGGCCGTGCTGGCCGCCCGCACCGGCCGCCGCACGCTGCTGTGCGAGAGCGACCCCTCCGGTGGGCTCGGCACCGTCCTCGAGACGGGTCCCCTCGCCTACGAGCCGAAGGTCGTCGAGCCGGGGCTGCAGGCGCTGGCCGTCGACACCGAGTCGGCGCTGCGCGAGTACCTCCAACTCCAGCTGAAGCTGCCGCTGGTCGCCCGGATCGGCCCGCTGGCCCGCACCTTCGACTTCGTCGCCAACGCCGCCCCCGGCGTGCGGGAGATCCTCGCCATCGGCAAGCTCGGCTGGGAGGTGCGCGACGGCGACCACGACCTGGTGGTGGTCGACGGTCCCGCCACGGGCCATGTCATCGCCCAGCTGCGGGCCCCCCGGGCCATCGACGACCTCATCACCATGGGCCTCGTGCGTGAGCAGGCCGAGTGGCTGGCGGCGCTGCTGAGCGACCGGGCCACCACGGGCGCGGTGGTGGTGACCACGCCGGAGGAGACCCCGGTCACCGAGGCGCTCGAGCTGGTCGCCCGGCTGGCCGACGACGACGTCGACGTCGGGCTGGCCGGCGTGGTGGTGAACCGGGTGCTGCCCGAGCTCTTCGGCCGGGCCGAGGAGGAGGCGTTCGAGCGGCTGGCCACCAACGGTGTCGACAGCCTGAGCGCCGCGGTCGGCGCCGACGTCGGCGTGGTGCTCGACGCCGCCCGGCTCGCCGTCGGCCTGCGGCGATCGGGGGCCACCCACCTCGCCACGCTGCGGGCCGGGCTTCCCGAGGGCGTCCCCGTGCTCTACCTGCCAGAGCTCTTCGCTCGCGACACCGGCATCCGGGCCGTCCACCGCCTGGCCGACCACCTGGCCGACGAGCTGTGAGCCAGCTCGAGCAGCTGCTGGCGGCCAGGGAGATCGTCGTCACCTGCGGGGCCGGCGGCGTGGGAAAGACGACCACCGCGGCCGCCCTGGCGACCTTGGCCGCCACGGAGCTCGGCGGCCGGGTGCTCGTGCTCACCGTCGACCCGGCCCGGCGGCTGGCCGACGCGATGGGCGTCGGGCGTCTCGGCAACGAGGCCACCCGGGTGCCCGCCGGCGCGTTCGCCGCCTCCGGGCTCCGACCGCGGGGCGAGCTCTGGGCCGCCATGCTCGACACGAAGCAGGGCTGGGACGACCTCGTCCGCCGGCACGCCCCGGATGCCGCCACCCGCGACGCCATCCTCGCCAACCCGCTCTACGACACGCTCACCGGCCGCATGGTCCAGAGCCACGACTACGTGGCCATGGAGCGGCTCCACGAGCTCCACGCGTCGGGCGAGTGGGACCTGATCGTGGTCGACACCCCGCCGTCCCGGCACGCCATCGACTTCCTCGAGGCCCCGGGCCGGATGGCCGACTTCTTCACCAGCCGCTTCCTCCGCCTGCTCGTCGCCCCGGCCCGGCACCGCCTGCTCGGGCTGGCGTCGAAGCCCTTCTACGTGGTGGCCGACCGGGTGCTCGGCGCCGCCTTCCTGCGGGACATCGCCGAGTTCTTCACGCTCCTCGAGTCGATGTACGACGGGTTCGTCGAGCGGGCCCGGGCCGTCGAACGGGTGCTGGCCGACGACCGCACGTCGTTCGTGGTGGTCACCACCCTGTCGGCCGTGCCCGTCCGGGAGGCGACGTTCTTCGTCGAGGCCCTGGCCACCCGGCGCCTCCACCTCGGCGCCGTCGTGCTCAACAAGGTCCTGCCGGCCGGGCTGCTCGACGACGCCCAGGGCGCCCTCGCCGACCGGCTCGAGGCCGAGGCGCCGGCGCTGGCCGCCGCGCTCGAGCCGAACGAACCCGAGCTGCTGGCCCGGGTGCTCGCCGAGGTGGGGGAGAGCTTCGGGCGGCTGCGGGTGGCGGCCCAGCGGGAGGCGGTCCAGCGGTCGTCCCTCGAGGCGCTCGGCCACCCCGTCGTCGCCGTGCCCCAGCTCGACCACGACGTCGTCGACCTGGCCTCGCTGCTGGCCGTCGGCGCCGCCCTCCGGGGGTAGCGGTCCATACTCGGCCGGTGCTCGACTACCACCTGCACCTCTGGGAG
This sequence comes from Acidimicrobiia bacterium, assembly GCA_050249235.1. Lineage (GTDB taxonomy): Bacteria > Actinomycetota > Acidimicrobiia > Acidimicrobiales > CADCSY01 > JAEKLB01. The sequence goes on along the minus strand of JBFWQW010000049.1, from coordinate 14,487 downwards.
CACGGCGCCGGCCCGCTCGAGTCGACGCTCGAGCAGGTGGCCGCCTACTGCGAGCGGGCCCGGGCCGAGGGCGTGGCCCAGATCGCCCTCACCGAGCACCTCCACCGGTTCCGCCAGGCCGACGCCGTGCTGGCCGGCTGGTGGGACGACGACCCCGAGCCGGAGCTGGCGTCGACCATGGCGAGGGTCTGGTCCGGCGACCAGGGGGCCGACCTCGACCGGTACGTCGAGGTGGCCCTGGCGGCCAGGGCCGAGGGCCTCCCCGTGGTGGTGGGCCTCGAGGTCGACTACTACGCCGGCCGCATGGACGACGTCGCCCGGCTGCTGGCCGGCTACCCGTTCGACGTGCTCCTGGGTTCGGTCCACTGGATCGGCTCGTGGGGCTTCGACAACTGGGGCGTGCCCCGCTTCGACGAGGAATGGGGCCGGCGCCGGGTCGAGGTGGTGTGGGACCAGTACACCCGCTGCCTCGAGGAGCTGGCCGCCACCGGCACCTGCGACGTCCTCGCCCATCCCGACCTCTGCAAGGTCACCGGCCGGGTGCCCGACGTGCCCGACGAGTTCTACGACCGCATGGCCGAGGCGGCGTCGTCGTCGGGCATGGCCGCCGAGGTGAGCTCGGCCGGGTGGCGCAAGCCGATCGGCGAGGCCTACCCGGCCCCGCCCCTGCTGCGCCGCTTCCGGGACCGGGACGTTCCCGTCACCACCGCCTCCGACGCCCACCGCCTGTCGGACGTGGCCGACCGCCGGGAGGACGTGCGGGCCCTCCTCCGCTCGGCCGGCTACGACACCCTGCGGGGCTTCGAGGCCCGCCGACCGACCGACGTCCCCCTCTGACCTGCCACCCGTCCCGGCTCAACCTCATGAACTCGGTGCGCCTGTCGCCGCTCAGCGGCGAGATGCGCACCCAGTTCGTTCGGCTCGCTGACGAGTCGACCTGACCTCACCTCGGAGGGTGGGAGGGTGACGGACGGTCGCCGTCCCATCGGCCCCGGAGGAGACCGACGGCGGCGGCGACGCCGCTCGCCACCGACCAGGCCGCCGCGGTCCGCTCGCCCCGGGCCGCCAGCGCCCGGGCCCCGAGGAGGGGGACGGCGGCCAGCGTGGCGTAGCCGATGCCGGCGGCCACCCCGTGGGGCCCGTCGCCGAACGACGCCCCGAGCGGGAGGAGGGCCACCCCGACGGTGGCCGCGGCCGTGGCCGCCGCCGCGGTGGCGGCGCCGCCGGGGAGGGCCCGCCGCAGCGAGCCGGCGTAGGCGGCCACCCCCGCGCCGAAGGCCAGGAAGCCGAGGGTCATGGGCACCCGCGTCGAGGCTCCCACCTCGGCCAGGCGGCTGATCGGGTCGTGGACCGCCGAGTAGCCGGGCCTCACCGCGCCGAGCACCGACCACGCGGCGACGAAGGCGGCCGGGCCGACCACACCGCCGGCGGCCCGCCAGCGTCCCTCGGCGGCGGGCTCCACGGGTCGGACCCTACGGTCCCGCCGGCCGGCTCCCCGCCCCGGCGGGATGGGGGCTGGCACCTCGTCATGTCCTACGTCGACCACCTCGGCGGTCGGCGACGGTGCAGAACGCACGGGTCGGACCGCTCAGGGCGGGTCGGCGGGGACCTCGCTCGGGCGGCCGACCCATGCCGGCGGGCGCTTCTCCATGAACGAGCGGACGCCCTCGGTGGCGTCCGGCCGGCCGAGGGTCCAGCTGAACCAGGCCCGCTCGACCTCGACGGCGGCGTCGAAGGTGCGCTCGAGGCCGTCCCAGAGGAGGCGCTTCACGACGGCGACGGCCTCGGGCGAGGTGCGCTCGGCGATCTCGGCGGCGAGGCGGTGGGCCTCGGGTAGGACCTCCTCGGCCGGGAGGAGCCGGTGGCACAGGCCCCGCTCGACCGCCTCCTCGGCGCTGAAGGTGCGACCGGTGAGCACGAGGTCGAGGGCGGTGGGCAGCCCCACCAGGCGGGGCGTGAGCCACGACGCCCCGTACTCGGTGGCGATGCCCCGGCGCACGAAGGGGAAGGCCAGCTTGGCGCCGGCCGCCACGTAGCGGATGTCGCACAGGAGGGGGAAGGTGGTGCCGCCGCCGACGGCGTCGCCGTTCAGGGCGGCGATCACCGGCTTGCGGGCCCGGTCCGGCGTGAACGGCGTGTCGTCCACGCCCGGGGCCAGCTCCCGGTCGCCGCCGCCGATCCGCCCGCCGCTCAGGTCGTAGCCGGTGGAGAACACCCGCCCGGCGCCGGTGATCACGACGGCCCGCACGTCGTCGCGCCCGTCGAGGCGGCGCACCACGTCGTGGAGCTCGGCGTTCATGATCTCGCTCCAGCTGTTGCGCTCGCCGTTGGTGATCGTGACCGTCGCCACCGGCCCCGCCACCTCCACCCCGAGCTGCCGGTAGGCCGGGAACCCCGTTTCCCCCATGGACGCCGACCGTACGCCGTCCAGCCACCGTTCTGGTCGCTGAGCCACACCGGGTGTCGGTGAGCCGCCAGAAGGCGGCGAAGCGGGCGCCGGGGGCGGGCCGCTCTAGCCTCGACCCGTGGAACGGTTCGGCTTCGTCGGCCTCCCCAACGCCGGGAAGTCGTCGCTCTTCAACGCCCTGTCGGGCGGCGATGCGCTGGCGGCCGCCTACCCGTTCGCCACCATCGACCCGAACATCGCCGTCACCCAGGTGCCCGACGAGCGGCTCGACCGGCTGGCCGCGCTCTCCAACAGCGCCAAGATCGTCCACGCCCTCACCGAGTTCGTCGACATCGCCGGGCTGGTCGCGGGGGCCAACAAGGGCGAGGGGCTGGGCAACCGCTTCCTCGGCCACATCCGTGACGTCGACGCCATCGTCTTCGTGCTCCGGGCCTTCGCCGACGACGACGTCACCGGGTCGCACGACCCGCTCGAGCACCTGGCCACGGTCGAGACCGAGCTGGCCCTGGCCGACCTCCAGAGCCTCGAGGGCCGGATCGAGCGCCAGCGCAAGGCGGCCCGCAACGACAAGGCCCTCCTCCTCGAGGTGGCCGCCGCCGACGCCGCCTACGCCGTGCTCGCCGAGGGGACGCCGATCTACCGGTCGGAGCTCGACGCCGAGACCAGGGCGCTGCTCAAGCCGTGGTTCCTGCTCACCAACAAGCCGGTGCTCGTGGTGGTGAACATCGGCGAGGACCAGCTGGCCGAAGCCGACGCCGTCGCCGCCCCCGTGCGGGACGCCTTCGGGGCCGGCGCCGAGGTGCTGCCCATGTGCGTGCAGCTCGAGGCCGAGGCGTCCCAGCTGCCCCCCGACGAGCGGGCCGAGCTGCTCGACGCCTACGGGCTCGGCGAAGGCGTCGTCGCCCGGCTCATCCAGTCGGCCTACCGGCTCCTCGGCCGGCGCACCTTCTTCACCACCGGCGAGGACGAGTCCCGGGCCTGGACCTTCCGGGCCGGCGCCAAGGCGCCCGAGTGCGCCGGGGTGATCCACACCGACTTCCAGCGGGGCTTCATCAAGGCCGAGTGCATCCACTGGGACGACCTGCTCGAGCTCGGCTCCTGGTCGAAGGCCCGTGACGTCGGCAAGCTCCGCACCGAGGGCAAGGACTACGAGGTCGTCGACGGCGACGTCCTCGAGTTCCGCTTCAACGTCTGACCATTGCTCTGTCGCTCAAGGGGGGCAGACCGGGCGGGGCCCGGGCGGGGGCATGATGGCGGCGACGGCGGGCCGGTCCCGGCGTCGGAAGGTCTCGGAGCGTCGGCGCGGGTCGGCCGCATCCCGCGTGTCGTGACGTGACGTCGGAGGTTCGAGATGCCGTGGCTGTGCCGTGAGGGCGAGGTGCTGGCGTCGGTCGAGGTGGCCGACACCCGGGTGGCGAGGCGCCAGGGGCTGATCGGGCGGGACGGCATCGACGGGGCGCTGCTGCTCGTGCCGGCCTTCGCGGTCCACACCCTGGCCATGGACTTCGCCATCGACGTCGCCTACCTGGGGGCCGACTCCGAGGTGCTGGCCATCACGACCATGCGCCCCTTCCGCATCGGCCGCCCCCGGTTCCGGGCCAAGGCCGTGCTGGAGGCCGAGGCCGGGTCGTTCGCCCGGTGGGGCATCGAGGTCGGCGACGTGCTGGAGGCGAGGTGACGGGCGTCCTGGTCCTCGTCTCGACGCCCATCGGCAACCTCGACGACCTCTCGCCCCGGGCGGTGCAGGCCATGGCCGACGCCGACGTGGTGGTGTGCGAGGACACCCGTCGCACCGGCCGGCTCCTGCAGGCGGCCGGCGTGAAGGCCCGCCGCCTCCTCGCCGCCCACGGCCACAACGAGGCCGCCGCCGCCGGGCAGGTGCTCGAGCGGCTGGCGCTCGGCGAGACGGTGGTGGTGGTCACCGACGCCGGCACCCCCGGCATCTCCGATCCCGGCGAGCGGCTGGTCCGGGCGGCCGTCGACGCCGGCCACGAGGTCCGGGTGGTGCCGGGCCCGACGGCCGCCATCGCCGGCCTGGTGGCGAGCGGGCTGCCCACCGACCGGTTCACCTTCGAGGGCTTCCTGCCCCGGACCGGCGCCGACCGGTCGGCCCGGCTGGCGGCGGTGGCCGTCGAGGCCCGCACGGTCGTGCTCTACGAGGCGCCCCACCGCCTGGCCCGCACGCTGGAGGACCTGGCCGCCGTCTGCGGCCCGGCCCGGCCGGTGGCGCTGGCCCGGGAGCTCACCAAGCTGCACGAGGAGGTGTGGCGGGGCAGCCTCGCCGCCGCCCTCGAGCGGACCGCGACGGTGGCACCCCGGGGCGAGCACGTCGTCGTCCTGGGCGGCGCCCCACCGCCCGCGGCGGTGCCCGACGACGAGCTGGCCGCCGCCCTCGCCGGCCTCGTCGCCCGGGGCCTGTCCACCCGGGACGCGGTGGCCGAGGTGGCCGACACCTTCGGGGTGCCGAGGCGCCGCGTCTACGACCTGGCCCACCGCCGGCCCGCCCGGCCGGCGGCCGAATCGCCGGATGGGGAGCCGTAGGCGGGCCGGTACCGTTCCGCCGGTGGCCCGCCCGTTCTACGTCACGACGCCGATCTACTACGTCAACGACGCGCCCCACATCGGCCACGCCTACACGACCGTCTCGGCCGACGCCGCCGCCCGGTGGCACCGGCTGCTCGGCGACGACGTGTTCTTCCTCACCGGCACCGACGAGCACGGCCTCAAGATCCAGCGGGCGGCCGACGCCAACAGGCTCACCCCCGTGGAGCAGGCCGACCGCACGAGCCAGCGGTTCCGCGAGGCGTGGGACCAGCTCGGCATCTCCTACGACGCCTTCATCCGCACCACGGAAGCCCGCCACCACGCCACCGTGCAGGAGCTGCTCCAGCGCATCTACGACAACGGCGACATCGAGCTCGACACCTACGAGGGCCCGTACTGCGTGTCCTGCGAGGGCTACTACGCCGAGTCCGACCTGGTCGACGGCAACTGCCCGATCCACGGCCGCCCGGTCGAGGTGCTGGTCGAGGAGAACTGGTTCTTCAAGCTGAGCCGCTACGAGCAGCGCCTCCTCGACTGGTACGCCGCCAACCCGGGAGCAGTGACGCCGGAGTCGAAGCGCAACGAGGCCATCGGCCTCATCCGGGGCGGGCTGCGGGACGTGTCCATCACCCGGACGTCGCTCGAGTGGGGCGTGCCGGTGCCCTGGGCGCCGGGCCACGTCTTCTACGTCTGGTACGACGCGCTGGTCAACTACCTCACCGCCATCGACTACCGGGGCGAGGACGCCGGCCGCTTCGAGCGGTTCTGGCCGGCCGTGCACCACCTCATCGGCAAGGACATCCTCCGCTTCCACTGCGTCTACTGGCCGGCGATGTGCATGGCGGCCGGCCTCGAGCCGCCGGCCCACGTGCACGTCCACGGCTTCCTCCTCGTCGGCGGCGAGAAGATGAGCAAGACGGCGCTCAACCAGATCGCGCCGGCCGACCTCGTGGCCGACTTCGGCGTCGACGGCTTCCGCCACCACTTCCTCCGCGACCTCGCCTTCGGTCCCGACGGCGACTTCTCCTACGAGGGCATGGTCGCCCGCTACAACTCGGACCTCGCCAACAACCTCGGCAACCTGCTCAGCCGGGTGGCCACCGTGGTCGACAAGAAGTGCGGCGGCATCGGCCCCGCCCCTACGGCCGCCAGCCCGCTGGCGGCCGTCGCCCCCGAGGCCTACGCCCCCGCGGCCGACGCCTGGGAGCGCAACCAGCCCACGGAGGCGCACGAGACCACCTGGCGGCTGATCCGGGAGGCCAACGCCCACCTCGAGTCCAACGAGCCCTGGAAGGCCGAGCCCGGCCCCGCGGTCGACGGGGTGCTGGGCGACGCCCTCGAGGTGCTCCGCCTCGTCGCCGTCCTCGCCTCGCCGGCGATCCCCGACGCCTGCCGGGAGCTGTGGCGGCGCATCGGCCTCGACGGCTCGCCCGACGAGCAGCGTCTCCCCGCCGCGGCGGTGTGGGGCGGCTACCCGGGTGGGCTGCGGGTCGAGAAGGGCGCGCCGCTCTTCCCCCGCATCCAGTCCTGACCGGATCGTCGCCGTGTGGACCGACAGCCACTGCCACGTGCCCTGGGAGGGCGTCGGCGAGGAGGTGCTGGCCGAGGCCCGCTCGGCCGGTGTCGACCGGTTCGTGAGCGTCGGCACCACGGTCGAGACCAGCCGGGCCGCCATCGCCGTCGCCGGGCGCCATCCCGACGTGTGGGCCACGGTCGGGGTGCACCCCCACGACGCGGCCGGTGCCGACCTGGCCGCCGCCGAGTCGCTGCTGGCCGAGCCCCGGGTGGTGGCGGTGGGCGAGTGCGGGCTCGACTACCACTACGACCACTCGCCCCGCGACGTGCAGCGCTCGGCGTTCGCGGCCCAGGTGGCCCTGGCGCTCCGGCACGACCTGGCCCTCGTGATCCACACCCGCGAGGCGTGGGACGACACCTTCGGCGTGCTCGACGAGGTGGGCGTGCCCGAGCGGACCGTCTTCCACTGCTTCACCGGCGGCCCGGCCGAGGCCCGGCTGGCACTCGACCGGGGCGGGATGCTCTCGTTCAGCGGCATCGTGTCGTTCAAGACCGCGGCCGACGTCCGCGCCGCCGCCGCGCTGTGCCCGCTCGACCGCCTCGCGGTCGAGACCGACAGCCCCTACCTGGCCCCCGTGCCCCACCGGGGCCGGCCCAACCGCCCGGCCTGGCTGCCCGCCGTCGGCGCCGCCCTGGCCGCGGCCAAGGGCCTGGCCGTCGCCGAGGTGGCGGCGGCCACGTCGGCCACCGCGACCCGCCTCTTCCGCCTGCCCTGAATCCCCCCCGATTCCCTTGCATGACGTCACGGGCGCCGTCGCCGGCAGGTTGCGGTCGCGTGACGACGGCCCCTACGGTCCGGGCGTCAACTTCGGGAGGGCGGAGACCTGTCGAGGAAGTTCGGCGCCAACCGGCGCGCCTGGTTCCTGGCCAACGTGGTGATCACGCTGGTCCTGCTGCCTGCCCTCCTGCCCGGCCTGGCCCGGGGCGGTGCCGCGGCGCCGGACGGCACGGACCAGCAGACGGCGTCCACCGAGCTGGTGTCGGCCCGGCTCGGCGGGGCGCCCGGTCCGGTCACCGGTGACGTGCTCGACACCCTGCCGGCCACGGTGACGACCACGACCACGACGACGACCACCACGACCACCGCCCCGCCGCCGACCACCACCACGACGGCGCCGAAGCCGAGGCCGAAGGCGGTGGCGAAGCCTCCGGCGACGACGACCACCAGCACAACCACCCCGGCCCGCACGGCGGTGACCACCCCGCCCATCGTCGGCACCTCCCAGACCGGCCGGGCCACCTGGTACGTCCAGCAGGCCGGGGTGTGCGCCCACCGCACGCTCGAGTTCGGCACCGTGGTGACGGTCACCGCCGACAACGGGGGCGTCGTCACCTGCACGGTCGGCGACCGCGGCCCGTTCGTCGCCGGCCTCATCATCGACCTGGCGCCCGAGGACTTCGAGCAGCTGGCGCCCACGTCGGTCGGCGTCCTGGCTGTCACCATCACCTGGTGACGCTGACGAGGGCCGAGGTCGCCGACCTCCTGGCCCGCGTCGGGCGCCACCCCAGCCGGGCGCTCGGCCAGAACTTCGTGGTCGACGCCAACACCGTGCGCCGCATCGCCCGCCTGGCCGCGGTGGGCGAGGGCGACCGGGTGGTCGAGATCGGCGCCGGCCTCGGCTCGCTCACCCTGGCCCTGGCCGAGACCGGCGCGGCGGTCACGGCCGTCGAGGTCGACCGCCACCTCGTGCCCCTGCTCAGGGAGCAGGTCGAGCCCAGGGGCGTGCGGGTGGTCGAGGGCGACGCCCTCCGGCTCGACTGGGCGGCCCTGCTCGGCGGCGGCGACGGCGACGGCGGGAGCGGGGGCGGGGGCGGGGGCGGGCCGTGGGTGCTCGTCGCCAACCTTCCCTACAACCTGGCGACGCCGCTGGTGGCCGACCTGCTCGACGGCGTGCCGGCCATCCGCCGGATGCTCGTCATGGTCCAGCGGGAGGTGGCCGAGCGGCTGGCCGCCCGTGCCGGCGACGAGGCCTACGGGGCCGTGTCGGTGAAGGTCGCCTACTGGGCCGAGGCGACGGTGGTGGGGGCCGTGCCGGCCTCGGTGTTCCTGCCGAGGCCGAACGTGGAGTCGGCGCTGGTGTCGATCGTGCGCCGCCCGGCGCCGGCCACCGACGCCGACCCGGCCCGGCTCTTCTCCCTGGTGCGGGCCGGGTTCGGGCAGCGCCGCAAGATGCTCCGGCGCTCGCTGGCCGGCCTGGTGGGGCCGGACGACTTCGCCGCCGCCGGCATCCGGCCCGAGGCCCGGGCGGAAGAGCTCGGCGTCGAGGAATGGGGCAGGCTGGCGGCGTGCGCGCCCCCGCCAAGCTGACGCTCTCGCTTCGGATCCTCGGCCGCCGCCCCGACGGCTACCACCTGATCGACGCCGAGATGGTCGCCCTCGACCTCTGCGACGAGCTCGTCTTCGACGAGGGTGACCGCCTGGAGGTCACCGGTGCGTCGGGCCTCGAGGTGCCCGACGGCGACGACAACCTGGTGCGCCGGGCCCTGTCGGCGGTGGGCCGCACCGCCCACGTGCGGCTGCTGAAGCGGATCCCCTCCGGCGCCGGCCTCGGCGGGGGCTCGGCCGACGCCGCCGCCGTGCTGCGCTGGGCCGGCTGCACCGACCTCGAGCTGGCCGTGGGGATCGGCGCCGACGTGCCGTTCTGCCTGGTGGGCGGGCGGGCCCGGGTGGGGGGGATCGGCGAGGTGGTCGAGCCGCTGCCGGCCCGGCCCCAGGTCTTCACCCTCCTCACCCCGCCGTTCGGGGTGCCGACGGCGGCGGTCTATTCGGCCTGGGACGACCTGGGCGGGCCCCGGGCCGAGGGGCCGAACGACCTCGAGCCGGCCGCGCTCGCCGTCGAGCCCCGGCTGGCCGGCTGGCGCGACCACCTGGCCGAGGCGACCGGTCAGGCGCCGGTGCTGGCCGGGAGCGGCTCGTCGTGGTTCGTCGAGGGGGCCCACCCCGGCGACGACCGGGTGGTCGTCCACACGCTCTAGGCAGGTGCCCGGCGCGCCCGGCTGCGGGCGCGGGGTCGCGATCCGCTACTTCTTGGCGCGGCGCTGGAAGCGGGTGCGCTTGAGCATCTTCTTGTGCTTCTTCTTGCGCATGCGCTTCCGGCGCTTCTTGATCAACGATCCCATGGCGGGGGCCGAGGGTAGCGGGCGCAGTCGGTCCGGCGTAATCCGCCGGCCGGCCCGGGCATCCACCGTGCGGTCGGGCGCCACGGCTACAACCTCCGGAACGGAACGAGGAGGTCGCATGTCGCCCCACACGCTTCCCAACGCGCTGCGCCGGCTCGAGGGCCGCCACGTGTCCGTCGCCTTCCGCGACGGCACCCGGTTCTCCGACTGCGAGCTGGTGTCCGTGGCCGCGGGGCGGACCCGGGGCACGCTCTGGCTGTGCGTCGGCGGCGACGACCACATCGTCCCCGTCGACCAGGTGCTCGCCGTCGACGCCCTCTCGTCCCGGCGGGAGGCGGGCGCCGTCGGCCGGTCCCGCTGAGCCCGTGCCCCCGTGCGGTCGGTACCCTCCCGGCTGACCTCGATCGGGGGTCGTCCAAGTGGCAGGACATTAGACTTTGGATCTGGGAACGGGGGTTCGAGCCCTCCCCCCCGAGCCGTGAACGAAGCGACCGACCCCGGTTCGGCGACCACCCGCGCGCCGCTCGACACCCAGCTCGCCTGCATCGTCCTCGCGGCCGGCGCCGGCACCCGCATGCGCTCGACGCGGCCCAAGGCGCTGCACCTCCTGTGCGGGCGGGCCATGTTGCTGCACGTCCTCGACCGGCTGGCCGACCTCCACGCCGGCCAGGCGGTGGTGGTGGTCGGCCACGGCGGCGAGCGCGTCGCCGACAAGGTGCGGGCCGACGGGCCCCGCGCCCTGCCCATCGACGTCGCCGAGCAGACCATCCGGGCCGGGACCGGCGACGCCACCAAGGTCGGCCTGGGGCTCGTGCCCGACGACCGGGACGACCTCGACGTGCTCGTCGTCCACGGCGACCAGCCCCTCGTCCGGGCGTCGACGCTCCAGCAGCTGGTCGACCGGCACCGGGCCACCGGGGCCGCGGCCACGGTGCTCACCGCCCGGCTGCCCGACCCCACCGGCTACGGGCGGGTCGTGCGCGACCGCGACGGCCGGGTGGCCAGCATCGTCGAGGAGCGAGACGCCACCAGCGACGAGCGGGCGATCGTGGAGACGAACACCGGCTTCTACTGCTTCAAACGCAGCCTGCTGGCCCCGGCGCTGCGCCGGATCCGGCCGGACAACCACGCCGGCGAGCTCTACCTCACCGACGTGGTCAAGGTGCTGTCGGGTGCCGGCCACCCGGTCGAGTCGGTGGAGGCGGCCGACCCGGGGGAGATGCTGGGGGTCAACGACCGGGTGCAGCTGGCCGCGGCGGAGAGCGAGCTGCGGCGGCGCACCAACGCGGCCTGGATGGCCCGGGGGGTGACCATGCTCGACCCGGCGTCGGTGCTGGTCGACACCGCCGTCGAGCTCGGCTCGGACGTCACGCTCTTCCCGGGGACGATCCTGCAGGGGTCGACCTCGATCGGCGAAGGCTCCGAGATCGGGCCCGATGCCCACCTCGTCGACGTGGTCGTCGGCCGGGGTTGCCGGGTCCGGGTCACCACCGCCGAGGGCGCCACCATCGGCGACGGCGCCGACGTCGGTCCCTACGCCTACCTGGGCAAGGGCGGCGAGGTCCCTCCGGGGGCCGTCACGGGCCCGTTCTACACTCCGGCGTGATGGAGCTCGCCGCCAAGAAGCGCCTGCAGATCTACGCCGGGCGCTCGCACCCGGCGCTGGCCCGCCAGATCGTCGACCACCTCGGCGTCGAGCTCGGGGAGGCCAACCTCCGCACCTTCCCCAACGGCGAGATCAAGTGCCAGTTCGGCGAGTCGGTGCGGGGCAGCGACGTCTTCATCATCCAGACCCACTGCTCGCCGGTGAACGAGTGGATCATGGAGCTGCTGGTGATGATCGACGCCGCCAGCCGGGCGTCGGCCAAGCGCATCACCGCGGTGTGCCCCTACTACGGCTACTCCCGCCAGGACCGCAAGGCCGAGCCGCGTGAGCCCATCAGCGCCAAGCTGGTGGCGAACATGATGGTCGTCGCCGGCGCCAACCGGATGGTGAGCGTCGACCTGCACTCGGGCCAGATCCAGGGCTTCTTCGACAAGCCGGTCGACCACCTCACGGCCATGCCGGTGCTGCTGAAGTACCTCGCCGACGAGGGGGGCGACGACCTGGTCGTGGTGTCGCCCGACGCCGGTCGGGCCAAGGAGGCCGAGCGCTACGCCCAGCACCTCGGCTCGGACATGGCGTTCATCTTCAAGACCCGGCCGAAGGGCACCATCGCCACCGTGCACGCCAACGAGGTGATCGGCGACGTCGCCGGTCGCCGGTGCGTGGTGATCGACGACATGATCGACACCGCCGGCACCATCTGCGCCGCCGCCGACCTGCTCAAGGCGAAGGGCGCCGAAGAGGTCTGGGCCATGGCCACCCACGGCCTGCTGTCCGACCCGGCCGTCGACCGGCTGAAGAACTCGGCGTTCGAGCGGGTGGTGCTCACCGACACCGTGCCGCTCCCCCCGGAGAAGGAGCTCGACAAGATCGAGGTCCTCTCGGTGTCGAAGATCATCGCCGACGCCATCGACGCCGTGTTCGAGGACACGTCCGTCTCCGAGATCTTCGGCGGGGAGAACCACTCCTAGCAGGATGCTGAGGTCGGGCCGGGCCCATCTCGACGGTCCGGTTCGCCGCTCACGGCGCCCTGGTCGCTCCGGAGCCGACAGGGGATGCCTTCGCTCCTGTCCTTGCGGCGTCGACGGACCTGGTCGGCCGGGCCGCTCCCCGGGGCCCTCGCCTCCGGCCCCCGACAGCCGCTGGCGGCCGGCTCCGCGGGGTCACCTGGGAGTTCCGGGGCCGGTTCCCGTACACTCCTGCGGTCCCACAGCCCTGGTCCGTGCGGCCAGTCCCTGCCGCAGGAGCGCGTCGACATGTCGGAACTCACCCTCACCGCAGCCCCCGGCCGTACCCCCGGCACATCCTCGTCGAACCGCCTCCGGGGCGAGGGCCGGATCCCCGCCGTCGTCTACGGCCAGGGCATCGAAGCCGTCTCGGTGTCGGTCGACCGGCGTGAGCTGCGGGCCGCCCTGCACACCGACGCCGGCCACAACGCCCTGATCAACCTCGAGGTCGGGTCGGCCCGCCACCTGACCATCGTCAAGTCGCTGCAGCGCCACCCGGTCCGCAACGACGTGGTCCACGTCGACTTCATCGTGGTGAACCGCAACGAGGCGATCACGGTCGACGTCCCGATCGTCCTGGTCGGCGAGGCCCACGAGGTGGAGATCGCCCAGGGCACGCTCGACCAGGTCCTGTACTCGCTCTCGCTGCAGGCGCTGCCCGGCAACATCCCGAACGAGATCACCGTCGACGTGACCGCCCTCACCGTGGGCGACTCCATCCGCGTCGGCGACCTCTCGCTCCCGGACGGCGTCTCGACCGAGATCGATCCAGAGGAGGCGGTCGTCATGGCCGCCCTCACCCGCGCGGCGATGGCCGGCGAGGAGGCGGCCGAGGGCGAGGGCACCGAGGAGGGTGCCACCGACGCCGAGGGCTCGGCCGACGGCGAATCGGGCGGCGACGCCGGCTCGGCGGGCGACGGCGGGGACGCCGGGGAGTCCTAGACCTTGGCGGCCGACTGGTTGGTGGTCGGCCTCGGGAACCCGGGTGCCGAGTACGCCGGGACCAGGCACAACGTGGGGGCCGACACCGTCGCCCTGCTGGCCGGGCGCCGGGGTGCGGCCCTCAAGCGGTCGAAGCACCGGGCGCTGACCGCCGAGGTGAAGGTCGACGGCGCGGCCGTGGTGCTCGCCTTCCCGCAGACCTACTACAACGAGTCCGGCCAGGCGGTTGCCTCGTTGTGCCGATGGCACGACCTCGGCGCGGAGCAGGTGGTGGTGGTGCACGACGAGCTCGACCTGCCCCCGGGCCGGCTCAAGGTGAAGGTGGGCGGCGGCCTGGCCGGCAACAACGGGCTGCGGTCGATCAAGGCCCACCTCCACGGCGACGGCTTCGCCCGGGTGCGCATCGGCGTGGGCAAGCCGCCGGGCCGCATGGAAGGCGCCGACCACGTGCTGCGCCGGCCGGGCAAGGCCGAGCGCGCCGAGCTCGACATCGTCGTCCAGGAGGCCGCCGACGCCGTCGAGCTCCTCGTCACCGAGGGCCCCGAGCGGGCCATGGACCGCTACAACACCCGCCCCGACCCCGACATCTGACCCGTTCTCTGTCGCGTCAGGCCCCCGACGGGTTCAGGACGCGACGAAGTTCGGCGAGGGTGGCGTCCGGACGCTCCCGGATGTCGCTCCAACCGAAGCGATGGTGCCGCCAACCGGCCGCCTGGATGGCCCGGCTCCGCTGGAGGTCGCGGGTGAGGTCGCGCCTGGTCGCGTGCCACCGATGACCGTCCGCCTCGACGGCGATCCGCCGATCGGGCCAGGCGAAGTCGAGCCGCACCGTGTGCGACGGGCCGACGGCCAGCTCGAACTGCGGCACCGCTGAAGGCCCGGGCAGCTGGAGGAGGAGCCGGTGGAGCGCGTGCTCGAGGACGCTCTCGAGGCGCTCGTCGGGCAGGGAACCCCGAACCACCGCCCGCAGCGCGGCGGTACCTCGCCGGCCCCGCCCGCCCACCCGCTCGAGGACGCTGACCAGGTCGCCGAGGCCGACGGCGCGCTCGATGATGGCGGCTTGGGCCGCTTGCTCGACCAGGGCGACGGGGACGACCGCTCCGAGGTCGAGCAGGGTGCGGGCGACGGAGGTGACGGGCATGCTCCGCACCTGCACGACATCCAGGTGTTCGAGCAGGTTCGTCCGGTGGATCCAGCAACCCCGCTGGCGGGGCAGATCGCTCGCCGGCACCGTCAGCTCGATCGGGCTCCGGACGGGGAGGTCGAGGCGGTGCATCCGTGCCGCG
>JBFWQW010000048.1:0-21184 GCA_050249235.1 Acidimicrobiia bacterium | reverse complement strand
GGCGATCGTGGCGCAACGGGTCGGTGGTGGCGATGGCGGCGACCACCGCCCGCAGGCGCTCGGCCGTGGTGGCCTCGGGCGGCAGGGCGGCCTGCACCCGGCGCCCGACCCGCCGGGCCGCGGCGGGCGCCTCCCAGCTCGGCGTCCCGTCGTCACGGCCGGTCCAGAGCCACTCGGCCACCCGCTCGAACGACCAGGTCCCGGCCAGCTCGGTGGCGTCGAGCCCCCGGAACAGCAGCTGGCCGTCGGGGTCGAGGCGGGTGATCGACGACTCGACGAGCACCTCCCGCTCGTCGAGCGAGCCACCCCGGGCCCGACCCCGACCGGCGAGCCGCTCGACGTCCTCGGGCCGGAAGCGGCTGGCCCGGCTCCCGGGCACCCGGTCCCTCGGCAGCAGGCCACGGCTGACGTAGGCGTAGAGCGTCTCCGGCTTGACGCCCAGCTCGTCGGCCGCCTCACGGGCGGTCATCCACCCCACCGGCCCACCGTACATTGATTTCATGATCAATGTTGACGACGTCCTCCCACCGGGCCGAGGATGGGGCCGACGACACGACGAGAGGAGTGGCCGTGGATGCCACGTTGGAGGTGCCCCCGGGGCTCCGGGGCCTGGAGGTGGCCGACACGGCCATCGGCGACGTCCGGGGACTGGAGGGCTTCTACCACTACGGGCCCTACTCGGCCGTGGAGCTGGCGGCCGAGCGGTCCTTCGAGGACGTCTGGCACCTGCTGCTGTCCGGGCGCCTGCCCGACCGCTCCGAGTCGTCCGCCTTCCGGGCGCGGGTCGCGGCGGGGCGGGTCCTGCCCGAGCCGGTGGTCGACCTGCTGCGGGTGGTGGCCGCGGCCGGGGTGGAGCCCATGGCCGGTCTCCGCACCGGGCTCTCGCACCTCGCCGCCGTCGAGGGCCTCCGGCCCAGCCTCGACGTCGGCCGGGCCCAGCTCGAGGACGACGCCGTCCGGCTGGCCGCCGCCGCGCCCGCCATCCTGGCCGCGCTGCACCGGCTGGCCGGCGGGCTCGACCCGGTGGCTCCTGACCCCGAGCTGGGCCACGCCCAGGACTACCTCCGGATGGTCGGGGGGACCGCCCCGGGCGGGGCCGAGGCCCGCGCCCTCGAGCAATACCTCGTGCTCGCAGTCGACCACGGGTTCAACGCGTCCACGTTCACGGGCCGGGTGGTCACCTCGACCGGGGCCGACCTCGGTGCCGTCGTGGTGGCGGCCATCGGCGCCCTCTCCGGCCCGCTCCACGGCGGGGCGCCCAGCCGGGCGCTCGAGATGCTCGAGCGGATCGGCTCGGCCGACAGGGCCGCGGCCTGGGTCCGGGAGGCCGTAGCCGGTGGCGAGCGGATCATGGGCTTCGGCCACCCGATCTACCGAACCGCCGACCCCCGGTCGGTCGCCCTCCGCCGGATCGCCGTCGGCCTCGGCGGCAGGTGGGTCGACCTGGCCTGCCTGGTCGAGGACGAGATCGAGCGGACCCTGGCCGAGCTCAAGCCTAACCGGCCGCTCCAGGCCAACATCGAGTACTACGCCGGTGTGGTGATGGACCGCTGCGGCCTCCCCCGGTCGCTCTTCACCCCCACCTTCGCGGTCAGCCGGGTGGTCGGCTGGACCGCCCACGCCCTCGAGCAGTCCGAGGTCCGCACGATCATCCGGCCCTCGGCCCGCTACGTCGGGCCGCCCCCACCCCGCCCGGTCCCGGCTGCCTGAGGGTCGACTCGCCGGCGACGACCAGCCGGTGAGTCAGCCGGCGTCGGCGGCGCGGACGGCGGCGGCGAGGTCGGCGCGGGCCCGGGCCACCCGGGAGCGAACCGTCCCGATCGGGCAACCGATGACCTCGGCCGCCTCGGCGTAGGCCAGGCCGACGACCTGGGTGAGCACGAACGCCTCCCGGCGGTCGGGGTCGAGACCGGCGAGCAGCTCGTCGACGGCGGTCGGGGCGGGCGGGTCGTCGAAGCGGACCAGGGCCAGCCGGCTGCCGAGCCGCCGCTCCCGCCGGCGGCGGCGGACGTCGTCGGCGCAGGTGCGCCTGGCGATCGACAGCAGCCACGAGAGCACTGAACCGTCACCCCGGTACCCGGCCAGCGACCGGATGGCCCGCAGGTAGGTGTCCTGGGTCAGGTCGTCCTCGCGGCCCGGGCTGCCGAGCGAGGCGCACAGCCGCCAGACGGCCGGCTGGGTCAGGCGGACCAGCTCGGCGAGGGCCCGGTCGTCGCCCTCGACGGCGGCGTCGAGCAAGCGCCGGAGGGGGTCGTCGGCCACCGACCCATGGTGCCCGCCTCCTGTCCGGCGTGGAAATCCGCCGGGTAGCCGGGTAGCCGGGAACTCCGGGCCCCGGGCCGACGACCACTAGGGCATGACCTCGGCCGACGACCCCTGCGCGCTCTGGCGCGACGCCGTCTCGGCCCGTGCCGACGGCGAGGACCCGGGTATCGATGCCCGGCTGCTCGACGCCCACCTCGACCGCTGCGTGGCCTGCCGCCGCTACCGGGACACGGTCGAGGCGCTCCGGCGCCCGATGCGGGTGGTGCCGGCGCCGGCCGTGCCCGACCTGGCCGGGCCCGTGGTCCGGGCCAGGCGGCTGGCCGTGGGCGCCGGCCGCTGGGGCGTGGCCCGCGGCCTGCTCGTGGTGGTGGCCGTGCAGATCGCCGTGCTGTCGCTCCCCTCCCTCCTGCTCGCCGACGGCGGCACCGCCGGCCACGACGCCAGGCACCTCGGGGCCTTCACCGTCGCCTATGCCATCGGGCTGGGCGTCGTGGCCCTGCGGCCGGCCCGGGCCCGCACCATGCTCCCCGTAGCCGGGGTCCTCGCCGTGGCCCTCCTCCTCACCGCCGTCGTCGACGTGACGGACGGCCGGGTGCCGCTCTCGGGCGAGATCGTGCACCTGCCCGAGGTGTTCAGCGTCGGGCTGGTGTGGGCCCTGGCCGTGCCCGTGGGCCGGGCGCGGCACGGCCGCAGCCGGCTCGTCGGGCGGCTGGCCCGGCGGCTCCCCGCCGACGACCGACCCGTGCGCCGCGCCGCCCCCACCACCGCCGGCGGCCACTGACCCCGAACCTCTCCGTTCCCTATCGACTGGGCGGGAGCATGCCCGCCCAGTCGACAGAGAACGGGCCCGCCAGGCCGTTCCCCGCCCACCCCGCACCCGGAGGTCCCCATGACGCAGCAGAGCCCGACCGCCCACCACCGACGGGGCGCCCCGCGCCCGGCACGCCTCGCCCTGGCGATCGGCGGCCTGGTCCTCGCCGGGCTGCTGCTGGCGGCGCCGGCCGGTGCCCATGTGACCGTCAACCCGTCCGAGGCAACGCAGGGCGGCTTTGCCACGCTGACCTTCCGCGTGCCCAACGAGCGGGACGACGCGGCAACGGTGTCCGTGCAGGTGGTGTTCCCCGCCGCCGAACCGGTGGCGAGCCTGCGGGTGCGGCCAGTTCCCGGCTGGACGGCGACGGTCGAGACCCGGACCGCGGCCGGGGAGGAGTCCGTCGCCTCGGTCACCTGGTCCGGCGGTCGCATCGAACCGGGCGAGTTCCAGGAGTTCGCCGTCTCGGGCGGCCCGCTCCCCGAGACCGACCAGCTCGTGCTCCAGGCCCTGCAGACCTACGACGACGGGGAGGTCGTCCGCTGGATCGAGACCACGTCGGCCGGCGGTGCGGAGCCCGACCACCCCGCGCCCGTCCTCACCCTGGTCGCCGGCTCGGGCGACGGCCACGACGACCACGGGGCCGGGGGCGACGACGAGGCCGGCGACACCGACGAAGCGACCGGCGACGAGGCCGACGGGAGCGACGACGGCGATGCCGCGGTCGGCGGCGAGGAAGGCGGCGGCGACGATGGCGACGGGCTCGCCGTCGCCGCCCTCGTCGTCGGCAGCGCCGGCCTCGCCGCCGGCGTGGCGGGCATCGTGCTCGGCCGCCGCCGGGCCTGACCACCGCCCGACCGCCGGCGGCCTGCCCGCCGGCGGGCCCGACGGCCCGCCGGCGGGACGGACGTCAGGACTGACGGCGGACGAGCTCGCCGTAGCGGCTGTCGGCGACACCCGTCGCGAACGCCGTCACGGTGGCCTGCGAGAACTGGACCTGCCAGTCGCCACCCGACTTGAAGGCGTTGAACCAGCTGAAGCCGATGATCTCCTGGTGCTCGAGCAGGGCCGCGAACAGGCTCCTCATCCATTCGACCCGGTTGGCCTCGGTCGTTCCGGCCCCCACCTCGGTCAGCAGGACGAGCTTCGACGGCGCCACCTTCTCGAGCTCGGCCAGCGTCCTGGCGAACGTGGCGTCGAACGACGGCGGGGCGGTCGTGTCCCGGTAGTAGCCGGAGACCCCGACCCAGTCGACGTAGGCGTCGCCCGGGTACACGCGGTCCAGGGTCTTGTCCGGGAGGTTGTCGACCCGGTTGACGCTCCACACCCACAGCACCTGGTCGGCACCGACGGCGGCGAACAGGTCGTGGACGTGACGCCATGCCCGTACGAAGTCGCCGGGGGCGTTCCCGAACCTGCCGTCCGACCACGAGTACCAGTTCCCGTTCATCTCCTGGGCGAAGCGCAGGGCGATGGGCCGGCCGTCCGCCTTGACCGCCTCCGCCCAGGCGGTGAAGTACTCGTCCCACTCGCCGGCGGCGATCTCGGACAGCAGCGGCTGCCCGTCGGTGGCGCCCTCGACGATGGGCTCGAAGGTGATCACGGGGAGGGCACCCGCGCCCCAGGAGTTCTCCACCGCCTGGGCCGGGAACCCCCGCGAGAAGTTCGAGAAGAACAGGACCGTGTTCGGGGCCTTGCCGACGTCGGCGCCGAATGCCTGGACCTCGTGCATCGCGTACGGGGCCTCCGGCGTGTGCACGCCGTAGAGGCGGGTCGACGGCCGGAGCAGCTGCGCCTTCGTCGGGATGATGAACGACGTCGCCACCGGGTCGGCGGGACGACCGGGCAGGTGCTCGCAGGCGATGCCGTCGGCGTCGCCGTCGAGGCCGGCGTGCAGGGTCCGGTCGCGGTCGAAGACGGCCTGGGCCTCCGGCTGGGTCGCGAACCGGTCGCAGGTGACCGGGCGCTCGGCCGCCTCCCGGGCGACCGCCGGGGTCGCCGGGGCGGCCGGCCCCGGCACCCGGACGATCCGGACCTTCTCCTCGACCGCGGAAGCCTCGGTGGTCGTCGTGGTCGAGGGCTCGACGGCGGCCACCTCCTGGGGAACCCGGGTGGTGACGAAGATGGGCTGGTCGTCCCCACCGCCGACCTCGCCGGAGGCCACGACGACGAAGCTCGAGATGCCGACGAGCATCGCCGCCGCGATCCCGTTGAAGGCGGCCGTCCCGACCCAGACCCGACCGAGGCCCTTGGCGACCGGTCTGGCCGCGAGGTGCAACGGCAGCTCGTGGAGTGAGTCGGTGTGGTTGCCTGACATGGTGCTCCTCTCGCCTTCGGCGACGGGGTCGTGGTGCGACGGGTGCGGGGACGTTGCTGCGGGAGGTGACGTTGCTGCGGGAGGTTCGTGCGTGAGGTGGTGCGGGAGGTCCGGTGTGAGGGCGCCCCACCCGCCGGGGCCGACGGTCAGGCCTGGACGAGGGTCCCGGCCAGGACCAGGGCGGCGGCGACGACGAGGGGGATGACGGCCAGCCGGTTGCGGGTCCGCTCGCCGGAGTAGCCCCCGGCGCGGGTGCCCCAGCCGCTGGCCTGGGCCATGCGGACGAAGCCCAGCAACCGGATGGGCGTGAGGAAGAACGTGCCGATGAGCAGGTAGGCCGGCAGGTGGAAGAAGTCGGTCGGGCGCTGGACGAGGTGGCGGGACTGGCGGATGGCCGACGAGAGGGCGCCCATCAGGAAGGTGAGCAGGACGATCAGGACGTAGCCGTACTGCTCGCCATAGCGGCCGACGAACCCGGCGAAGACGTTCGGGTCGTTGCTCGTCGCGGTGCGGAACACCCAGCCCGTGAGGGTGCAGAGCAGGAGGAAGGGCAGGAGGATGTCGCAGATGTAGAAGAAGGCCAGGGTGCGGCTGTGCCGCACCATCCAGGGCAGCATCCGCAGCGTGTTGTACTGGCTGCCGCGCGACCAGCGGAGCTGCTGCTTGGCCATCTTCCGCCACGTGATCGGGGCGTCCGTGTAGACGACGCTCGTCGACTGGTACACGGTCTTGAAGCCCTGCTTCAGCGTCTCGTTCGTGAGCGTCCGGTCGTCCGACACCTCGAGGAAGACGCCGAGGAACTTGGCGTGGAGGAAGGCGGGCATGGCGTCGACCAGGACGCGGTGCCGGAAGGCGATGGTGCGGCCCGGCAGGCAGCCGACCGTGCCGAGCACGCTCATCGCGGGCATCGAGTACTCGTTGCGGAGGTTCTCCATCCAGTCCGCCCACCGGGTCAGGACGTGGCGGTCGGGGGCGAGGATCCGCTGCCTGGTGGTGGCCCCGCCCACGCGGGGGTCGGCGAAGGGCTTGACCAGCTCGCGCAGCGTCCCCTCCGTCCAGATGGTGTCGGAGTCGACGAGGAGCACGATCTCCCGGGTGGCGGCCTCGACCCCCATGCGGACGGCGTTCCGCTTGCCGGCCACCTCGGTCCACAGCCAGGTCACGCCGTGGAACTCCTCGCAGATGCGCTCGAGGGCCGGGTTGGCCGGGCCGTTGATGACGACGAGCACCTCGTCCGGGCCCTGCCCGACGATCCGGCGCAGCACCTCGCGGAACAGCTCCTCGGGCTCGTCGACGACCGGGATGACCACGCTCGTGCCGGGGCGGTGGTCGGCGGTGAAGGGCCGGTACCGGCGGGAGAGCTGGAGCTTGCGCAGCCACACCGTCCACACGAGGACGATGAAGAACGTGAAGAGGTAGATGCGCTGGTTCTCGACGGTGTCGCGCACCTGCAGGAGGAAGACGAACACGTGTGCCTCCTGGGAAGAGGTGGGAAGCGTGGGCGGGCGGGCGGGCCCGGTCCCGGCGGACCTGCCACGGGATGTGTCGGCATCCGACCACGCAGAGTGTAGAACTCACTACGTTACGTGTGCATGTCGTGGTGATGGACGGTCGGTTGCGTGACGCCGAAAGGACGGGATCGCGCCGAGAGGACGTCGTCACCGGGCGCTGGACGTCCGGCCCTGGCATCGGCACCGCTGGCTGGCAGACTGTGTCGATCGAAGGGCAGGCCATCGGCACACCGAGGGCCTGATCGCAGACGAACCGTGACGCACGGGACCCGGGACGCGGAGGAGCACCGATGGAGCCACAGCTCGACTATCAGCTGGTCGACGCCGACAACCACTACTACGAGGCCGAGGACGCCTTCACCCGCTACGGGGACGAGAGCGTCAAGCGGTACGTGAAGTGGATGCAGGACGGCAAGCGCAAGCACCTCTTCTTCGGCGACAAGCTCTCGAGCACCCCGCCGAACCCCACGTTCAACCCGATCGCCAAGGCCGGCGCCTTCCACGCCCGCCTGAAGGAGCTCGAGGAGGGCAAGGGCCGCGAGGCGGGCTGGGAGTTCGCCAAGTCGCAGTACGGCGAGCTCGTGCCGCTGCCGCCGGAGTACCGCCACAAGGACGAGCGCATCGAGGTGCTCGACCAGCAGAACATCCAGGCCTGCTTCCTGTTCCCGACGCTCGGCGACTGCGTCGAGGGCCTGATGATGGACGACCCCGTCATGGGCCACAAGGCGTTCAGCGCCTACAACGAGTGGCTCGACGAGGACTGGGGCTACCACTACAAGGAGCGCCTCTTCGCGCCGCCCTACATCCCCATGCTCGATCCCGACCTGGCCGCCCAGGAGCTCGACAAGGTGCTGGCCAAGGGGGCCAAGCTCGTGTCGGTCCGGCCCGGGCCGGCCGCCGGCCGCTCCCCCGCCGACCCGATCTGGGATCCGTTCTGGGCCCGGGCCGACGAGGCCGGGATCCTCGTCGCCTACCACGCCTACGGCGGCCACACCGTCTACCAGGACTCGTTCGACATGCTGTACGGGCGGGCCCCGGTAACCGACAAGCGCTACCAGTTCACCCTGGCTGCGGCCCTCAACACCGACCGCGGGATCATGGAGACGGTGATGGCCCTCATCCTGGGCAACACCTTCGGCCGCTTCCCGAACGTGAAGATCGCCAGCGTCGAGATGGGCGCCAACTGGGTGCCCTACGTGCTGCACGCCATCGACCACGCCGGCGGCCTGCTCGAGCGCAGGGTGGAAGCCTTCGGCAGCAGGGTCGAGGACCGGCCGTCCGACATCTTCAAGGAGAAGGTCTACGTCTCGCCCTTCCCCGAGGAGGACGTCGTGGGCCTCACCGAGCTGATCGGCGTCGACCGGGTGCTCTTCGGCTCGGACTGGCCGCACCCCGAGGGCAACATCCAGCCCATCGACTACGCCGAGTGCATCCAGAAGCTCGACCCGGCCGACGTCCGCAAGATCATGCGCGAGAACGCCCTCGCCATCATCTCGTAGCCCCGCGGCGACGAAACGTCGACGAGGGGCGCCCTGCGGGGCGCCCCTCGTCGCGTCCCGAGGTCGCGAGCGCAGGCCTTCGGGACCTCAGGTCTTCGTCATCAGCATCACGCCGGAGAAGGGGCCGACGGCGTTGGCCCACACCGCCACCTCGGCGTCCGGCACCTGGCGGTCGCCGCATTCGCCCCGGAGCTGGCGGATCGACTCGATGCAGAAGTTTGCGCCGTGTCGGCGCCCGACGTTGCAGGCCCCGCCGTCGGTGTTCACCGGCAGCCTGCCCCCGAGGGCGGTGTGACCGGCCTCGACGAAGGGCCCGGCCTCCCCGAGGCCGCAGAAGCCCAGCGCCTCGAGCCACTGGAAGACGATGATCGTGAAGCCGTCGTAGAGCTGGGCGCAGTCGACGTCGGCGGGCGTGAGGTCGGTCCGCTCCCAGAGCACCCTCGAGGCGTGGAACGGCGAGCTGCGGTTGAAGTCGTCGAGGTTCTCGAAGGTCGAGTACTTCACCGACGAGTACGCCATCGAGTCGACCCGCACCGGCGCGGCCCGCATGTCCCGGGCCCGGTCGGCCGTCGTGAAGATCACCGCCGAGGCGGAGTCGACCGGGTAGTCGCAGTCGAGGAGGCGGACCGGCTTGGCGATGTACCGGGAGGCCAGGTAGTCGTCGATCGTGAGGGGGTCGCGGAAGATGGCGTCCTCGTTGAGGGTCGCATGGTGGCGCTGGGCGACGACGTGGGCGCCGAACTGCTCCTCGGTGGTGCCGTAGAGGTCCATGTGGCGCCTGGCCGGCATGGCCGAGATCGAGAACACGGGGGACACCGAGCCGAAGGGCGCGGTGAACTGCATGTCGCCGCCCACCGAGGTGGGACCGGCCTCGGTGGTGGCCCGCAGCTCCTCGGTCGACGACAGCCGCTGGTTGATGATCCGCAGCGTCAGGACGGTGTGGGCCATCCCGGCCCGGATGGCGGTGACCCCCTGGACGGCCGGGCCGATGTAGGACGGCCCGGCCGTGCCGTACCAGTTCACGTCCCGGATGCCGAGCATGTAGGCCAGGTCCATCGGGTCGACCGTGTCGAGCCCGCCCGGGGCGGGACCGGCCACGCCCCAGAGCAGCGAGATGCCGTCGATGTCGGCCGGGCCGATGCCGGCGTCGTCCATGGCCGCCTTGGCGGCCTGGATGGCGAGCTGCCAGGACGTGAGGCCCGTCTTGCGGCCGGTCGTCGAATAGCCCACGCCGACGGCGGCGACGTCGTCGTGGCCGATCATGCCGCCCGCCCGGCGGGACGGAAGAACGGGAGCACGAGGCCGTGACCGACGTCGGTGAGCACCAGCTCGACCGGCAGCCCGACCCGGAGGTCGGCCTCGTCGCAGCCGACGATCGAGGTGGTCACCTTCAGGCCCGGCTCCTCCTCGAGCTCGACCACGGCCAGTACGTACGGGAGCTTGTCGACGAAGTACGGGTGGAAGGCCTGCATGACGACCGTGTAGGCGTAGACCGTGGCCCGGCCGGACATCGTCGCCGGCGCCAGGTCCATCGACTGGCACCGGTCGCAGATCGGTCGGGGGTAGTGGACGTGGTGGCCGCAGGCGTTACAGCGCAGGATGTCGAGCCGACCCTCGTCGATCGCCTCCCAGAAGAAGGCCGTCAGCGGGCCCGGCTGCGGCAGCGGTGGCAGCGACGCCGCCGACAACGAGGTCCCCTCCGTCGTGACCGCCACACGCTCCCCCTCGTCGTCCGCCGTGCTCGTCCCGGGTTGCATCATGCCCGACGGCCGGGAACCGGGGTCGAGCTTCGAGCTCAGGGCGACGGCGGCGGCGTCCCCCACCGGTCCCAGTAGGTGACGGCCTCGACGGGCGTGCGCTCGGCAGGCTTGAAGTCGTCGCCGGTGAACCAGGCGACCGGGATCAGGCAGGTCTGCACGTAGCCGTCGGGCACGCCGAGCAGGTCGGCCGCCTCGTCGCGGCGGTAGAGGTGGGCGGTGGTGAGCACCGAGCCGAGGCCGCGACTGCGCAGGGCCAGCATCAGGCTCCACACGGCCGGATAGATCGAGGGCGGCCACCCGGCCGCGCCGCCGGCGTCGAGGACGCAGGGGACGACGAGGGCCGGCACCTGGCCGATGTGCTGGCGCAGGTACTCGGCCGAGGCGTTGACCCGCCGCTGCTGCGGACTGTCCGGCACGTCGGGGAAGGTGGAGGGGCCGGGCGACGGGGGCCGGTCCCGGTAGAGCTCGGCCAGGTCGGCGCGGACGGCCGGGTCGGTGACGACGATCCAGCGCCAGCCCTGGGCGTTGGAGCCGGTCGGCGCCTGGATGGCGAGCTCGAGGCACTCGAGCAGGACCTCGGCCGGCACCGGTCGGGACAGGTCGAGCCGGCGCCGCACCGCCCGGGTCGTGGCGAGCAGCTTGTCGACCGTGTCGAGGTCGAGGCCCGACGCGCCCGGGCGGGCCGGGCGAGCCGGGCGGGCGGGAGCGGGATCGTCGGCCACGCGGCCAACCTAGGCGCGGCGGCGTACCGTGCCGCTTGACAGAGGAGCAAGGCGTGCGCCCGCCGAGGCCCGGGTCGAGCCCGGTCGAAGGGAGATCCTGATGCTGTACGCGTTCGGCTTCGACCGCCTGGGCGTGGTGGTGGGCGACCTCTACTTCGTCGACCCGGCCCCGGCGCCGGGGCAGGAGGGTCCCGAGCAGGGCGTGCGGGTCGAGCTCCGGGTGGTGGAGCCGGGCGAGCTCCGGGGGAGCATCTACTCGGCCCGGCCCATCGCCATCGAGCGACCGGTGTGGCGGGTCGACCTTCTCGAGTCGGTCGACCGCCCGGGCACCCTCGACCGGGCCCACCACCACCCGATGTTCGACGGCTGGGAGCCGAGCGCCCGGCGGTTCGTCAAGGCGCTCTCGGCCGACCCCGTCGGTTGGCTCGAGGCCCGGCTCGGGAACCTCGGCCCGGTGCTGCGCGGCGCCCGGATCGCGCCGTCCGACGTCGGACCCCGCGACGTCGACGACGTCGGCCGGGCCGCGCCGGAGATCGTCGGCACCGTCCGGTCGCTCCTCGACCGGATCCGGGCCGGCGAGCTGGCCCGGCCCCCCGGCGACGGCCCCGTCGACGACGCCCGGGAGAGCTGGCTCTAGCCCCTCCCCCACCAGCTGCACGGCGGACGACCGCCCGGGTCAGCGATGTCGCGCCGCGCTGGTGGTGCACGAAGCGGGTTGCGCGACGCGGATGGGCGGGCGGATGGGCGGCAGGCCGGGCGGATGGGCGGCAGGCCGGGCGGATGGACGGCAGGCCGAGGTCGGGTCGTAGAGTCCGGTCCATGCCTGGGGGAACCACCGAGCAGGACGTGCTGGCGCTGGTCGACGAGCTGCTGGCCGCCCACCCGCCGACCACGACGTCTCGCACCGAGTTCCTCGGCGCCCGGTTCGACGCCGGCCTGGCCTGGGTGCACTTCCCCGTCGGCCTCGGCGGCCTCGACGCCCCGGTGCAGCTCCAGCGGGTGGTCGAGACCCGCCTCGCCGAGGCCGGCGCTCCCGACGGGCGGATCGTGAACACCACCGCCTACGGCCAGGGTGCGGCCACGCTCGTGGCCTTCGGCACCGAGGCGCAGAAGCGGCGATACCTCCGGCCGATCTTCACCTGCGAGGAGATCTGGTGCCAGCTCTTCAGCGAGCCCGGCGCCGGCTCCGACCTCGCCTCGCTCGCCACCCGGGCGGTGAAGGACGGCGACGAGTGGGTGGTGAACGGCGAGAAGGTGTGGACGACCCGGGGGCACCTGGCCCGGTTCGCCCTGCTGCTGGCCCGCACGGACCCGGACGTCGAGAAGCACACCGGGCTCACCTACTTCGTCCTCGACATGCACCAGCCCGGCGTCGAGGTGCGGCCGCTGCGCCAGATGACCGGCGACTCCAGCTTCAACCAGGTCTTCATGCGCGACGCCCGCGTGCCCGACCACGAGCGCCTCGGCGACGTCGGCCAGGGCTGGGCCGTCTCGCACACCACGCTCATGAACGAGCGGGTCGGCATCGCCGGCGGCATGGGGCGGGGCGGGCACCCCATGGACAGCGCCCTCGGGATCTGGCGGGACCGGGAGGACAAGACGTCGGCGGCCGCGCTCGCCCTGCGGGCGCGGATGATGCACGTCTGGGTGCAGGCCGAGGTCAACCGGCTCAACTCGGCCCGGGCCGTCGCCCTCCAGCAGGCCGGCAAGGCCGGGCCGGAGGGCTCGATCGGCAAGCTGGCCGGCGCCGTCCTCGGGGCCAAGGTCGCCGAGATCACCCTCGACCTGCTCGGCCCGGCCGGGATGCTCTTCGGCGACTACGACGAGAAGGGCGCCGCCCCCACACCGCAGCGGTCGTTCGTGGGCAGCCCGAGCGGCTCGCTCGCCGGGGGCACCAACGACATCCAGCGCAACATCGTCGGCGACCGCGTGCTCGGCCTGCCCCGGGAGCCGGCGGCCGACAAGGGCGTGCCCTGGAGCAAGACACTCCGGAGCTGAGACCCGGGACGAGCACCCGGCAGCCTTTCAGCCGTCCGTCGTTCAGGCCGTCGGGCGCAGACCGCCGGCCACCGCCGCGATCGACAGGTAGGCGTCGTCGTAGAGGGCGGCCAGGTCGCCGGCGGTGCCGTGGTCGAACCAGAACCGCAGCACCGCCATCGAGCCGGCCGACAGCGCCGCGGCCACGACGTGGGGGCGGACGTCGGCACCGGCATCGACGCCCATGGCGGCGGCACAGCGCTCGCACACCAGGCCCTCGACCGCCATCACCCGCTCGCCGAGGGCCCGGGCGCTCGACGCCGGCGCCTCGAGCATCGCCTCCCGCCACAGGCGCAGCAGCCCGAGCTCGGCGCCCTGCAGCACGGCCGCGTCGCGGAAGGCGTTCCAGAGGGAACGCACCGGGTCGTCGGCCGGGTCGATCCGGCCCAGCTCGTCCACCAGGGCCTGCACCGAGCGGCGGGGCACGCCGAGGAGGATCTCCTCCTTCGAAGGGAAGTAGCGGAACAGGGTGCGGGCCGACACCCCGAGCTCCTCGGCGATGTCGTCCATCGTCACGTCCGGATAGCCCTGCTCGGCGAACAACTCGAGCGCCACCCGTTCGTACTGCCGACCCACCCGCGCCCGGCGCTCGGCCCAGGCGGTGGTGGTGGTGACGGTCCCGGCCTCCGGGTGGACGGGCGCGGCTGACATGACCTGCCAGGCTACGCAGGGTTCCGGACCGGCCGATCCACGACCCGGTTCTGGGTTCACGGTTCCACACATGCCGACACATGCGTGGATCCTCGAACCCGGAACGGTTGCGGGCCGGGTGGCGACCGGTCGTACGCTCCGGCCGGGAGCCGCGGCCGGGAGGGCCATGTTCGATCTGATCATCCGAGGTGGGCAGGTGCTCGACGGCACGGGGGCCGCCGCCCGCCGCCTCGATGTCGGTGTGCGGGACGGCCGGATCGCCGCCCTCGAGCCCTCCCTCGACGCCGGGGCCGGCGAGGTGCTCGACGGGGCGGGGCGGATCGTCACGCCCGGCTTCGTCGACGTCCACAGCCACTACGACGGCCAGGTCACCTGGGACGAGCTGCTCGAGCCCTCGACCCCGCACGGCGTCACCACGCTGATCATGGGCAACTGCGGGGTCGGGTTCGCACCGGCCCGGCCGACCGACCACGCCGAGCTGATCGAGCTCATGGAGGGCGTCGAGGACATCCCCGGCGCCGCGCTCTCCGAGGGCATCAGCTGGGGCTGGGAGACGTTCCCCGAGTACCTCGACCTGCTCGGGACCCGCCGCTGGTCGGTCGACATCGGGGCCCAGCTCCCCCACGGCCCGCTGCGCAGCTACGTGATGGGCACGGCCCGGTCGGGCGACCCGGCCTCCGCCGACCACGTCGAGCAGATGGCCCGCCTCACCCGCGAGGCCATCGAGGCCGGAGCCTTCGGGTTCACCACCTCCCGCACCCTCGGGCACCGGTCGCTCGACGGCCGGCCGGTGCCCGGCACCGACGCCGGGGCCGGCGAGCTCCTCGCCCTCGGCCACGCCGTCGTCGCCGGCGGCGGCGGCGTGTTCGAGGTGGCGAGGACCGGGCTGGTCCCCGCCGACGACCCGGCCATGACCGCCGCCGAGCTCGACTGGATGGGCCGCCTGGCCGGCGAGACGGGGCTCACCACGACCTTCATCCTCCTCCAGTGCGACGACGCGCCGACCCGCTGGCGGGAGGAGATGGACCGGGCCGCGGCCTGGCGCCGCCGGGGCGCCCGGGTGGTGCCCCTCGTCGCCGGCCGGCCCTTCGGGATCATCTGGAACTGGGAGGTCCGGCACCCCTTCTCGTTCCGCGACACCTACCGGTCCCTCGCCCACCTGCCCCTCGCCGAGCGACTCGAGGCGCTGCGCCGGCCGGACGTGAAGGCCGCCATCCTGGCCGAGCCCGACGTGTACCGGGCCCTCGGGGAGGAGCGCCACGGGGAACGCTTCGCCCGCACCCTCACCCGGTGCTTCGCCATGGTGGGCCGGCCGGACTACGAGCAGCCGCCGGAGGCGACGCTCGGGGCCATCGCCGAGCGTCGGGGCGTGAGCGCCTGGGAGGTCGCCTATGACGAGCTCCTCCGCGGCGACGCCGCCCTGCTGCTGCCCCTCTACAACTACGCCGACGGCGACCACACCGCCCTGTGGGAGCAGTTCCAGGACGGCGAGGCCGTCCTCGGCCTCGACGACGGCGGCGCCCACTACGCCTCCATCTGCGACGCGTCGATCCCCACCTACCTCCTCACCCACTGGGTCCGGGACCGGACCCGGGGGCCGCGGCTCGAGCTCGCCGACGCCGTCCGCCGGCTCACCTCGCAGCCCGCCGACCTCTACGGCCTGACCGACCGGGGCCGCATCCAGGTCGGGCTGCGGGCCGACCTCAACGTGATCGACGCCGAGGGGCTCACGCTCGGGATGCCGAACGCCGTCGCCGACCTGCCGGCCGGCGGCACCCGCCTCCTCCAGGGCGCCACCGGCTACGACGCCACGATCGTGGCCGGCCAGGTGACCAGGCGGGACGGCGTCGACACCGGCGCCCGGCCCGGCCGGCTCCTCCGCCGCTGACCGGGGTGCCCGCTCCTACCGGGCCGCCCCGGGTGGCGCTGCTCCCCGAGGGCGACCGCCCCTGGCTGGCCGACGACATCGCCGCCGGCGGCGGGGTGGCGGTCGGCGTGGACACGGCCGACGCGCTGGTGTGGACCGCC
This sequence comes from Acidimicrobiia bacterium, assembly GCA_050249235.1. Taxonomy (GTDB): domain Bacteria; phylum Actinomycetota; class Acidimicrobiia; order Acidimicrobiales; family CADCSY01; genus JAEKLB01. Next base: position 5,583 of record JBFWQW010000048.1, on the reverse strand, counting down.
CACGACCGGCCGGACGACCTCACCGCCGTGCTCGCCGCTCACGCCGGCATCCGGTGGGTGCAGCTCCCCTGGGCCGGCATCGAGCCGTACGTCGACGTGGTGCGCCGCCACGCCGACCGGATCTGGACCTGCGCCAAGGGCGCCTTCGCGGAGCCGGTGGCCGAGCTGGCCCTCACCCTGCTGCTGGCCGGGCTCCGGGGGCTCGGCACCTACGCCCGCACCACCCGCTGGGAGGGCCCGCGCGGGACCAATCTCCTGGGCGCCCGGGTGGTGGTGGTCGGCGGCGGCGGCATCGCCGGCTCGTTCCTCCGCCTCCTCGGCCCGTTCGGCTGCGACGTCACCGTGGTGCGCCACCGGGTCGAGGCGCTGGCCGGTGCCGACCGCGTCGTCCCGCCCGACGGGCTCGACGACGCCCTCGACGGGGCCGACGCCCTGGTGCTGGCCCTCGCCCTCACACCGGAGACCGACCGGCTCGTCGACCGCCGCCGGCTCGACCTCCTCGCCGACGGCGGCTGGCTCGTGAACGTGGCCCGGGGCCGCCACGTCGTAACCGACGACCTCGTGGCCGCGCTCCGGGGCGGCAGGCTCGGCGGCGCCGGCCTCGACGTCACCGACCCGGAGCCGCTGCCGGAGGGCCACCCCCTCTGGTCGATGCCGAACGTGCTCGTCACGCCCCACGTGGGCGACACGCCCGAGATGGCGGTGACCCTGCTCGGCACCCGGGTGCGGGAGAACGTCCGGCGCTGGGCCGCCGGCGAGCCGCTGGCCGGGCTCGTCGACCCGGTCCTCGGCTACTGAGGCCGGCGGTCGCCCCCTCGGCCCTGGACGGGCTGCAGACAAGCTTGCTACAAGTGGTCGATGGCGGACGCACGGGCGATCGGCGCGACCTGGGGCCCGGATCAGTACCTGCGCTACTCGGACGCCCGCAGCCGCCCCTTCTTCGACCTCGTCGCCCGGGTCGGCGGGCCGCCGCCCGGCCTGGTCGTCGACATCGGCTGCGGCCCCGGCAACCTCACCGCCACCCTGTCTGAGCGGTGGCCGGCGGCGCAGGTGCTCGGCGTCGACTCGTCACCGGCCATGGTCGAGCGGGCCGCGTCGCACGCCACCGACCGGCTCCGCTTCGTCCTCGCCGACGCCACCACCTGGGTGCCCGATCGCCCCGTCGACGTGCTGGTGAGCAATGCCACCCTGCAGTGGATCGACGGGCACGACCGGCTGGCCGCCGGCTGGGTCGGGCACCTCTCCCCGGGCGGGTGGCTGGCCTTCCAGGTCCCGGGCAACTTCGCCAGCCCGAGCCACGTCCTCATCGGCGAGCTCCTCGCCACCGACCGGTGGCGGGCCCGCCTGCCGCCGGGCACCGCGCTCAAGGCGGGCTCGTTCGACCCGGCCCACTACGCCGAGGCCCTCACCCGGGCCGGCGCCACCGTCGACGCGTGGGAGACGACCTACCTCCACCTGCTCACCGGCGACGACCCCGTGCTGGAGTGGGTGAAGGGCACCACCCTGCGCCCGATCCTCGACGCCTTCGCCGGCGACGCCGACCGGGACGAGTTCCTGGAGGAGCTGCGTCTCCGGCTCCGCGAGGCCTATCCGACGGGCGGGGCCGGGACCACCTTCCCCTTCCGGCGGGTCTTCGTGGTGGCGCGCGCCGGTTGAGCCGGGAACGGCTGTCCACGCCCGTCCGGCGGCGGCTCCGGTAGAACGGCGGGATGCTCGAGTACGAGGCGTGGCCCGGCACCCTCGGTCCGGTGCAGCACCTCCCCGATCGGCGGCCGGGCTCCATCCGGCGCACGACCTCGATCGACATCGTCTGGCCGGACGGCATGGAGGCCGGGCTCACCCTCCGGGCCCGTGGGCGTGACCTCGTCACCGGCTCGGACGGGTCGGCCGCGGTGCTCGACACGGCGTCGATCACGGTCGCGACCGACGGCCCGGCCCGACTGGTCGCGTCCATCGCCAGCGAGCCGGCGGTCGAGGGCATCGAGCGCCTCGTCGGCGTGCCCGTCGTGGCCGGCTTCCGCAAGGCGATCGCGGGGCGGCTCCCGGACCTCGCGTCGACCGGGAGCCTGGCCGCCCTGCTCCTCGACGACCTCACCGGTGCCGCCATCGTCAGCGGGTCGGCCAGCGGCCGGGCCGCCATCGAGCTGGGCATCCCGTGGCCGCCGGGCCGGCCGGGTCCGGAGGGGTCCGGCACCGAGGGCGATGGCGGGGTCGAGGGCGGGGGCGGGGTTGCCCGGCCCCGCATCCGCATCGGCGGACCCGGTCCGGCGGTGTGCATCGGCCACGTGGCCGGGGGCGTCATGGCGGTGCGGACCGCCGAGGGCCGGCCCCTGCTCGGCCAGGGCCCGGCGGTGCCCGACCTGACCCGGGCCGACGACCCGCTGGGCTGGCACGACGACCCCGCCCTCCCGCCCCGGTCGATGCGCCGGCGGCGCCGGATCGACGTCTGGCGGGACCCCGAGGGCGTCGTCGTCGACACCCACTTCCGCGACTCCCACGTCGAGGCCGACGGCGTCGAGACGGCCGTGCACGAGTACGAGGTCACCGCCCTGCTCGACCCGGCCACGCTCGTGGTCCGCGCCGTCGACGTCCGTCCCCGCAGCCTCCCGGGCCCGGAGTGCCCCGGCGCGGCGGCCAGCGCGCAGCGGATCGTCGGCGAACCCGTCGGGATCCTCCGCGACCTCGTCCGGGCCGAGCTCCGGGGCGAGACGACCTGCACCCACCTCAACGACCAGCTCCGCGCCCTCGCCGACGCCCCCGCCCTCCTCGCCGCCCTGGGCCCCAACCCCTGAGGACCGGCGCCGGTCGACAGGCGTCGGCGGGGCCGTGTACACACGCCCGGTGCACCTCGACCTCCACGTGTCCCGCTTCGACTGGGCCGGCTCACCGGCCGCCATCGGCCCCGGCGTCGCCGACCTGGCCCGGACGGCCGAGGGCATCGGCGTCCGGACGCTGTCGTTCATGGACCACTGGTTCCAGATGGACCGGGCCGCCCCGGCCGAGGACCCGATGCTCGAGGGCTACACCGCGCTGGCCTTCGTCGCCGGCGTCACCGAGCGGCTCCGCCTGCGCCTCCTCGTCACCGGGGTCACCTACCGGCACCCCGGGCTGCTGGCCAAGACGGTCACGACGCTCGACGTCCTCTCCGGCGGCCGGGCCGAGCTGGGCATCGGCGCGGCCTGGTACGAGCGCGAGCATCTCGGCCTCGGCGTCCCCTTCCCGCCGCTGAAGGCGCGGTTCGAGCAGCTCGAGGAGGCGCTCCAGATCTGCCTGCAGATGTGGAGCGACGACGACGGGCCCTACGAGGGCGCCCACTTCCGGCTGGCCGAGACGCTGTGCTCGCCGAAGCCGGTGAGCAGCCCCCGGCCCCGGATCATGATCGGCGGCGGGGGCGAGCGGAAGACGCTCCGGCTCGTCGCACGGTACGGCGACGCCTGCAACGTCTTCGGCACGCCCGAGGTCGTGGCCCACAAGGTCGACGTCCTGCGGCGGCACTGCGACGACGTCGGCCGCGACCCGGCCGAGATCGAGGTCACCGCCTTCGCCGGCGTCCGGCCCGACGCGGATGCCGACGCCGTGCTCCGCGCCGCCGAGGCCTTCGCCGCCGTCGGGGTGTCGACGGTCATGGCCGGGGCGGTGGGTGACGACCCGGCCCGCGCCCTGGCCACGACGTTCGGGCCGGCGGTCGAGCGGCTCGCCGCCATCGAGCCGGCCCACCGCTGACCCACGGCCCGAGCCGCCTTCCGTCGCATTCGGCGCACCCTCTCGGGGTCAGCGGTGCTCGGGGTTCGGGAAGTCGAACCGGCAGCCGGCGTCCCATGAGGCCCGCTGGTTGCCGTGGGCCGGCATGCCACCCCGGTCCTTCAGCATCCGGGCCAGGTGCAGCAGGTTCCAGGTCATGAACGTCGTGTTCCGATTCGTGAAGTCGTTCTCCGGCCCGCCCGAGCCCGGGTCGAGGTAGGACGGCCCGGGTCCGGCCTCCCCGATCCACCCGGCGTCGGCCTGGGGCGGCACCGCGTAGCCCAGGTGCTGGAGCGAGTAGAGGATGTTCATCGCGCAGTGCTTGATGCCGTCCTCGTTGCCCGTCACCAGGCACCCGCCCACCCGGCCGTAGTAGGCGTACTGGCCGGCCCCGTTGAGCTGGCTCGAGTTGCCGTAGAGGCGCTCGATCACCTTCGTGCACACGGACGACTTCTCGCCCAGCCAGATCGGCGTGCACAAGACGAGGACGTCGGCCGCCATCACCCGCTCGAAGACGGCCGGCCACCCGTCACGAGGCCAGCCGTGCTCCGTCATGTCCGGATGGACGCCCGGGGGGATGTCGTGGTCGACGGCCCGCACGAGGTCGACGGCGACACCCTGGCGCCGCATGATCTCCATGGCGACGGCGGCCAGGCCCTCGGTGTTCGACACCTCCGGTGACCGCTTGAGCGTGCAGCTGACGAACAGCGCCCGCAGGTCGGAGAAGTCCCACGTCTCCTGCCGGCAGAGCTCCTCCTGCATCTCGTTCAGCTGGACCATCTGCGACTGCCTCCCTCGTCGGTCTTGCCGTCCCGTCCGGCCGCCGGCTCCGCAGCCGCGTCCTCGAGCTTCCCCCACCCGATCACGGCCCGGGCGCGGACGCCAGCCCGGCGCGACCATGGCGCCGTGGCCGACGCCGACCGACTGCACGTGCTGGTGATGGCGCCCGGCCTCGGGATCGACGTCGGCGAGCTCCGCGTCGGCCCCGAGGTCGTCGTCCTCGACGGGGCCGCCGCGTTCGCCAGCGAGCTCCACGACGAGGACCCGGGCGGGCGGCCACCGGCGGTCGAGGTGCCCCGGGCCGAGCGGGACGACCTGCTGGCCCGGGCCGAGGTCCTCGTCGTCGGCTACCCCGTTCCCCGGCGGCTCGCCGAGCGGGCGCCCCGCCTGCGGTGGGCCCATCACACCCAGGCCGGCGTCTCGAACCTCCACCGCAGCGACCTCTGGACGTCGGACGTCACCCTCACGTCGGGCCGGGGCTCGGTGTCGGCCCGGGCCATCGCCGAGTACGCGGTGGCGGCGACGATGTACGCGGCCCGCGGCCTCGACGAAGCGGTCCGTCAGAAGCACGACGGGCGCTTCACCCGCCGGGGCTACCGGATGCGGTCGGTGGAGGGCTCGACCCTCGGGGTGGTGGGTCTGGGCGGGATCGGCCGGGAGGTGGGCCGCATCGCGCAGGCGCTGGGCATGCGGGTGGTCGCCACCCGGTGGTCGGTCACCGGTCCCGAGCACGACGTCGACGGCGCCGAGCTGGTCCTGCCGGCCGACCGCCTCCTCGAGGTCGCGGCCCGGAGCGACGCGCTCGTCGTCTGCTCCCAGCTCACGGAGGCGACCCGGGGGATGATCGACGACACGGTGTTCTCGGCCATGCCGCCCCATGCCGTGCTCGTGAACGTGGCCCGGGGCGAGGAGGTCGACGAGGACGCCCTCCTCCGAGCGCTGGCCGAGGACCGCATCGCCGGCGCCGTCCTCGACGTCCACCACGGCGAGCTCGAGGGCCACGCGCCCCGGGCCGAGCAGCTGGCCCATCCCCGAGAGCTCCTGACGCCCCACCACTCCGGC
>JBFWQW010000047.1:0-21238 GCA_050249235.1 Acidimicrobiia bacterium | reverse complement strand
CTGCGGCGCCTGCACCGTCCTGGTCGACGGCGCCGCGGCCCGCTCGTGCCTCACCCTCGCCGCCCAGGTCCGTGGCGCCGACATCGTGACGGTGGAGGGGCTGGCGGACGGCGACGCCCTCCACCCCGTCCAGCAGGCCTTCTGGGAGAGCTTCGCCTTCCAGTGCGGCTTCTGCACCCCGGGCTTCGTGATGTCGACGCTGGCCCTGCTGCGGGAGAACCCGGACGCCGACGAGGCCGAGGTCCGCGAGACCTTGTCGGGCAACGTCTGCCGGTGCACCGGCTACCAGACCATCGTGGAGGGTGCCCTGCTGGCGGGCCGCCGGGTTCGTGAAGAGGGAGCGGTGCTGTGACCGGCACCATCGGAGCCAGGAGCGTCGGGGCCCGGGTCAAGCGGTCGGAGGACCCCAGGATCCTCACGGGCCGGGGCCGCTACATCGACGACGTGAGCGCGCCCGGCATGCTGCACGCCGCCTTCATGCGCAGCGTCGTGCCCCACGGCCGGCTCCTGTCGGTCGACGCAGCGGAAGCTCGGGCGCTGCCGGGGGTGGTCGCCGTCTACACCGGCGCCGACATCGCCGCCATCACCAACCCGGCCCAGGCCGGCGCGGTCATCGGCATGAACCTCATGCCCGGCATGGCGTCACCCTCGTTCAACGCTCTCGCCACCGACCGGGTCCGCTACGTGGGCGACCCGATCGCGATCGTGGTCGCGGAGAGCCGGGAGGTCGCCGAGGACGCCGTCGAGCTGATCGTCGAGGACTACGAGCCCCTCGACCCGATCGTCAGTTACGAGGACGCCCTCGACGCCTCCAAGCCGGCGATCTTCGAGGACATCGGCAGCAACATCGCCATGACCGGCCAGATGGCGATCGGCGACATCGACGCCGTCTTCGCCAGGGCCGACCGGATCATCGACGCCACGGTGAAGGTGCACCGCCACCAGCCCTTGCCGATGGAGGGGCGGGGCCTGATCGCCAGCTGGGACGCCGCCGAGGGCCAGCTCACCATCAACGCCTCGACGCAGTCCCCGCACATGATCCGCATGCTGATCAGCCCGCAGATCAACGTCCCGATGGAGAGGATCCGTGTGCTCTCCGCCGACGTCGGCGGCGCCTTCGGCCTGAAGACCGGCCTGTCCCGGGAGGACGTCGCCGTCGCCGCCGTCAGCATCGACCTCGGCCGGCCAGTGAAGTGGATCGAGGACCGCATCGAGCACCTCGCCTCCGGCGGCCAGGCCCGGGAGGAGATGGCCGACATCGAGGCGGCCGTGACCGCCGACGGCGTCCTGCTCGGCCTGAAGATGACGGTGAAGCTCAACGCCGGGGCCTACCCGTGCGACCCCTTCCCGGGCGCCATGTACGCCGGATCGGTGAGCGCCTCGTTCCAGGGGCCGACGCAGATCGAGGCCATCGCCGCCACCACGACCTCGGTGTTCTCCAACAAGGCCACCTACGTCGCCTACCGGGGCCCGTGGGCCACCGCCGACTTCATGCGGGAGCGCCTGCTCGACATCATCGCCCGCGAGCTCGGCATCGAGCCGATCGACGTCAGGCGCCGGAACTACGTCGTGCGCGACCGGGCCCCGCTCACCATGCTCACCGGTCAGAGCTTCGACGGCGTGACGATCCACGAGCAGCTCGAGCAGGCCGCCGCCATCGTCGACTGGCCGGCCTTCCGCGCCCGCCAGGCCGCGGCCCGCGAGGAGGGTCGCTACCTCGGCCTCGGGATCGCCGCCTACCTCGAGTCGGCGCCCGGTCCCCGCAACCCAGAGACCGACGACCGGGCCGGCGGGATCATGGGCCCCGAGACCACGCTCGTCTCGGTGCTGCGGGACGGCGCGATCGATATCGTCACCCAGCAGCACCCCCACGGCCAGGGCCACGAGACGACGCTGGCGCAGGTGGCGTCGGACGAGCTGGGCGTGCCGTTCGAGCGGATCAAGGTCCGGTACGGCGACACCGACTTCACGCCGGTGGCCCTGGTCGCCACCGGTGGCAGCCGGGCCGCCACCATGGCCAACGGCGCCGTCCTGCACGGGGCCCGCGAGCTGCGGGCCAAGATCGTCGACCTCGCCTCCGAGCTGCTCGAGGCCAACCCGGCCGACCTCGAGATCGTCGACGGGACCGTCAGCGTGAAGGGCAGCCCGGACATCACGATGTCGTTCGCCGAGCTGGCCCGCATCGTCGCGGAGGAGCCGTCCCGGGTCCCCGAGGGCACGGAGCTGGCCGTCACCCGCGCCTTCCACGGCGGCCGGGGCGGCTGGTCGGGCGGCACGCACTGCTGCGAGGTGGAGGTCGACATCGAGACCGGCCTGGTGAGCGTCGACCGCTACGTGGTGGTGGAGGACTGCGGCATCGCCGTCAACCCACCCATCGTCGAGGGCCAGATCCGAGGCGGCGTCACCCAGGGCATCGGCGCCGTGCTGCTCGAGCACTCCGCCTACGGCGACGACGGCCAGTTCCTCGCCAGCACGATGATGGACTACCTCGTGCCGACCACCACCGTGGTGCCCAACTTCGAGATCCACCACGTGCAGACGATCCTCCGCGACCCGGACGTCAACTTCCGGGGCGTGGGCGAGGGCGGGATGATCGTGGCCCCCGCCACCGTCTGCAACGCCGTCGAGGACGCCCTGGCGACCCTCGGCGTCCGCGTCCGGGAGCAGCACCTGCCCCCGTCACGGATCCTGGAGCTGCTCGGCACCATCCCGAGCTGAGCCGGCCCTCCGCCGGCGATGCCGGCTCCCGGCGACTCGGCCGTCGTGCGGCCGTGGGCCACCCCGGGGACCAGGTCGCCCTGGTCGCCCTCGCACGTCAGTCGGGCGGATCCGCGAGCTCGCGCTGGTAGAAGACGAGGGCGCTGCGCCGGGGGCCGTCGCTCCGGTTGAGGCCGCCGGCGTGGAAGAGGCGGGCGTCGCGCAGCAGCAACGATCCGGCCGGGCCGACCGCCAGCACCTCGCCGGGGCCGGGGATCTCCGTGCCGGGAATGGGGACCTGTTCGCTCCGGGGCGGCGACCGGTGCGAGCCGGGGAGCATCCGGGTGGCGCCGTTGTCGACCGTGAACGGGTCGAGGAACCAGGTGGCGGTGATCCCCGGCTCCGGGGTCGGACCGTGGTCGGGGTGGAGGCGCTGCACGCCGCCGTACCGGGGCTCCGGGTCCCGGAGGTCGACGTGGCCGACCTGGAACGTCGAGCCGAGGAGGTGGCCGGCGCTGTCGAGCGCGGCGCGGTGGCGCCAGCACACCGCGAAGACGTCGTTGTCGTTGGCCGCCGTGGTGCGCCGGTTCCCGAGCTCGTGGGTCCTCGTGTCGGGATCGCCGGCGACGAGGCGCTCGAACTCGGCGCGCAGCCGCTCGACCTCCGACTCGTCGAGGAGGGCGGGCAGGACGACGAAGCCGTGCTCGTCGAGCGCGGCCCGCTCGTCGGCCGTGGTGCCGCGACCGAGGGCCAGCGCCTCGACGCGTTCCGGGGTGAGCTCGATCCCCGCGGCGGTCAGCCGATCCGGCTCGCCGGCGCGGTCGAGGCGATCGGCTCGACGCCCGCCGGGTCGGTCACCGGTGGCTCCTGCAGCGGTCGGCCACTGGCGCGCCCATCGACGGCATCCTCCGACGATCACGGCGAGACGTCAAGCGAAGGGGCGGGAGCTTGGATGCTCGACGCGCGACCTGGGTAACGGCGTCGGGCCTGCGGGGAACCGCGGCTCCGAATCGACCGACGCGAGGCGAACGTGACCGATCAGGCGGACCAGGATGCCGGTCTCCGGGTGGCCGTGACCGGGGCGACCGGGAACATCGGGACGGCCCTGTTGCGAGCCCTCGCCAGCGAGCCGGCCGTCGACAGGGTCGTCGGCATCGCCCGGCGGACGCCCTCGCTCGACCTCCCCAAGGCGTCGTGGCACGCCGCCGACGTCACCCGGGACGACCTCGCCGCCCCGTTCGCCGGTGCCGATGTCGTCGTCCACCTGGCCTGGGCCTTCCAACCGACGCACCATCCGCTCGAGACCTGGCGGGTGAACGTGGAGGGCTCGGCCCGGGTTCTCGAGGCCGCCGTCGCGGCCGGGGTGGGTGCCGTGGTCCACTCTTCCTCCGTCGGGGCGTACTCCCGCGGTCCGAAGGACCGTGGCGTCGACGAGTCCTGGCCGACCGACGGGTTGCCCACCGCCGCCTACGGCCGGGAGAAGGCCTACGTGGAGCGCCTGCTCGACCGATTCGAGGGCGAGCACCCTGCGATCCGGGTGGTGCGGATGCGTCCCGCCTTCGCCTTCCAGTCATCGGCGGCGTCGGAGCAGTGGCGCATCTTCGCCGGGCGGCTGATCCCGCCCCGGGTCGGCGGCCACCTGCCGGTCGTGCCCGACGTGGCCCGCCTGCGGTTCCAGGTCGTGCACGCCGACGACCTCGCCGACGCCTTCCGGGCCGCGGTCGTGCGCCCGGTCCGGGGCCCCTTCAACGTCGCCGCCGACCCGCCGGTCGGTCCCCGCGAGATCGCCGGGGCCTTCGGCGCCAGGGTGCTGCCGGTGCCCCGGGCCGTCGTGCGCTCCGTCGTGGCCGCGGCCTGGTGGCTCCGGTTGGTGCCCACGTCGCCCCAGCTGTTCGACCTGGCCCTCTCGATCCCGGTGATGGACACCGCCCGGGCGCGGGACGAGCTCGGCTGGGAGCCCCGGCACTCGCCGTCCGACGCGCTCCACGCCCTCGTCGACGGCCTCCGCCACGGGGCGGGGGGCGACACCCCGCCCCTGGACGACGCTGCCCCGCATTCGAGCTCGGAGCAGCCCGCCCGTGGTACGCCGGGGAGATGACGGCTCGGGAACCCGACGAGGAGCGGGACGGCGTCCGGCTCACGAACCTCGACGAGCCGCTCTTCGACGGGGCCGGCGCGTCGAAGCGCGACCTGGTCGACTACCTGGACGGCATCAGCGAACGGATCCTTCCCGAGCTGCGCGACCGCCCACTCTCCGTCATCCGGGTGCACCGCGGCCAGGAGGCGTTCATGCAGAAGAACGTCCCGAAGCACACGCCCGGCCACGTGGCGACCGTGACCCTTTGGGCCGAGGCCTCGAAGCGGGAGGTCACCTACGCGCTGTGCAACGACCGGCGCACGCTCCTCTGGTTCGCCAATCAGCGGGCGGTCGAGCTGCACCCGGCCCTGGTCCGGGCCGACCGGCCCGACCACGTCGACCACCTCGTGCTCGACCTCGACCCACCACCGGAGGACGGGTTCGCGAAGGCGGTCGAGGCCGCCCTCCTCGTGCGTCGGGTGCTCGACGACGCCGGTCTGCCGAGCGTGGTCAAGACGAGCGGCGCCAAGGGCGTCCACGTGTTCGTGCCCGTCGACGACGAGCCGGTCGAGCAGGCCGCCGCGGCCACGAGGGCCATCGCCGAGCGGGCCGCCGCCCTGGATCCGTCGATCGCCACCACCGCCTTCGTCAAGGACGAGCGGGGGGGACGGGTGTTCGTCGACGCCACGAGGGTGGGGAGCGCCACGGTGGTCGCCGCCTACAGCCCCCGGGCCCGTCCCGGTGCACCCGTCTCGTTCCCGGTCGCGTGGGACGACCTGCCGGAGGTCGCGCCCGCCGACTTCACCCTCCGTACCGCCCTCGGCCGCCTCGAGGAGGCCGGCCCCTGGCTCGACGCCCTCCCGGCCTCGCCGGGGCTCCCACCCGGGCTCGTCGAGGAAGGGGGGCAGATCGCCCCGGGTCGGGCCCGGGCGATGCAGGAGGGCCGGCGCCGGGCCGGACGGCAGCCGCCCGACTGACCGATCGCTCCCCGAGGTCCGTGGATCCGGAGCGGGGCGGCGGACGGCCGGGTTGCACCGGCACCGCGCCCTCCCGCCGAGACCTACCTGGAGCGCTGCGTCCCGGCCCGGCGCCGCGCCGGGCGGGCGGGCGGGTCCACCAGGAGGGTGACGATGGCCATGTCGTCCTGGGGGGCGCCGGCGCAGTGCTCGAGGACGGCATCCTCGATCCGCTCGGCGCCATCCCGAGCCGACGGGAACGGCACGTCGAGGGCGCCGTGGAGACCGGCCTCGTCGAAGAACCGACCATCGGGGGCACGCCCCTCGAGGACGCCGTCGGTGACGAGCACGAGGGCGTCACCGGGTTCAAGGGTGAGACGCCGGTCGTCGACGGGGGCGTCGGGGAGCAGCCCGACGAGCGATCCGCCGACCTCGACGGACTCGATGCGCCCGTCCGCCCGGCGCACGACCGGCCGGGGATGGCCGCCGCCGGCCAGGTCGACGGTCACGGCGTCGGTGACGGTGACGAACCCGAAGAGCACCGTGCAGAAGCGCTCCTCGTTCGGACCGGCAGAGAGCAGGAGAGCGTTCAGCTTGCGGAGGATCGACACCGGGTCCCGGTCGGTGAGGGCGAGGGCCCGGAGGCTGTACCGGGCCCGAGCCGTGAGCGCGGCGGCTTCGGGCCCGGTGCCGGAGGCGTCGCCGACGGCGAGCGCCCATCGACCGTCCTGGAGGCTCCACGCGTCGTAGAAGTCGCCGCCCACCTCCACCCCGGCACCGAACGGGTGGTAGACGGCGGCGATGTCGACGCCCGGGATGCGCGGGAGCTCGGGCGGCAGCAGGCTGGTCTGGAGCCGGCGGCTGATGTCGATGCGGTCGTGCTGCGCCTGTGCCCGCTGGAGCGCCTGCGCGGTCTGATTGGCGAGGGCGAGGACGAACTGGCGCTCCTCGTCGTCGAAGAGGCGGGGCCTCCGGAAGCTGAAGCGGAGCGCACCGAGCCGCTGGTCGCCCACCCGCAGCGGCACCGCGCAGAGCGCCTCCATGTCGGGCTCGAGAGCGACCATCTCCGGGAACCGGTCCTCCCGCTCGGCCTGGGACTCGAGCCACACGCTCTCGCCCATCCGGAGGGCCATCGCCGCCGGCAGCTCGGCCGTCCGCCGCTCGTTTCGGAGCCGGCCCAGCACCCGCTCGTCGTACCCGAGGGCGCCGGACAGCGCGAGCTGGGGGTCGCCGTCGCGGGCGAGGAGCAGGCCGCCGGCGTCGGCCCGGAGGGCGGCGACGCCTTCCTTCAGGACGGCATCGGCCACCTCCTCCGGGGTGGCCGCCACGGTGAGGGCCTCGGTGAGCCGCGAAAGCCGCACGGAGCGGTCGAACACCCGCTCGGTCTGGGCCACCCGGCGCAGCTCCTCGACGACCCGCCGGCCGAAGGACTGGCTGGCCGGGAGCTCGACGCCCTCCGTCTCGGCACGGATCCGGACGACGATCTCGCCGACGTACCAATGGCGGAAGACACGGTGCTCCGGCTCCGTGGCCAGCGTGAACAGCCGTGTCGCCCGGCAGTAGTCGTCGAGGTCGTCGAGGGCACGGAGGTAGGCGAGACCGGACTCGGCCGCTTCCTCGCCGAGGTCGAGCACGAGCCGGGTGACCGGCTTGCCCTCGTGGGCGGCGCGGAGCGCCTGCTCCTTGATGGACAGGCGGGCGTCGACGAACTGCTCGGTGACGACGGACAGCAACGACGCCAGGTGCGGCGGGACCGTGCGGCCCGATCCGCTCGACTCGCCCGCCTCCATCAGGGCGAACTCCCGGACGAGGTTGTCGACGTGGGCCTTCGCGGCCAGGAGGAAGTCGGTGGGGACGTCGCCCAGCTCGACCCGGAAGCGGGGGGTGGATGCCGGCTCATCTCCGTCCCACATGGCCAGGGGATCGTCGGCCGCGACGGCGTCGCCGAGCCCGCGACCCGTGACGTCCGCCCACACGACCTTGCCGTCGGGTTGCGGGGAGGCCCCCCAGTTGCTGGCGAACCGGCCGATGACGGCCATGCCGCGACCGGTCATCGTCTGCTCCGACGCGTGCCCGATCAGGGGCAGGGAGCGGCTGCGGTCGCCGACCGAGATCCGCACGCCCTCCCCGACCTCGGTGACGGCGACGCCCGTGCATCCCCCGCCGTGCAGGAGGGCGTTCGTCACCAGCTCGGACACGACCAGCTGGGCGTCGTCGACCAACCCCGGCCACCCCAGGGCGCGGGTCCGCTCGCCCACGTGCGACCGGGCGGCGCGGACGCCGCCCACGCCGTCGAAGTGACCGAGTTCCACCTCGAAGCCAGCCGACACCCGGGAGACGGTAGCGACGAACGCCTCGGGGCCCTCCGACGGTGCGCCGGATCGCCGGCCCGCCCTCCGGCTCGACCGTCGGCCGGCGCGTGCGCTGCCGACGCTGGGTAGACAGGCCGGCATGGGTCTCCCGAGCCGCCCCGCGCCCGCCCGCCGACATCCAAGCCGCAGGAGCCCGGTCGGGAGCGCCGACCGAGTGGATCGCGTGTCGTGTCGGCACCGCTGAGCACCTACCGGCTGCAGCTCGACCCCGGGTTCGGCTTCGCGGCGGCCGCCGCGATCGTCGACTACCTCGCCGAGCTCGGCATCAGCCACGTGTACTGCTCGCCCTCCTTCGATGCCGTGCCCGGGAGCACCCACGGCTACGACGTCGTCGACCCTCGGCACCTCCGGACCGAGCTGGGTGGGCCCCCCGCCCACGTCGAGCTCGGGACCGCCCTGCAGGCCCATGGGATGGGCCAGATGCTCGACATCGTCCCCAACCACATGGCGGCCCACCCCGACAACGGGTGGTGGTGGGACGTCCTCGAGAACGGCCCTGCCAGCCCCTATGCCCGCTTCTTCGACATCGACTGGCTCGCCGGTCCCGAGAAGGCGGCCTACTCGGTCCTCGCCCCGGTGCTGGGCGACCACTACGGGCGGGTGATCGAGTCCGGCGAGATCGTCCTCGAGCGAACCGGCGGCTCGGTGGTGGTGCGGTACCACGAGCACGTGCTGCCCCTCTCGCCCCGGAGCCTCGACGGGATGCTCGCCCGGGCCGCCCGCCGGGCCGGTTCGGCGCCGCTCGCCCGCCTCGCGGAGGCGTTCGGCTCGCTGCCCCACGCCGCCCTGGCCGACCCCCGGTCGATCCAGCGCCGGCACGACCGGAAGCTGGCCCTGGCCGCGGAGCTGGCCGGCCTGTGCGAGCAGGACGGCATCGCCGAGGCCGTCGACGACGAGCTCGCCCGGGTCGCCGGCGATCCGGACCGCCTCGACGACCTGCTGCGCCGGCAGAACTTCCGCCTGGCCCACTGGCGGACGGCGAGCGAGGAGCTGGACCACCGGCGCTTCTTCAACATCGCGTCGCTGGTGGGCGTGCGGGTGGAGGACGGCGACGTCTTCGACGCGACCCACGGGCTCGTGCTCGAGCTGGTCGCCGACGGCACCGTGTCCGGGTTGCGGATCGACCACATCGACGGGCTGCGCGACCCGTCCTCCTATCTCGACCGCTTGGCGCGGGCCACGGGCGGTACGTACACCGTGGTCGAGAAGATCCTCCTGGGGGACGAGCGTCTGCCGGACCGGTGGCCCGTGGCAGGGACCTCCGGCTACGACTTCCTCGTCCGGGTGAACGACCTCTTCGTCGCGGTCGAGAACGAACGGGCCATGACCGATCTCTACGCCGAGCTCACCGGTGAGCCGGCGACGTTCGACGAGGTGGTCCACGAGTCGAAGCACCAGATCATGCGGGAGGAGCTGCGGGCCGAGGTCGAGCAGGTCACGGGCCTGCTGGCCGCCGTCGCCGACGGTGAGCGGCGGCACCGGGACCACACCCGGCGGGAGCTGCGCGACGCCCTGCGGGAGGTGGTCGCCGCCTTCACCGTCTACCGGACCTACGTCGAGCCCGGTCGACCGCCGGGGGCCGAGGACCGCCGGCGGATCGACGAGGCGGTGGAAGCGGCCGGACGGCGGCGGCCCGACGTCGATCCGGAGCTCCTGGCCCTGATCGGGGCCGTCGCCCGGGGCGAGCAGGCCGGCGGCGACGCCGACGAGCTCTGCCAGCGGCTCCAGCAGCTGACCGCGCCCGTCACCGCCAAGGGGGTCGAGGACACCGCCTTCTACCGCTACAACCGCCTGGTCTCCCTGAACGAGGTCGGCGGCGACCCGGGTCGGTTCGGGCGTGAGCCGGCCGAGTTCCACCGGCTCACGGCGGCGACCGCCCGACGGTGGCCCGAGACGATGCTCACCCTGGCCACCCACGACACGAAGCGCAGCGCGGACGTCCGGGCCCGGATCGACGTGCTCGCCGAGCTGGTCGACGAGTGGGCCGGGGCCGTGCACCGGTGGTCCGAGCAGGACGAGCGGCACCGCCATGACGGCTGGCCCGAGCGCAACGTGGCCTACCTGCTGTACCAGACCCTCGTCGGTGCCTGGCCGCTCGAGCCGGACCGGGCGGTCGCCTATCTGCTGAAGGCGGTCCGGGAGGCGAAGGTGCACACCTCCTGGTCCGATCCGGTGGCCGGCTACGAGGACGCCGTGTCCGCCTTCGTGCGGTCCCTCCTCGGCGACGAGAGCTTCGTCACCGACCTCGAGGCCTTCCTCGCGCAGCACGACGTCGTGGGCCGGGGGCGGCGCAAGGCGCTGGCCCAGACGGCCCTGCTCCTGACCTGTCCGGGCGTCCCCGACCTCTACCAGGGGAGCGAGCTCTGGGACTCGAGCCTCGTCGATCCCGACAACCGCCGGCCGGTCGACTTCGACCTCCGGCGGCAGACCCTGGCCGACGCCCGCGGCCTCGACGCCGGCGCCGCCCTCCGGCGGATCGACGAGGGCATCCCCAAGCAGTGGATGATCAGCCGGCTGCTCGCCCACCGACGGCGAGAGCCGGCGACCTACCGCTCCTCGACCTACGAGCCCCTCGCGGTGACCGGCGCCCGACCGGACGGCATCCTCGCCTTCAGCCGGGGTGACCTTGTCGTGGTGGTCCCGGTCCGCGACGGGGTCGGGCCCGACCTCGCGGTCGACCTGCCGCAGGGACGGTGGCTCGACGTCCTGGGCGGCGCCTCCCACGACGGTGGCAGGCGCCGGGCGGACGCGCTGCTCGCCGACTTCCCCGTGGCCGTGCTGGGACGGGCGAGGTGAGGCCGTCCGTCTGGGCGCCCGATGCCGGCCGGGTGGAGGTCGTGGTGGCCGGCACCCGCCTGCCGATGGCGCGCGACGACCGGGGCTGGTGGCGGGCGGGCGTCGAGCTCGCGGCCGGCCAGCGGTACGCGTTCGCCGTCGACGGCGGCCCGCCCAGGCCCGATCCGCGCTCGGCGTCCCAGCCGGAGGGGGTCGACGGGCCGTCCGAGGTCGTCGATCACGACGGCTTCGACTGGGCCAGCGGGGCGTGGCGTGGGCTGTCATTCCGGGGGGCGGTGCTCTACGAGCTCCACGTCGGCACCTTCACCGCCGAGGGCACGTTCACCGCCGTGATCGACCGCCTGCCCCACCTCGTCGACCTCGGCATCGACGCCATCGAGCTCCTTCCCGTCGCCGAGTTCTCCGGGCAGCGGGGCTGGGGGTACGACGGAGTCGACCTGTTCGCCCCGCACCACGCCTACGGCGGTCCGGACGGCCTGAAGCGGCTGGTCGACGCCTGCCACGCCACCGGGATCGGGGTGGTGATCGACGTCGTTTACAACCACTTCGGTCCCGCGGGCAACACCCTGCCCGCGTTCGGTCCCTACGAGGGGTCGGCCCGGACCGGCTGGGGGGCGGGGCTCAACCTCGACGGACCGGGGAGCCGCGAGGTGCGGCGCTTCGTCATCGACAACGCGCTGGCATGGCTGCGCGACTACCGGGCCGACGGGCTGCGGCTGGATGCCGTGCACGCCATCCAGGACCGGTCGGCCTGGCACCTGCTCGAGGAGCTGGCCGAGGCGGTGGACGCCCTGGCCGCCGTCACGGGGCGGCCGCTGTTCCTGATCGCCGAGGACGACCGGAACGACCCCCGGCTCGTCCGGAGCCGGGACGCCGGCGGCTTCGGCCTCGACGCGGTGTGGGCCGACGACTGGCACCACGCCCTGCACGCCTGCCTCACGGGCGAGCGGGACGGGTACTACGCGGACTTCGGCCCCCTGGCGGTGCTGGCCAAGGCGCTCCGCCAGGCCTGGGTCCACGACGGCACCTGGTCGTCGTACCGTGGCCGGCACCACGGGCGCCCGCCGACCGGGCTGGCCGGTCACCGCTTCGTCGTCTCGACGCAGAACCACGACCAGGTCGGGAACCGGGCCGCAGGCGATCGATCGGGCGCGCTCTTGAGCCCGGGTCGGTTGAAGATCGCCGCCGCCCTGCTCCTCACGTCGCCGTTCACGCCGATGCTCTTCCAGGGCGAGGAGTGGGCCGCCTCCACCCCGTTCCGCTACTTCACCGACCACGACGGCGAGCTGGGGCGGCTCGTGACGGAAGGTCGCCAGCACGAGTTCGGCGCCTTCGGGTGGAACCCGGCCGACGTCCCCGATCCCCAGGACCCGTCCACCTTCGAGGCGTCCAGGCTCGACTGGGAGGAGCTGGCCGCGGAGGAGCACGCCGAGATGCTCGGCTGGTACCGGCAGCTCATCGAGCTCCGCCGACGCGTGCCCGACCTGGGTGACCCCCGGACGGACCGGACCACGGTGGAGGTCGACGAGGACCGGGCCACGCTCCTCGTCCGGCGGGGTGCGGCGTCGGTGATGGCGAACCTCGGCCCCACCGAGGCCAGGCTCCCGGCCGGCGGGGCGCACCGCCTGCTGGCGGCCTCGTCCGAGGCCGTCCGGTCGGAGCACGACGCGGTGGTCGTGCCCGCCGACGGGGTGGCGGTGATCCTCCTCCGATCCGAGTTGACCTGAGCCGTGGGCCTGACCTACCTCGTCCCGCTCCGCCTACCGCCGAGGGGCCGTCGCGCCGATCCCGCACCGGGGCCGGTCGGTAGCGTCGGCGTCGCGTGTCGAGCCGAGCCTCCGTCAGCCGCCGTTCATGGCCACAGCGACTGCTGATCGCCTTCAACGTGGGGCTGATCGCTGCCTTCCTGGCCGGCGCCGGTGGGCTCGGTTACTTCCGGTGGCGCTTTGACCGCATCCCCCGGATCGATGCCGCGGTCGAGGCGACGGAGGAGGCGCTGGGCCCCCAGAACTTCCTGCTCGTGGGGAGCGACACCCGCGCCGCCGTCGAGCCGGACAGCGAGGACGAGGATGGCTTCGGCGGTGTCGAGGCGTCGGACGGGTCGGGCCACTCGGACGTGGTCATGCTGGTGCGAGTCGATCCCCGGGTCGACCAGGCCTGGATGCTCTCGTTCCCCCGTGACCTCTGGGTGGAGATCCCGGGGAAGGGCCCGAACCGGATCAACGTCGCCTTCCGCGGCGATGCCGACGCCGGGGTGAGCGGCGCGGATCTCCTCATCGCCACGCTCCGGCAGAACTTCGGCATCCCCGTCAATCACTTCGCGCAGGTCGACTTCTTCGGGTTCGAGGACCTGGTCGACGCCATCGGGGGCGTGACGATCCACCTCCCCGGCCCGGTGCGCGACCTGGACACCTCGGTGTCGCCAGCGGTCAACGTGAGCGGGCTCGACATCGGTTCGGCCGGTTGCGTGGAGCTGAACGGCGAGCAGGCGCTGCAGTACGTGCGGAGCCGCCACTTCCAGACCCAGCGTCCGGACGGAACGTGGGTCGCCGACCGCACCAGCGACCTCGGCCGGATCACCCGGCAGCAGGACTTCATCCGCCGGGCCGTCGACAAGGTCGTGGGACCGGGCGTCCTGAACCCCTTGAAGCTCAACGAGCTCGTCGGTGTCGCTGAGAGGAGCGTCGTGCTCTCGGCCTCCATCGAGATCGACGACCTCTTGGACCTGGCCGAGGGCTACCGCTCGCTGACGTCGGGCGGGCCGGCCCAGTTCGCGATCCCGACGGTCGCGGTCACCCGACCGAGGACCGGCGCGCAGGTCCTCGAGCTCGACCCCTCGAAGGGGGCGGAGCTGGAGGCGATCCTCGACGTGTTCCGGGGCGTCGAGCGGGTCCCCGCCGGTTCCGTCGGTCCGGCCGGGACCGACCCGGGCCCCGAGGGTCCCCTGCTCCCGTCGACGACCACGACGCCGTCACCGGTCGGCTCCCCGCAGGCCGATTGCTAGTGGCCCGTCTGCGAATGGCTCGAGCGGCTGGATGTCGCCGCTCGCGGCGTCCTCGTCCTCGCGGTTGTACGGGACGGCCGCGTCGTCCCGCGTCCCTGCGAGCCGCGACCCGCCTCGCTGCATCCACACCGCCAACTCGGAGACGGATCACGAGCGCCGACCCCCAGCGGTCGTCGACGAACGTCGGGGCCTCGGCGGCGGCGACGAGCCGGGCGGTGACGGCACCCCGGCCGTCGAGCGCGATCGCCGGACCCTGTGCCGCCGTCAGCCGGCCAGGACCGTTGCCGCGAGGGCGAGGCGATGGTCCTTCGCCCACGGCGGCCCCAGCCTCGTCCGGGGCCCGTGGAGTACGTCGTGCGCCCGCCCGCCGAGGATCCGCGCGGCGTCGTCCTCCACCGTCCTGGCGTCGAAGACGTGGAGCTCCCAACCCCGGGCCCGGGCGAGGTCGGCCAGCACCCGGCGGTACATGACGGAGTCGGCCTTGGCCTCGTAGCGCATGCTGCGCTGGACGGCGATGTCGTCGGGGAAGTCGAGGGGCCAGGCTCGGAGCGACAGGGAGACGACGGGGCCGGGGAGGCCGGCGACCAGCTCGTCCAGCGAGGCGGCGCTGGCCCGCGCCGCCGATGCCCGGGCCCGCGCCACCAGCGCAGCCGCGCCGGCGTCGTCGAGGGGCTTGCCCTCGTGGTGGATCGGGGCGGTGGGCATGCCCGGCTCGATCAGCTCGATCCGGCGCCGGTCGACGACGTCGTGGTCGGCCGAGGCGGTGACGGCCACGGCCCAGCCGAGGTGGTGGGCGATACCCAGGCGCACCGGCCGAGTCTGCCGACCACCGGTCCCTCCGGGCCACCGGGGCCGCGGGAGCGACCGCCCCGCGTCGACGCCCGTCAGCCCCCGGAGGCCGGGCGATGCTGCCGGCCCTTGACGAGATCGCCGGACCGCTCGTAGAACGTCCCGGGGGACGGCTCGACCGGAGGGGGCAGGCATGGACGAGGCACCGGACCGCGGACGCGGCAGGACCCGTCGGCAGTTCCTCGGGGCGGCCGCCGCGACCGCGGCGCTCGGTCCCGCACTGGTGGGCGGCGCCGCGGCCGAGGCCTCCAGCGGCCGGGGTCGCAGGCACGGTCGCGGGGGCGGGCCGCTGGTGGTCGCGGAGCAGGGCAGCTTCATGGTCGGCGGCACCGTCGTTCAGGCGCCCGGCACGTTCGACCCCAACGAGTTCATCTCGCCGGCCGGGGGCACCCTCCACGGCGACCACGCCTACGTGCAGTACCAGATCCCTCCCAACGCCCGCGAGTATCCGCTCGTCCTCTGGCACGGGGGCGGCCAGTTCTCGAAGACCTGGGAGACCACTCCGGACGGGCGGGAGGGCTACCAGAACATCTTCCTGCGACGGGGATGGTCGGTGTACCTCGTCGACCAGCCGGGGCGGGGCCGGGCCGGTCAGATGACGGCGGGGGCGACGATCACGCCCGTCACGACCGACGGCTCGCTCTGGCAGGTGTTCCGGCTCGGCCTCTATCCGGGCTTCTTCCCGGGCACGCAGTTCCCGGCCACGCCGGAGGCGGTCGCCCAGTACTGGCGGCAGGTGACGCCGAACACCGGACCGGAGCCGAACCCGGTCGACGCCGGCCCGCACCCGCAGGTCGATGCCACGGTCGCGCTCTTCGAGGAGATCGGACCGGCCATCCTCGTGACTCACTCGCAGAGCGGGCGCTACGGCTGGCTGACCCGGATCAAGAGCCCGGACGTCGTCGCCATCGTCTCGTACGAGCCGGCGACCTTCGTCTACCCGAGCGACGCGGTGCCGGGCGCCATCCCCGGTCCGCCGCACCCGTTCGTGGCCGGGATCACCGCACCGATCGTCGTGCAGCCGGACGAGTTCGAGCGGCTCCTCGACATCCCGATCCAGATCGTCTACGGCGACAACGTCGAACGCGACCCGGCCGCTCAGAGCCCGTACCCCGGGATCGACCTCTGGCGGGCGGTCGCGATCCGCGCCGAGCAGTTCGCGGCCGCGATCAACGACCGGGGCGGCCGGGCCAGCATCCTGCACCTGCCCGACGCCGGGCTGCACGGCAACACCCACTTCCCCTTCTCCGACCTGAACAACCTGCAGGTCGCCGATCTCCTGTCGGAGCACCTCCGGCGGCACCGCCTCGACCGCCGCTGAGCGGGCCGGGCCGGCCCGCCGGTCCCGCCGCTGAGCCGGCCGACCGGTTCACGACTCGAACTTGGCCTTGAGGTTGGCGAGCGTGCCGGCGATGGCGTGCTCGAAGTTGCGGATCAGCCGTTCGAAGTCCTCGGGCGTGGCCCCGTCGAGCTCGGGATACGGGCGGAGGATGCGCCACGTCTCCTCGACGCGCGTCCCGCCCTCGGTCGGCTCGAAGGTGTAGCCCCACCGGATCAGGCCGAGCCGGTCGTCGGGATCCGGGACGCCCGGGTCCCCGAGGTTCTCCCAGGCGAACTCCCGGCCGGGGTCGGCGGCGACCACCCGCACCCGGATCTTCCAGGTCCGCTCCCGCCAGGCGTTCGAGCCGATGAAGTAGGCACCCACCCCGCGGGCGTCGCTCTCCCACTCGCCGCCGACGCACTGGGCGCTGACCTCGCCGATGGCCGGCATGTCGGCGATGAAGTCGTAGAGCACGTCGGCCGGAGCCGCGATCACGACCGAGCCGGCGGCGTGCACGTTGGCGATGTCCATCGCCGGATCCTCGCACGCGCTCCGGAGCCGGAACCCCGTCGGCCTGCGCCCTCCGGGTCCTTCCCATCCATCGTGCAAGAGTGCAAGATACGAAGTCGTCGTCGTCGTCGTCGTCGGTGGACAGCAGCCGGCGACGGACCGATCGTCCGCGGTGGGCGGTCGGGGTGTCGATGTCGTCGGGCCAGAGGGGACATCCATGTCGAGTCGATCGCGTGCCGGGGCGCGCCGGCCGCGGCCGAGCCGGCCGGGCGCCGGTGCGGGACGGCGGTGGGGCGGGACGGGATGGCGGTGGGTTTGGGCGCCGGGTCGGGTTCGCCGGTCTCCCCCGTGGTTCGCCACCGTGGTCCTGGCACTGTCGGGCGTCAACTGGACCGAGGCCAGACCGCTTGCCAGCGCCAGCGCCAGCGCAAGCGCGCTCGCCGACGCCCGCGCCGGAGTCGACTGCGCCCCGCGGGTCCCGCCACCGGCGGACGTCGTGCCGCCATCGAACTGGGTGCGGTCAGGGCCCCGGCGCGATTCCGACCGCGCCCGGCTCGAGTGGTGGGTCGTCGGCGTGGGCCGGCGCGGTGTGGGTGTCCGATCGGGGAAGCGGTGAGCCCGGCCCGGCCCGGGGCCGTGGGCCTACTGTCGCCGGATGGACCGCATCGAGCCCCGTGAGTTCCACCGCATCGCCGTCCCCGTCCACGATGTGACCGCGGCGACGGCGTGGTTCGGGCGGGTGCTCGGCACCCGGATCCGCGGCGGGCTGTCCCCGGACGCGCCGCAGACCGACCCGGCCGTGGCCGGCACCTACATGCAGATGCTCGACTTCGCCGGCTACCCGCTGCTGGTGATGACCGGAGGGGCGGTGGCCCGCTTCCTCGAGCGCCGGGGGCCCGGGGTGCAGTCCTTCGCCTGGGAGATCGACGACAACTGGTCGGCCGAGCACTTCCTGCGCGACCGGGGCATCGGCATCGCCCAGGTGAGCCTGGGCGGGCGCTTCTTCTTCATGCACCCCCGGGACACGTTCGGGATGCTGCTGGAGTGGTGCGCGCCGCCCCGGAACCTGCCCCCGGGTGGCATCCCCCGACCGGACCGGGTGCTCTCGGAGGCCCGTCCGGCGCTGATCGAGGGCGCCGACCTCGCCTGGATCAGCGCGGTCGTGGCCGACGCCGACGCCACGGCCGAGTGGATGGCGTCGATCATGGTGACCTCGCCGGTGGAGGGGAACCCCGCCGGCGCCCCCGCGCTCGAGCGGACCATCGATCTGCAGGTCGGGGACGTCGTCGTCCGGCTCCTCACGCCCCGCTCCCCCGAGAGCCTCTACCACCCGGTGCTCGAGGACGGGCCCCGGGTGCACAGCTTCGGCGTGCGGGTGGGCGACCTCGACGACGCGCTGGCCCGCCTGGCCGGCGACGGCATCACCGTGGCCCACCGCTCGGGCGGCCTGGCGCTCACCGAGCCGTCGACCACGCTCGGCGTGCCGATCCACTGGACCGAGTAGCCAAGAGCCCGCCACCGGACGGCCGGGTCGGGCGAACGCCCGGCCCACCCGCACGCCGGGCATCGAGGAGGGGGAACGATGGCAGAGGGAACGGCAGCCGGTGTCGATGCGGACGACGGCGCGGCCGCGGCCTGGGCGGCCTTCGCCGCCACCCCGCCGCTCCCGCAGGCCGACGACCTGACGGCCTTCTATTGGGCCGGAGCGAACGAGCATCGTCTCCTCATCCTCCGCTGCAACGCCTGCGGCAGCTACATCCACGAGCCCCGGGCCTGGTGCCGGTTCTGCCTCTCGACCGACCTGGCGCCGGCGGAGGTGTCCGGTCGGGGTCGGCTCGACACCTTCACGATCCCCATGCAGCCGTCCCATCCGTACTTCATGGCTCGTGTGCCCTACAACCTGGCGATCGTCGAGCTCGTCGAGCAACCCGGGCTGAAGCTCGTCAGCAGCGTCGTCGACTGCGAGGAGCAGGATCTGCGGGTGGGGATGCCGTTGCGGGTCGTGTTCCGAGCGGTGGCCGACGACGTGACGCTTCCCTACTTCACGCCCGAATGACCACGGAGGAAGAGACATGGCCGGCTCGGTGAAGGACGTCTCGATCGTGGGCGTCGGCTACTCGACGTGCGGCCGGAACACCGGCCTCTCGTACCCCGAGCTGGCTCGCCAGGCCGGCATGGCGGCGATGGAGGACGCCGGCATGACCCCGGCTGACATCAACGGGGTGTCCACCTGGACGGGGATGGGCGACAACCCGCCCGGCGGCGACGCGATGGACCTGGCGTACTCCTTCGGGTTCACCCCGGTCGACTGGTTCTACACGGTGGGTGCCGCGCCCGCCTTCGTGGATCCCTTCGTGCACTCCGTGGCCGCCGTCGCGGCCGGGCTGTGCGACACCTGCATCGTCTTCCGGGTGCTCCGCCGCCAGCCGACGGCCTCCGACCAGCTGTCGCAGCGCCGTCAGCGGCCACCCGACGGGCCCATGAGGGTGGGTGGTCGGGCCCAGTTCAGCGCGCCCTACGGCTCCATGGCCGCCGCGGCGGGGATCGCCGGGTTCCAGATGCAGGCCCACATGGCCCGCTACGGCACCACCGAGGAGCAGTTCGCGATCAACGCCGTCAACCAGCGGTACCACGCGTCGCTCAACGACGATGCGCTCCTCCGCGATCCACTCACCGTCGACGACTACCTCGCGGCGCGGTACGTCAGCAAGCCGGCCCGCCTCTACGACTGCGACTACCCGGTCGATGCCGGCTCGGCGGTGATCATCACCTCCCGGGAGCGGGCCGCCGACTGGCGACAGAAGCCGGTCGACGTCGAGGCCTGCACGCTCTCGGCGATCCGCGACTTCGACATGTCGCTGCTCGACGACTTCACCAGCACGTCCCCCGCCCACTGCGCCGAGAAGCTGTGGTCAAGGACCGACCTGACGCCGGCCGACGTGGACGTCGCCGAGCTCTACGACGGGTTCACGATCATCACCTTCCAGTGGCTCGAGGCCCTCGGGCTCTGCGGCCCGGGCGAGGCCGGTGCGTTCATCCAGGACGGCCACACCCGGCTCGGCGGCAGCCTCCCCCTGAACACCGACGGCGGCGCCTGCAACGTCGGTCGTCGCCACGGGGCCAACTTCTGCATCGAGGCGGTCCGCCAGCTGCGGGGCACGAGCGGCGAGCGGCAGGTGCCGGGCGCCGAGGTGGCGGTGTGGAGCAACGCCGTCGGCTGCTTCTCCGGCTCGGTGCTGCTCACCGCCCGCTGATCGCCGCCGGCTCGGGAGGGGTGGTGGTCGGGCCGCCCGCGTCGCATGATGTCGTGATGCCCGAGTCGAGCACCGCCGAGGCCCGACCCCGGGCGACGTCGAAGCTGGCCGGCTTCGGCACGACGATCTTCGCCGAGATGTCTGCCCTGGCCACCGCCACCGCCTCGATCAACCTCGGGCAGGGCTTCCCGGACACCGATGGACCGGCCGCCGTGCTCGAGGCGGCCGTCGCCGCGATCCGGGGCGGCACGAACCAGTACCCTCCGGGCCCGGGTGACCCGGTGCTCCTGGCCGCCATCGCCCGCCACCAACGCCGCTTCTACGGACTCGACGTCGATCCGGCCGGCGAGATCCTGGTGACGGCCGGTGCCACCGAGGGCCTGGCGGCGGCCCTGCTCGGGATGCTCGACGACGGCGACGAGGTCGTGGTGTTCGAGCCCATGTACGACAGCTACCAGGCGTGCATCGCCCTCGCCGGGGCTCGGGCCGTGCCGGTCCTGCTGCGGCCGGGGTCGGACGGCCGCTACACCTTCGACCCCGACGAGCTCCGGGCCGCCTTCGGCACCCGCACCCGGCTGGTGCTGCTCAACACCCCGCACAACCCGACTGGGAAGGTGTTCGACCGGGACGAGCTGCGGCAGGTCGCCGACCTGGCGATCGAGCACGACGCCGTCGCGGTGACCGACGAGGTGTACGAGCACCTCGTCTTCCCGGGTGCCGGGCACGTGCCCCTGGCGACCCTGCCGGGGATGGGGGAGCGCACGCTCACGATCTCGTCGGGCGGCAAGACGTTCAGCGTCACGGGGTGGAAGGTGGGCTGGTTGAGCGGGCCGGCCGCGCTGGTGTCGGCGGTCCGCACGGCCAAGCAGTTCCTCACCTATGTGAACGGGGCGCCCTTCCAGCCGGCCATCGCCGTCGGCCTCGACCTCGGCGACGCCTATTACGACGCGCTGGCGGCCGACCTGGCCACCCGCCGCGACCGGCTCGTCGCCGGGCTGCGGGCGGCCGGCCTCACGACGTTCGAGCCGCAGGCCACCTACTTCGCCACCGTCGACATCCGCTCGATCCGCCCCGACGGCGACGGCATGGCCTTCTGCCGCTCGCTACCAGAGCGCTGCGGCGTGGTCGCCATCCCCAACGAGGTGTTCTACGCCCGGCCGGAGCACGGTCGCCACCTGGTGCGCTTCGCCTTCTGCAAGCGGCTCGAGGTGCTCGACGAGGCCGTCGCCCGCCTCGCCGCCCTCACGCCGTAGCACCGGGCTCCCACCCGGCCCCCGGTCGCGACGGCGGGCCTGGCCGGGGAGCGGGTGCTCCCGGGCCAGGCCCGAACGGCGAGTGCCTACAGGTTGTAGAGCCGGGTGACGTTGCCGGAGGCGATGAGCTCGACGTCGTCGCGGGGCAG
>JBFWQW010000046.1:0-21511 GCA_050249235.1 Acidimicrobiia bacterium | reverse complement strand
CCGTCGTCCCACGGCATGGCGGGGTCGTCCCACGCCGTCCACGCCAGCCGGCGGCCGTCCGGCGCCCACACCGGGTCGAGGGCGAAGTCGTGGGCGTCGCTCACCACCCGCGCCGTGCCGGTCGCCAGCTCGACCACCACCACCGCCCGGTCGTCGACCACGACGGCCACCCGGCGCCCGTCCGGCGACACCGCCGGCGAGGCCACCGTCGACCCCGTCCCCGGCCCCCACAGCCACGACACCGGTCCGCCGCCGGCCGGCTGGACGTGCAGGGCGCCGGAGGCGGCGACGAACACCAGGCCAGAGCCGTCCGCCAGCCAGTCGTGCACCCCGCCGCCGAGGTCCCGGGCCCGACGGGGTGGCTCGCCGGCCGTGAGCACCCGCTCCGGCCCGCCGCCGGCGTCGACGACCACCAGCTCGCCCCGCCCGTCCCGGGTGGCGACGAACGCCACCACCGCACCGTCGGGCGAGAGCCGGGGCTCGCCGAGATCCCGGCCGGCGGCGCACATGGCTGCGGTCACCGGCACCCCGCCATGGTGGCACCGCGTTCTGGCGTCCGGGCCACGGCTGGTGTGGCTCAGGCGCCAGAGAGCGACGCCGGCGCACCCGCGAGGGGTGCTGGCTAGGGTCCGGCCGTGCCCAACTCGCCGAAGCAGACACCCGACCGCAACCTGGCGATGGAGCTGGTGCGGGTCACGGAGGCGGCCGCGCTGGCGGCGTCCCGGTGGGTGGGCCGGGGCGACAAGGACGGCGCCGACGGGGCCGCCGTCGACGCCATGCGCCTGGTCCTGCACACCGTGCCCATGGACGGCATCGTGGTGATCGGCGAGGGCGAGAAGGACGAGGCGCCCATGCTCTTCAACGGCGAGCGGATCGGCACCGGCGTCGCTCCGGAGACCGACATCGCCGTCGACCCCATCGAGGGCACGACCCTCACGTCGACCGGCCAGGGCGGCGCCACCTCCGTGCTGGCGGTGTCGGAGCGGGGAACCATGTTCGACCCCGGGCCCTGCATGTACATGGAGAAGCTGGCCGTCGGGCCGGAGGGCGTCGGCGTGGTCGACATCACGATGCCCGTGCTCGACAACCTCTCGGCGCTGGCCGCCGCCAAGGGCGAGCACGTGAGCGACCTCACCGTCGTGATCCTCGCCCGGCCCCGCCACGACGAGCTCATCGCCCAGGTCCGCGCCGCCGGCGCCCGCATCCGGCTCATCGACCACGGCGACGTGCCGGCCGCCGTCGCCACCGCCTGGCCCGAGTCGGGCATCGACATCATGTTCGGCGTGGGCGGCTCACCCGAGGGCATCATCGCCGCCGCCGCCCTCAAGTGCATGGGCGGCGAGTTCCAGGGCCGCCTCTGGCCCCGCGACGACGGCGAGCGGTCGGCCGCCCTCGCCGCCGGCTACGACCTCGACCGGGTGCTCGGGCCGGACGACCTCGTGCGCAGCGACAACTGCTTCTTCGTCGCCACCGGCATCACCGACGGCGAGCTGCTGAGAGGCGTCCACTACGACCGCGACGGCGCCCGCACCTGGTCGCTCGTCATGCGCTCGAAGTCCGGGACCGTGCGCCTCATCGAGTCCCGCCACCGCCTCACCAAGCTCCGCGAGTACGCCTCGATCGACCTGGGTTGAGGCGCGCTGATGCGCAGCTCCGGCTCGGCTGGCGCCCTGTTGATGCGCAGCTCCGGCTCGGCTGGCGCCTCGCCTGCGCAGCTGGGCGTGCACGCAGCCGTACCCGTCTGAGCGGCTCGCTCCGCTGGCGCTCCGCAGCGTGGCTGTGTCGATGTGCAGCTCCGGCTCGGCTGGCGCCTCGCCTGCGCAGCTGGGCGCGCACGCAGCCGTACCCGTCTGAGCGGCTCGCTCCGCTGGCGCTCCGCAGCGTGGCTGTGTCGATGCGCAGCTCCGGCTCGGCTGGCGCCTCGCCTGCGCAGCTGGGCGCGCACGCAGCCGTACCTGCTGGGGAGGCTCGCTCCGCTGGCGCTCCGCAGCGTGGCTGTGTCGATGCGCAGCTCCGGCTCGGCTGGCGCCTCGCCTGCGCAGCTGGGCGCGCACGCAGCCGTACCCGTCTCGGTTGCTCGCTCCGCTGGCGCTCCGCAGCGGCGCCTGGAGACGGGGCTCCGGGTTACAGGGGCTTGGTGAGCTGGACGAAGGGGCGGCGCCCGGGGCCCCAGTCGGGGAGGGTGAACCGGGGGGTGAAGCCGAGGCGCTCGTAGAAGCCGACCGTGGGGCCGCCGGCTTCGGTGCGCAGGCCGAGCTCGGTGGCGCCCCGCTCGGCCGCGGCGGAGGCGAAGGCGGCGACGAGCTGGGCGCCGATGCCCTGGCGGCGCACGTCCGAGGCCACGATCAGCTCCGACAGCTGGGCCCGGCCGTCGGGGCGGACCTCGCCGGCGGCCGTCCCCACGATGCGGCCGTCCCGCCGGGCGGTGACCGCCAGGGGGACGGGACGCCGGATGGCCCCGGACCGGGCGGCGGCGGAGGCGTCGACGGCGGCGTCCCGGAAGGCGGCGGCGTCGAGCGGGAGCCGGTCGGTGACGGCCAGTTCGAGCTCGAGGCCGCCCCGGCCGACCACCGCCGGGGCCTCGAAGCGGGCCTCGGCGATCGGCTCCCAGGCGCGGCTGCCGTCGTCCCGGTAGCGCTCCTCGAGCAGGTGGACCGCCTCGACGGTGACGTCGGCCACCCAGTCGGCGAGGACGGCGACGCCGGCCCGGATGCGCTCGGGGTCGCCGCCGTCGAGCACCGTCACGTGGGGGTGGAAGGGCCAGGTGAGCGGGCGCTCGAGCGGGGGGCGGAACACCTTGTCGCGAAGGCCGTCGACCCCGGCCACGTCGCCGCCGACGCCCAGGTAGAGCACCGGGTTGGTCGGCAGGAAGGTGGCCGGCGGGCCCAGCACCAGCCGGAGCGGCGACGTGCGGCGGGCCGCGTCCCGGAGCCGGTCGAGGGCGTCGTCGAGGTCCCCCTCGGCCAGGTTGACCGGCGGCACCAGGGTGACGTGGGGTGCGAGCCGGCCCACGTCGGCCTCGCCGAGGGCGCGGCGCAGCACGTCGATCTCCGCGGCCGCCGGGGCGGGGACGAGGAGCACCACACCGACCCGGCGCCTGGGCATGCCGCAGCGTGCCACGTCCCCGCCGGCCACCCTTGACCGGTCTCGTGCACGGTGGGTACCTTCACTCGATGCACAGACTGCGCCGGGCGGTGGCGGCGACGCTGCTGGTGACCCTCCCGGCCGTCGCCTGCACGGGCGACGACGACGGGCCCTCGGCCACGCTCGACGACCCCACCACCACCACCGGCGGGTCCACGGTGCAGGCCGAGGTGGAAGCCGAGGTGGAGGCCGCCTACCTCCGCAGCTGGGAGGTCTACGCCCACGCCCTCCGCACCCTCAGCACCGCCGGCCTCGAGGAGTCCTTCGCCGGCGCCGCGCTGGCCTCGACCATCGCCGAGGTCGACCGCCTCCGCTCCGCCGGAACGCCGGTTCGTATGAGCGTCGAACATCAGATCGAGATCGACCAGACGTCGCCGACTTCGGCAACGGTTGTTGACCGCTATCGGAACCACGCAGTCCTCTTGAACGGCACGACCGGTGAACCGATCGAGGACGATCCAAACAACCTTCTCACCTTCTCGTATGACTTCAAGAAGGAGAACTCGACTTGGTTCGTCACCTTCGTCACGCGCCTCTAATCGCGGCACTCTTCATGGGCCTGATGGGCTGCCTACTCCCGACTCCAGCTACGGCGTACGAGGGCGGAAATGACAGCCGGGGCTTCGCCGAAACGGAGGGTCGGGGGGTCGACCTTGGGGTGGAGGGCGAGCGGGCCGGGGCGCCGGGTGGGGTGCGGCGGACGGCGGGGCGGGCACGGACCGACCGGGCCGGCCAGCCCTGCGCCTACCGCACGGTGGCCCATCCGACCTTCGACCTGTACGAGGACGGCTACCTCCTCGACTTCGGGAACACCCGCCCGAGCCCCGACCACGAGCTCCACGAGCTGTGGTGCAACGCCGACTTCGTCGGCCTGCGCTGGTACGGCCCGGGCACGCCCACGCCCGAGGTGGCGGCCGAGCTCGAGCGGCTGCTCGACCGGCTCGACGTGGCCGAGGCCGTCCTCGAGGTCAGGCCCGAGGGCGCCGGGCTGGTGGGCGTGCCCGCCTACGCCTGGCTCACCGAGCCCGTCACCGGGCCCCTCACCGCCTCGGTCACGTTGCCCGGCTTCGGGACCACGGTCACCGTCGTGGCCACCCTGGCCGGCGTGACGTGGGACTTCGGCGACGGCTCGCCGCCGCTCGACGCCGGCCCCGGGCGACCCTGGCCCGAGCCGTCGCCCGTGCGCCACGCCTACGCCGAGCCGTCCGCGCCCGGTGCCCCCTACGTCGTCACCGCCACGCTCACCTACCGGCCCACCTACACGGTCGACGGCGTCCCCGGCGGCCCGCTCGAGCCCATCACCTTCACCCTGGGGCGCGACTACGGGGTTCGCGAGCTGCAGGCCGTGCGCAACCGCTGACCCGCTCCCGTTCGCCGTCGACCGGTGCGGAACGATCCCGCACCGTCGACCGAGAACGAGCGAGCAAGGGAGGACGGAGCTAGTCGAGGAGGTCGAGGCGGACCTGGGCCCGGCGGAGGGCGTCGGTGGCGTCCT
This sequence comes from Acidimicrobiia bacterium, assembly GCA_050249235.1. GTDB lineage: Bacteria > Actinomycetota > Acidimicrobiia > Acidimicrobiales > CADCSY01 > JAEKLB01. The sequence continues at coordinate 16,872 of JBFWQW010000046.1, read as the reverse complement.
CGTCGGTCGAGGACGCCCGCACGGCCTCCTCGGCCCGGCGCAGGGCGGCCTCGGCCCGGGACCGGTCGATGTCGCCCGACAGCTCGGCCACGTCGGAGAGCACCGTCACCCGGTCGTGGGACACCTCGACGAACCCGCCGTGGACGGCGGCCCTGACCTTGGTGCCGTCGGCCTCGGTGACGACCACCTGGCCGATGCCGAGCGCCCCGATGAAGGGGGCGTGCCCGGTGAGGAACGCGATCTCGCCGTCGGTGGTCCGGGCCAGGACCATGTCGGCCTCGCCGGAGTAGATGATCCGCTCGGGCGAGACCAGCTCGACGTGCAGGGCCACCGGGCTCAGCCCCCGGCCCGAGCCTGGAGCTCGGCCGCCTTGGCCCGGGCCGACTCGGCACCGGAGACGTTCAGGAAGGCCTGCTCGGGCAGCTCGTCGAGGTCGCCGTTGACGAGCAGCTCGAAGCTGTCGACCGTCTCCTCGACGGGCGTGAACACGCCGGGGAGGCCGGTGAAGGTCTCGGCCACGAACATGGGCTGGGACAGGAAGCGCTGGATCTTGCGGGCCCGGTTGACGGTGACCCGGTCCTCCTCGGAGAGCTCGTCGAGGCCCAGGATGGCGATGATGTCCTGCAGCTCCTTGTAGCGCTGCAGCGTCTCCTGGACCCGCAGGGCCACCTGGTAGTGGCGGTCGCCGACCACCTCCGGCTGCAGGATCGTCGACGTCGAGGCCAGCGGGTCGACGGCCGGGTAGATGCCGAGGGCGGCGATGTCACGGGAGAGCTCGGTGGTGGCGTCGAGGTGGGTGAAGGTGGTGAACGGCGCCGGGTCCGTGTAGTCGTCGGCCGGCACGTAGACCGCCTGCAGGGAGGTGATCGACCGGCCCTTGGTGGAGGTGATCCGCTCCTGGAGGGCGCCCATCTCGTCGGCCAGGGTGGGCTGGTAGCCCACCGCGGACGGCATGCGGCCGAGGAGGGTCGACACCTCGGAGCCGGCCTGCACGAACCGGAAGATGTTGTCGACGAACAGCAGCACGTCCTGGCCCTGCACGTCGCGGAAGTACTCGGCCATCGTGAGGGCGGACAGCGCCACCCGCAGGCGCACCCCGGGGGGCTCGTCCATCTGGCCGAACACCAGGGCGGCCTTGTCGAGCACGCCCGACTCGCCCATCTCCAGGAAGAGGTCGGTGCCCTCTCGGGTCCGCTCGCCCACGCCGGCGAACACGGACACACCGCCGTGGTTCTGGGCCACCCGGCGGATCATCTCGGTGATGAGCACGGTCTTGCCGACCCCGGCCCCGCCGAACAGGCCGATCTTGCCGCCCTGCACGTAGGGGGTGAGCAGGTCGATGACCTTGATGCCGGTCTCGAACATGAGGGCCTTGGGCTCGAGGGAGTCGAAGTCCGGCGCCTCACGGTGGATCTCCCACCGCTCCTTGACCTCGCCGATCGACTCGACGTCGAGCGGCTCGCCCCACGCGTTGAACACGTGGCCGAGCACCTGGTCGCCGACCGGCACGGTGATGCCCCTGCCGGTGTTGCGCACGGCCGTGCCCCGGACCATCCCGTCGGTGGGCTTCATGCAGATGACCCGCACCCGGCCCTCGCCGATCTGCTGGGCGACCTCGCCCAGGATCTCGATGTCCTGGCCCTCGACGGTGAGGGTCATGGACACGCAGGTGTTGATCCGCGGGAGCGCGTCGGGCGGGAACTCGACGTCGACCACCGGTCCGGCGATCGCGACGACGCGTCCGTCCTTCAGGGCGGTGGGCTCGGTGGCGGCGGGCTCGGTCAGGGTCATGAGGGGCTCCTCAGCGGTGGTCGGCGTGGGGCTGGTGCATGTGGCCGAAGAAGTCGGGCGAGCCGATCCGGTCGACCAGGAGGTCCTCGGCGTCGCCCTCGCCCTGGGCGAGGGCCTCGGCGCCGCCGACGATCTCCATGATCTCGGTGGTGATCGAGTCCTGGCGGGCCCGGTTCATCACCCGGGTGAGCTTGGTGATCAGCTCCTGGGCGTTGTCCGTGGCCGACTTCATCGCCCGCTGGCGGGCGGCGTGCTCGGAGGCGGACGAGTCGAGGAGGGCGGCGAACAGCCGGGCCTCCACGTAGCGGGGCAGGAGGCGCTCGAGGATGGCCACGGGCTCGGGCTCGAACTCGTAGTCGGCGGCCGCGGTGTCGCTGCGGGCGGCCGTCCCGATGGCGGCTCCCTCGAGCGGCATGAAGCGCCGCACCGTCACCCGCTGGGTGCCGACCGAGAGGAACCGGGTGTAGACGACCTGGACCTCGTCCACGGCCCCCGACAGGAACAGCTCGGACACCGTCTCGGCCACGCCCCGGGCGTCCTCGTAGGTCGGCGCGTCGCTGATGTCCTGGAAGGTGGCGTGGATCCGGTAGTTGCGGAAGCTGAAGTAGCTCTGGGCCTTCTTGCCGATCAGGACCAGCCGGTAGTCGACCCCGTCGGCCCGCTGGTCGAGGATCTCCCGCTCGGCGGCCCGGATGACCGACGAGTTGTAGGCCCCGGCCAGGCCGCGGTCCGAGGCGATCACCACGTAGGCGATGGTGCGGACCTCGGCGCTGGGCCGCAGGAGCGGGTGGTCGAGCGACGCCCCGGCCGCCGCCAGGTGCTGGATCACCTCGGTGATCTGCTCCGCGTAGGGGCGGGCCGCGGTGGCCCGCTGCTGGGCGCTCATCACCCGCGTGGCGGCGATGAGCTCCATGGCCCGGGTGATCTTCTTCGTCGACTGGACCGAGCGGATCCGCCGGCGCAGGATCCGCTCCTTGCCGCCCGCCATCCCTAGTGGACCGTCCCCTGCGCGCCACCGTCACCGGCGCCGGAGCCCTCGCGGGAGATCTCGGCCTCGGGCAGCAGGCCGGCGTCGCGCCGGATGCGGGCGTCGGCTTCGCCGACGTCGACGCCTTCGGGCTCCTCGCCCGGCGCGGCCGCCGACACCTGGAACTGCGAGGCGTAGGCGGCGATGCCCGCCTCGAAGGCCTCCTCGTCGGGGATCGACCCCGTGCTGCGGATGGCCTCGAGGGCGTCGCCGTGCCGCGTGCGGAACCACTCCAGGAGGCCCTGCTCGAACCGGCGCACGTCGGCCACCGGCACGGCGTCGAGGTGGCCGCGGGTGCCCGCGTACAGCGAGACCACCTGCTCCTCCACCGCCATGGGCGAGTTCAGCGCCTGCTTGAGCAGCTCGGTGAGGCGGTAGCCGCGGTCGAGCTGCGCCTGCGACACCTTGTCGAGCGCCGAGCCGAACGAGGCGAAGGCCTCGAGCTCGCGGAACTGGGCCAGGTCGCCCTTCAGGGTGCCGACCGCCGCCTTCATGGCCCGCACCTGCGCGGCGCCGCCCACCCGGGAGACGGACTGCCCGACGTTGATGGCCGGGCGGATGCCGGACTTGAAGAGGTCGTCGTCGAGGAACACCTGGCCGTCGGTGATCGAGATCACGTTGGTCGGGATGTAGGCCGAGATGTCACCGGCCTTGGTCTCGATGATCGGCAGGGCCGTGAGCGAGCCGGCCCCGTTGGCGTCGGACAGCTTGGCGGCCCGCTCGAGCAGGCGGGAGTGCAGGTAGAAGACGTCGCCGGGATAGGCCTCGCGGCCCGGCGGCCGCCGGAGCAGGAGCGACACCTGGCGGTAGGCCTCGGCCTGCTTCGACAGGTCGTCGTAGACGACGAGGGCGTGCTCGCCGTTCTCCATCCAGTGCTGGCCCACGGCGCAGCCGGCGTAGGGGGCGAGGTACTTGAAGGGCGCCGGGTCGGACGCGGGCGCGGCCACGACGACCGTGTAGTCCATGGCCCCGCGGGCGGCGAGGGTGGCCACCGTCTGGGCGACGGTCGACCCCTTCTGGCCGATGGCGACGTAGATGCACTTCACGCCGAGGCCGCGCTGGTTGAGGATCGTGTCGATGGCGACCGACGTCTTGCCGGTCTTGCGGTCGCCGATGATCAGCTCCCGCTGGCCCCGGCCGATCGGCGTCATGGCGTCGATGGCCTTGATGCCGGTCTGCAGCGGCTCGTGCACGGGCTTGCGGCCGATGATGCCCGGCGCCTGGATCTCCATGCGCCGCGGCTCGACGTTGGTGAGGGGGCCCTTGCCGTCGATGGGCTCGCCCATGGCGTTGACGACCCGCCCGAGCAGGCCGTCGCCGACCGGCACGGCGAGGATGCGGCCGGTGGCCCGCACCGCGGAGCCCTCGTTGATGACGTCGACCTCGCCGAGCACGACGGCGCCGATCGACTCCTCGTCGAGGTTGAGGGCGAGGCCGAGGATGCCCCCCTCGAACTCGAGGAGCTCGTTGACGGCGACCCCGGGCAGCCCGCTGACGCGCGCGATGCCGTCGCCGACCTCGATGACCCGGCCGACCGTGGCCATCTCCGTCGAGGGCGAGTAGCCCTCGAGGTTGCGCCGCAGGGCGGCGGTGATGTCGTCGACGTTGAACGTGAGCTCTGCCATGGTCTCGCTTATCCGTTCTGTGCGCTGCGCTGGCCGATCTGCGCGCGCAGCTGGTCGAGGCGGGTGCGGATCGTGCCGTCGATGACCGTGTCGCCCACCTGGGCGATGAGGCCACCGAGCACGGAGGGGTCGACGACGACCTTCAGCTCGATCTGCTTGCCGGTGGCCCGCCCGAGGGCCGCCGCCAGGCGGGTGTGCTGGTCGTCGCTGAGGGGGATGGCCGACCGGACCTCGGCGACGACCCGGCCCTTCTGGGAGGCGGCCCGCTCGACGAGCCGGTCGATGATGGCGGGGAGGTCGCGGGCCCGGCCGATGCCGACGATGAAGGACACCAGGCTGGTGGTGACCTGCGAGGCCCGGTCGCCGAGCAGGTCCTGGACGACGCCCATGCGCCGGCCGACGGGCACGGCCGCGTCGGTGAGGACGCCGCGCAGCTCGTCGTTGCCCTCGAGCGTGCGGGCGAACCGGAACAGCTCGTCCTCGATCTCGCCCATGCTCCCCTCGACCCGGGCGACCTCGAAGAGGGCGGTGGCGTACCCGTCGATGCGGTCGACCGTGTCGTCGTTGGCGGGGGCCACCGGCTACCGGCTCCCGTTGGTGCCGACGGTGTCGATGTAGCTCTCGATCAGGGCCAGGCTGGCCTCACGGTCGAGGCTCGACTCGACGACCTTCTCGGCGAGCTCGACGGCGAGCGAGGCCACCTGGCCCCGCAGCTCGCCGAGCACGCGGTCACGCTCGGTCGCGAGCTGCTCGACGTTGCGGGCCCGGAGCTCGGCCGCCTCGGCCTCGGCGCGGGCGACGAGGTCGCGACGCACCTGCTCGGCCTGCTGGCGGGCCTCCTCGATGACGCGGTTGGCCTCGTTGCGGGACTCGGCCAGCTGGGCCTGGTAGCCGGCCAGCACCGTCTGGGCCTCGGCCCGGGCCGTGTCGGCGGCGTCGAGGTCGGCCCGGATGCGCTCGGTCCGCTCGTTCATCATGTTCGTGGCGGCCGGGATGCCGAACTTCCACATCACGCCCAGCAGCACGAGGAACGAGAGGCTGCCCCACAGGATCTCGTTCGAGGCCGGGAGGATCGGGCTCGGCGACTCGTGGCAGCGCTCGGCGTCGTCGTTCTCGAGCGCCGAGATGGCGCACTCGGCGGTCTCGTGGCTGATGAGGCCTTCCTCCTCGGCGTGGTGGATCTCCTCCACGGCCAGCTCGATGGCCTCCTCGCTCTCCTCCTGGGCGGCCGCCGGGCCGGCCAGGAGCGCGAGCCCGCCGAGGGCGACGACCCCGACGGCGAGCAGCCGGCGGCTGTTCTTCGTCGCGCCCACTAGCCGGCGACGATGAACGAGAGAACGAAGCCGAAGAGCGCGAGCGCCTCGGTGAAGGCGATGCCGAGGAACATGGTGGTGCGCACCATGCCGGCGGCCTCGGGCTGGCGGGCCATGGCGGTGATGGCGTTGCCGACCACCAGGCCGATGCCGATGCCGGGGCCGATGGCCGCGCCGCCGTAGACGATGCCGCGCCCGACGGCCGTCAGGCCGTCGACGAGCTCGCCCGGGTCCTGCTCGGCGAGAAGGGTGATGATCGACAACGGGTTCCTCCCGGTTCGTGACTGCTCGATGGCCAGTCTGTGTTGCTGCTCGATGGGGTGCTGCTCGATGGGTCGTGCTCGGTGTTGCGTGGTCGCTCGACGGCGGACGCCCCGAGCGCCAGGTGCCCGCCTAGTGCTCCGGGTGCATGGCGCCCCCGATGTACACGGCGGCGAGGATGGCGAAGATGTAGGCCTGCAGGAAGGCCACCAGCACCTCGAAGCCGGTGAGGGCCACCAGCAGGAGGAAGGTGAGGATGGCCAGGACGAAGCCGGGGCCGCCCGAGTTGACGAGCGAGTCGGTCATCACCGCGAAGGTGACGAGGATCAGGTGGCCGGCCAGCAGGTTGGCGAAGAGTCGGACGGAGAGCGAGAGGGGCCTGACGAACAGCGTCGACACCAGCTCGATCGGCGTCACCAGGACGTAGAGCGCCTTCGGCACGCCGGGCGGGAAGGCGATGCCCTTGAGGTAGCCGAGGGGCCCCTGCTTCACGACGCCGACGACGTTGTAGATGACCCAGACCAGGAGGGCCAGCAGCGCCGGCAGGGCCATGCGGGCGTTGGCCGGCATCTGGACCACCGGGACGAGGGCGATGATGTTCAGGCAGAAGATGAACGAGAAGACCGTGACGAGGAAGGGCGCGAACCGGGCGCCGTCGGGCCCGATCGTCTGCATGATGATGCCTTCGCGCACGAAGGTCACCGAGGCCTCGGCGAGGCCCTGGACCCCCTTCGGCACCAGCTGCTTGCGGCTGCCGGCCAGCAGGTAGAACCCGATCACGAGCACGGCGCCCACCACGAACAGGGCCGTGACCTTGTTCACGGCGAACGCGGTGTCCTTGAACCAGAAGTCCGGCCACTCGAGGAGATGGCCGATCGGGGGGAACTCGAGGGCGAGCACGGTCGCTCAGGCTCCTTTCGAGCTGGGCTTGAGCCCAGGGAAGGCGAGTGAGGCGGAGACGTAGCGCGTCTCCCAGAACACGAGGCCGAGGCTGGCCACGAGCACGGCGATGGCGAGCGGCACCAGCTCCACCCAGGCCTGGTCGCGCACGACCACGATGGCGAGGGTGGCGAGGCCCATGCGCAGCATGAAGCCGCCGAGGGCGGTGCCCATGAGCCAGGCGGGGGAACGGCGGGCGGCCCAGGCCAGCATGAGGGCCGAAAGCACGAGGTTGACGAGCACGATGCCGATGCCGTAGCCGACGGAGGCGGCGCCGTCGGCGCCCCAGATGGCGGCCCCGACGAGGACGAGCACCGGCGCGGCCAGCGCGCCCCGGCGCACGATGTCGAACGCGATCTCCCGCTCGACCGGGACGTCCTGCGGCGACAGGTCCTGCGCCGGCGCGCTCACCGGCCGACCGGCCCGGGGCCGGTGCGCCGGGAGGGCAGCTCGGCGTCGTGGGCGGCCATGGCGTCGACGTACTGGAAGTAGGTGCGGGCGCAGACCCCGGCGAAGCCGAAGCCCCCGAGCACGAGGACGAAGGTGGGCGACGTGTCGAGCCAGCGGTCGACGAACCAGCCGGCGAGGGCGAAGACGAGCGGGGTGACGACGAGCTCGAAGGCGCGCGACAGCGCGTTCCCGAAGCCGTTGTAGAGGTGCCGCTGGCCCCTCAGGTCCACTCCGCCCATCCGTCCCCTCGACCCGTCCTCTCGAAGCGGTGGTCCGCGGCCGCCCCGCTCGCCCGTTCACACGCTCGTGAATCTTTTCGCAATCTAAGACCCAGGTTTCGGGTCTCGCAAATTCAGGTCGGCAGGGGGCAACGTAGCGCGGCCGGCGGGACCGGCGTCCGGGCCGTCCACCGGGGTCGTGACCCCCGCCGGTGGCCCGCCCTGCCGGTCGCCGGGCAGGTCGTCGGGCAGGTCGTCGAACGACAGCTGGGAGGCCAGCTGGCCGGCCCGGGTGCGGCGGACCTCCGGGTGCAGCACCGTGTAGAGCGCCACCGCCAGCGCGGCCGCGCCGAAGGGCACGAGGCCGTTGCCGCGGTTCGTGTAGAGCGGCCACAGCGCCAGCCCGGACAGGATCACGGTCCAGGCCCAGAGGATGAGCACGGCCCGGCGCTCGCCGTGGCCCAGGCGGACGAGACGGTGGTGCAGGTGGCCGCGGTCGCCGCTGCTCACCCGCTCCCGGCGGACGGTCCGGCGCACGATGGCGAACACGGTGTCGAAGATCGGCACGCCCATGATCACGATCGGGATGAACAGCGGGGCGAAGAAGAAGAAGGTCGAGCCCGAGGTGTCCTCGGCCGTCTGGCCCCCGACGAGGAGGGTCGAGGCGGCCATCAGCAGCCCGAGGAGCGACACGCCGGACTCCCCCATGAAGACCCGGGCCGGCTGGAAGTTCCAGGGGAGGAAGCCGGCGCAGAGCCCGAGGGTGATCACCGCGATCAGGGGGCTGATGCTGTTCGAGTCGTTCGGCAGCAGTCCCTGGTCGAAGAGCTTGGCGCTGTAGAGGGCGAAGGCCCCGGCCGCGATCCCGACCACGCCGGCGGCCAGGCCGTCGAGGCCGTCGATCATGTTCACGGCCGTGACCATCCCGACCACCCAGACCACGGTGAGGAAGAAGGCCAGGTCGGGCGAGAGCGACAGGTAGCCGCCGAACGGGACGCGGAAGAACAGCATGGTCACGCCGAGGAGGGCGAGGACGCTGGCGGCCAGCACCTGGCCGGCCAGCTTCGCCGGCGCCGACACCTCGACGACGTCGTCGATGACCCCCACCACGAAGACGAGGGTCGCCGCGGCCAGGATGGCCAGGGGGTCGGAGGTGCCCTTGAAGACCGGGTCGAACTGCTCGATGCGGGTGGCGGCGAGGAGCCCGGCGAGGAAGCCGGCGTACATCGCCGCCCCGCCGAGCAGGGGCGTGGTGCGGGCGTGCACCCGGCGGCCGCCCGGGGCCTGCACCGCCCCGATCCGCCCGGCCACCCACCCCGCCACCGGTGTGAGGACGAGCGTGGTCAGCAGCGCGGCCGCCAGGACGAGCAGGTAGCCCTTCAACGGGCGGGACTCATCGGCCGGCCCCGCGATCGGTGGGACGCCGCGTCGCGGTAGGCGGCCGCCATCTCGTCGGCCCGGCTCTCGACGCTGAACCGGGCGGCCTGCTCCTGGCCGGCCCGGCCCAGCCGGGCCCGGAGCCCGGGGTCGCCGACGAGGCGGGTCAGCGCCGCCCGCAGGGCGGCGACGTCGGCGAACGGCGCCAGCAGGCCGGTGCGGCCGTCCTCGACGAACTCCGGGATGCCCCCCGCCGCCGAGCCGACGACGGCGACCCCACTGGCCTGGGCTTCGACCACTGTGAGGCCGAACGGCTCGGCCCGTGACGCGTTGACAAGGACGTCGAGGTTGCGCACCACCTCGGCCATGTCGGACCGTCGACCGACGAAGCGGGCCCGGTCGCCCAGGACGGCCCGGGCCCGGTCTCTCACCCGTTGCTCGTAGGCGGCGCTCTCGGCGTAGGCGCTGCCCACCACAACCAGACGGGCCCGGGGGTCGTCGACGCCGGCCATGGCCTCGACCAGCACGTCGACGCCCTTGTCGGCATCGATACGACCGAGGATGCCGACGAGCACGTCGCCCGGTCCGGCCCCGAGCTCGCCGCGCAGGGCCGGGTCCTGCGGGCCGGGGTGGAAGCGGTCGAGGTCGACGCCGGGGTGGATGACCCGCACCGCCCGGCGCCGGCCGGGCGACACCGTCGACGCGGTGGCGGCCGAGTTGGCCACCGTGAGGGTGGCGAGCCCGGCGGCGAGGTCGAGCAGCCGCCGGCCGACGCCCGGCCGCACGATGTCGTGGAGGTCGAGCACCACCGGCCGGCGGGCCAGGCGCCCGGCCAGGGCGACGTCGAGGTTCCCGTGGAGGTCGTTGCCGACCACCACGTCCGGCCGGTGCCGCCGGACCAGCGCCGCGATGCGGGCCACCGACCGGGCGGTGGCCACGGCCTCCCCGGCCAGCTGGCCCGCGCCGGGACGGCGGTCGCTGCCGTCCGGGCGACGCAGCCCGTGCCGGGGGGGTAACTCGAGGGGGAGATAGGGAAGATCGAGCCCGTGCCACGTCGCCGCCAGGTCCCCCGTCGCGGGTCCGGCCATGGCCAGCTCGACGCCCCGGTCTCGCAGGCGGGGCGCCAGGGTGGCGAGCCAGAGCTGTGCGCCCCACACCACCGAGACCTGGCTCACGGCCAGGGCGCGAAGTCGCTCGCTCGCCATCGCCTCGGGCGTCTCCTCGGGTCGTCCACCGGCCTCGCCGGGCTCCGGCCCGGCCCGTCGGAGCCGAGGCGGCACCGGCTGGGTTCGCCCGATAGGAATCTCCCGGCTGGGCGCCGTACCTTACTGCCCGCCAAGGAGTGGCGGAGGAACCCCTTGAGACTGTTGAACCGACGCGTCTCGCTTTCACTTCCCCTCCTGGGGATCATCGTCCTGGGCTGGCCCGGGCCGGCCGGCGCCGATCCGGCCCCGCCCGACGGCGGCCCGGCCACCGTGCTCGTCGTGGTCGACGAGAACGGCGACGCGCCCGGTGGCCAGCGCCTGGCCCGGGCCGACGCCGCCAGCCGGGCCGAGGGAGAGGACCTGGCGGACGCCATCCGAGCGTTGCCCGATGTCGTGGCCGCCGAGGTCGACGACACGGTCTACCGGGCCACCGCGCTGCCGAAGAGCAACGATCCCTACCGCCAGGGCGGCAACCTCTGGGCCCTCGACCGGCTCCGCGCCGAGGACGCCCGGGCCCTCGCCGTCGGCACCGGGATCAAGGTGGCGGTGATCGACAGCGGGATCGACACGACCCACCCCGACCTGCAGGGCGTGGTGCTGCCCGGTGCCGACTTCCTCGCCCCCGGCGGTGACGGCAGCATCGACCAGTACGGGCACGGCACCCACGTCGCCGGGATCCTCGCCGCCACCGTCGGCAACGCCATCGGGGTGGCCGGACTCTCGAGCGGGGTCCGCCTCTACCCCGTCCGGGTGATGGACCAGGCCGGCAACGTCGCCGAGGGCAACCTGGCCGCCGGCATCTACTGGGCCATCGACCACGGCGCCAACGTCATCAACCTCTCGCTCGGCACCGACGCGTCGTCGTCCATCGTGGCCGCCGCCGTGCAGGCGGCCGTGGACCGCGGCATCGTCGTCGTCGCCGCCGGGGGCAACGACTTCGGCAGCGGGAGCCCGACCTTCTACCCGGCCGCCCTCCCCGGCGTCATCGGCGTGGCCGCCACCAACGAGTCCGACGGCCGGGCCTCGTTCTCCAGCGTCGGCGGCTGGGTCGACCTGACCGCGCCGGGCAACACCATCGTGTCGACCTGCGCCGGGGCGCTCGACCCCGGCTCGCTCCCCGCCGGCTACTGCACGTTGAGCGGCACGTCGATGTCGACCGCCTACACCTCCGCGTTGGCCGCCATGCTCCTCCAGCGCTTCCCGGCGGCGACACGGGCCGACGTCGAGAACATCCTCAAAGCGTCGGCCGACGACCTGGGGCCGGCCGGCCCCGACACGAGCTTCGGGTCGGGGATCCTCGATCCGCTCGGCGCCCTCGGCGGCAGCTGGTTCCCCGACCCGCCGCCCATCTCGTCGGGCTACCGCCTCGAGGCCAGCGACGGCGGCATCTTCACCTTCGGCAACGCCGGGTTCTTCGGCCCGACGAGCTCCATCCCGCTCAACCAGCCCATCGTCGGCATGGCCACCACGCCGAGCGGCAACGGCTACTGGCTCGTGGCCGGCGACGGGTCGGTCTACCGGTTCGGCGACGCCGCCGACTACGGCTCGACGGCCGGGGTGCCCCTCACCCGGCCCATCGTGGGCATCGCCCGCACCCCGCTCGGCAAGGGCTACTGGCTGGTGGCCAGCGACGGCGGCATCTTCGCCTTCGGCGACGCCCGCTTCTTCGGCTCGACCGGCGCCATCACGCTCAACAAGCCCATCGTCGGCATGGCCGCCACGCCGTCGGGCAACGGCTACTGGCTGGTCGCCACCGACGGCGGCATCTTCGCCTATGGCGACGCCCTGTTCCGGGGGTCGACGGGCAACATCGCCCTGAACAAGCCGATCGTCGGGATGGCCCCGACCCCGGCCGGCGACGGGTACTGGCTCGTCGCCACCGACGGCGGCATCTTCGCCTTCGGCGCGTCGTTCTTCGGCTCCACCGGCGCCATGACGCTCAACAAGCCCATCGTCGGCATGGCGAGCACGGGCACCGGCGCCGGGTACTGGCTGGTCGCCAGCGACGGGGGCATCTTCGCCTTCGGCGACGCCACCTTCCACGGATCGACGGGGGGCATGGCCCTGAACCAGCCCATCGTCGCCATGGCTCCCGTGCGCTGAACGGCGAGGCGTGCGTGCGCGTCGCCGAGAAGGTGCACGGCACGGCCGCAGGGATCCGCACCCCGGGTGTGGAACTCTCCGGGGTTGGCTACAACGCTCCGAGCTTCGGCCCACCGGTCGATCGAAGGGACAGGGAGAGGGATGCTTCGCAGAATCTCGTCAATCCTCGTGGGGGTCGCGACACTTGCCGCGGCCAGCCTCGGGACGGTGGCAACCGCCTCGGCCGAGCCCGACCTCGCCGTCGAGGCCCAGGCCGGCACGGAGGGTCCGTACTCGGACGACTTCGTCGGGCCGACCATCGACGGCATGTGGACCTACAGCGACCCCGGTGGTGACGTGGTCCAGACCATGGTCCCGGCCGGCGTCAGCCTGGCCATCCCGGGCGGCTCCGACAACGACATCGTGGTCGCCGGGTCGGACACCGCTCCCCGCCTCCTCCAGTCGGTGGTGGACTCGGACTTCCAGGTGACGGCCAAGTTCGCGGCCGTGCCCACCGAGGGCGTCCAGATCGAGGGGATCCTGATCCGCCAGGACGCCTCGAACTGGGTCCGCTACGTGATCTACAACGCCGGCTCGACGTTCGGCACGAACGTCAACGTCGTCGTCAACGCCAACGGGACCACCGCCGCGGACCTGACCGACCAGGTCACCCCGCCAGGGTCGTCCGCCGTCTGGCTGCGGGTCGTCCGGACCGGGGACTTCTACTCGTTCTCGCACTCGTTCGACGGCACGACCTTCACGGCGCTCACCCACGGGGCCCAGAACCTCGGGGGCCTGACGGTCGACGAGATCGGCGTCTACGCCGCCACCTCGGTCCTCAGCGGCCCGGCGCCGGCCTTCACGGCCGTCGTCGACTCGTTCACGACCACGACCACGCCCACGCTGTCGGGCCTGTCGGCGACGCCGACCGCGACCGGCGCCACGGTCAGCTGGACGACGTCGAACCCGGCCAGCTCCTCGGTCGGCTACGGCACGACCGCCGCCCTCGGCCAGACGGCCACCGGCGCCGGCGGGTCGTCGTCGCACGTCGTCACCCTGAGCGGCCTGGCCTGCGCCACCACCTACTCGTACCAGGCGACGTCCACCGACGCCGCCAACCTGTCGGTGTCGTCCGCCATCAGCACCTTCACCACCTCGGCCTGCCCGTCGGGCGGCCTCACCGGCCCGGCCGTCGGCCTCGCCACCGCCCCCTCGGGCGGCGGCTACTGGCAGGTGGCCTCCGACGGGAGCGTGGCCGCCGCCGGCGGTGCCCCGTACTTCGGATCGATGGGCGGCATCCCGCTCAACCTGCCGGTGGTGGGCATCGCCGCCACCCCGACCGGCCAGGGCTACTGGCTGGTCGCCAGCGACGGCGGCATCTTCAGCTTCGGCGACGCCCGGTTCTTCGGGTCGACCGGCAACATCGTGCTGAACAAGCCCATCGTCGGCATGGCGTCCACGCCCTCCGGCAACGGCTACTGGCTCGTCGCCACCGACGGCGGCATCTTCGCCTACGGCGACGCCGCCTTCTTCGGCTCGACCGGCGACATCGTGCTGAACAAGCCGGTGGTCGGCATGGACACCACCCCGTCGGGCAACGGCTACTGGCTCGTCGCCACCGACGGCGGCATCTTCGCCTTCGGTGACGCCGCCTTCTTCGGCTCGACCGGCAACATCGTGCTGAACAAGCCGATCGTCGGCATGGCGGCGACGCTGTCCGGCAACGGCTACTGGTTCGTGGCCACCGACGGCGGCATCTTCGCCTACGGCGACGCCACCTTCCACGGCTCGACGGCCAACCAGACCCTGCCCAACCCCATCGCCGGCCTGGCCCCGCTCCCGAGCGGGAACGGCTACCGCCTGGTGGGCACGGGCGGGGAGGTCTACACCTTCGGGAGCTGACCCGCTCCCAGCGACGACGAGGCGTCCCGGCGGTCCCACCGCCGGGACGCCTCGCGTCCCGGCCCACTTGCGTCCCGGCCCACTCGCGTCCCGCCCACTTGCGTCCCGCCCACTTGCGTCCCGCCCACTTGCGTCCGGGCCACTCGCGCCCGGCGGGCTTGCGTCCGGCGGGCCGCCTCACGATCATGTCGAGCGGCGAACGGACATCTCGGACGAACCGCCCCGGCCCACGCCCCACCCCCCGCACCGCCACCGGCCGCGGCCCGCCCCCACGCCCCCGAGATCGCCGCCCCCGCCCGACCTCCCCCGCCGAGCCAGGACCAGCCGAATGACCCGCAGGGCCCGCACGATCCTCGTCTCGGTGGCGGCGGTCCTCGTCGCGGCCAGCTGGATCCCGGCGCCCTGGGCCGATGCCGAGGGCGACGCCCGGGGGGAGGTCGAGGTGCTGGCCCTCCTCGACACGAACGGCCCCGAAGGTGGCGGCCTCGCGCTCGTGCACCGCACCGCCGACGACCCGGCCGCGGCCGTGCAGGTGGCGGCCGACCTGGCCGGCGACCCCGACGTGCGGGCCGTCGACGTCGGCAGCGCCGTCTACCGGGCCGCGGCCACCCCCCCGAGCAACGACACCTACCGATCGAGCCAGTGGGCCCTCGACCGGCTCCGGGCCGAGGACGCCCGGGCCGCCTCGAACGGCAACGCGGTCGTCGTGGCCCTGATCGACAGCGGGGTGAAGGCCGACCACCCCGACCTGTCCGGCCTGCTCCTCCCCGGCGCCGACTTCATCGCGTCCACCGACGGCACGGGGGGCGACGGGGGCATCGACACGTTCGGGCACGGCACCCACGTCGCCGGCCTGCTGGCCGCCCGGGTCGACAACCTCCAGGGCGTGGCCGGTCTGGCCCCGGGGATCAGGATCCTCCCGATCCGGGCCATGGACGACAGCGGCCAGGTGAGCGCCGAGCGGCTCACGAACGCGCTCCTCTGGGCCGTGGCCCACGGCGCCGACGTGATCAACCTCTCGTTCGGCGGGACCACCCCGTCGTCGGTCGTGGCCACCACCATCCAGTCCGCCATCGACCAGGGGATAGCCGTCGTGGCCGCCGCCGGCAACGAGTTCGAGGCGGGCAACCCGACGTTCTACCCGGCCGCCCACCCGGGCGTGGTCGGCGTGGGGGCCACCACCGTCAGCGACACCCGGGCCCCCTTCTCCGGTGTCGGCTCGTGGGTCGACCTGGCCGCGCCGGGCAACGACGTCTTCTCCACCTGCGCCGGCCTGCTCGCCGGCCCGTCGTTCGACGGGCTGTACTGCCCGCTCTCGGGCACGTCCATGTCGACCGGGTACGTCTCGGCCCTGGCCGCCATGCGACTCTCCCAGAACCCCTCGCTCACGCCGGCCCAGGTCGCCACCGCCCTGACCGCGGCCGCCGACGACCTCGGCCCGGCCGGACCGGACACCAGCTTCGGCGCCGGGATCATCGACCCGGTCGGCACCCTCACCGCCATCCCACCGGCGGGGTCGGGTCCGACCTCCGACGACTTCTCGGGCACCACGCTCAAGCCGTTCTGGACCTACGTGAACCCCGCCGGCACCACCCCCCTCACCCTCACCGGCACCGGCGCCCGCCTCGCCATCCCCGCCGGCACCTCCCAAGACATCTGGGACGGCATCGCCAACGCCCCCCGCCTCCTGCAACCCGTCGGGACCGGCGACTACGAGATCGAAGCCAAGTTCGCCACCTCACCCACCACCAGGATCCAACTCCAAGGCCTCTACCTCGAAGCCACCCCCGGCACCTGGCTCCGCTTCATCACCTACCACGACGGCACCAGCACCTGGATCGCCGCCAACGACAGCACCAACGGCACCGCCACCTGGCGAGGAACCACCCCCATCGCCACCGGCACCACCATCTGGCTCCGCGTCACCAAGACCGGCACCACCTACACCGGCCGGTACAGCCGCGACGGCACCACCTGGACCACCTTCGCCACCCTCACCTTCACCCCCACCATCACCAAGCTCGGCCCCTACGCCGGCACCGCCAACGGCGGCACCGGCACCCCACCCGCCCTCACCACCACCATCGACCACTTCTCCAACACCGCCAGCCCGGTCGTCCCCGACGACGGGGGCACGCCGACCGACGGCACCCCGCCCACCGTCACGGCCGTCGGCGTGAGCCCGACGGCCACCGGCGCCACCGTCACCTGGACCACCGACGAGCCGGCCACCTCGGTCGTGCTGCACGGCACCACCACCAGCCTCGGCTCCACGGCCACCGGCGCCCCGGGCACGAGCCACACCGTCTCCCTCACCGGGCTGACCTGCGCCACCGCCTACCGCTACCGGGTCGTCTCCGCCGACCCCACGGGCAACACCGCCACGAGCCCGACCGGCACGGGCTCCGCCACGTTCTCCACGTCGGCGTGCCCGCCCGTGGGCACCGGGCCGACCTCCGACGACTTCTCGGGCACCGCGCTCGAGCCGTTCTGGACCTACGTGAACCCGGCGGGCGTCCCCCTGGAGCACACCGGCACCGGCGTCCGGCTGGCCCTCCCCGCCGGCACCTCCCAAGACATCTGGGACGGCATCGCCAACGCCCCCCGCCTCCTGCAACCCGTCGGGACCGGCGACTACGAGATCGAAGCCAAGTTCGCCACCTCACCCACCACCAGGATCCA
>JBFWQW010000045.1:0-21721 GCA_050249235.1 Acidimicrobiia bacterium | reverse complement strand
CGCCGCCACCCACGTCGGCCTGGCCGCCTACGTCGGGGACCTCCGGCACGGGTGGCACCACGTGTTCGTCGAGACGGTCGAGATGATCCGGATGGTCGTGGGCCGGCCGGGGCCGGCCCCGGCCACCGACCCGGCCGCGACCGCCGCCACCACCGCCACCGAGGGGGCCGTGTGATCGCCCGGGTGACGACCAGCGCCACGACCGGGCCGGCCGGCCGGCCCCGGCCCCGCGGAAGGAGCCCCCGCCGATGACGACCCAGCGATCCGGCGCTGCCGAGCCCGCTGCCGAGCCCACTGCCGAGCCCACTGCCGAGCCCGAGGGGCCGGAGGTGCCGACCGCCGCCACCTGCGCCCGGCTGGCCCGGGCCCACGAGCGGGCCGGCGAGGCGGCCGGGGCCTGGCGGGCGGCGGTGGCCGCCGTCGACGGCGGCGACGACTTCACGTCGTGGTCGGCGGCCGCGGCCGTCCTGCGGCGCTGCGCCGCCGCCGCCCCGCCGCCCCGCCGCTCCATCCGCCTGGCCGTGCTCGGGAGCTCGACCACGGCCCAGCTCACCGACCTGCTCCCGCTCGTGCTCGGTCGCCTCGGAGTCGCCGTCGAGCTCTACGAGGCCGACTACGCCCAGTACCGCCAGGAAGTCCTCGATCCCGACAGCGGGCTCTACCGCTTCGCGCCCGACACCGTCCTGCTCGCCGTCCACGACGGCGCCCTCGGCCTCCCGCTCCTGGCCGACGATCCCGACGCCGAGGTGGAGGCGGAGGTGGCCCGCTGGACGGCGCTCTGGGCCATGCTCCAGGAGCGGCTCTCCTGCCGGGTGGTCCAGCACCTGTTCGCGATCGACGAGCTGGCGCCCTTCGGGCACCTCGCCGCCAAGCTCCCGGGCTCGCGGGAGACGATGGCCCGGCGGGTCAACCTCCGCCTGGGGGAGGAGGCGGCCGGCCGGGTGGCGGTCGTCGACTGCGACCGGGTCGCCTCGCTCCTCGGCAAGGAGCGGTGGTTCGACCCCCGGTTCTGGGTGCGCAGCAAGCAGGCCGTGAGCCTGGAGGCGCTGCCGGCGCTGGCCCGGCACACCGCCGCGGTGGTGGGCGCCGAGCTGGGCCTGAGCCGGAAGTGCCTCGTGCTCGATCTCGACAACACGCTCTGGGGCGGCGTCATCGGCGAGGACGGCCTGGCCGGGATCAAGCTCGGGGGCAGCGGCGACGGCGAGGCGTTCGTCGGGTTCCAGGAGCACCTCCTCGACCTCCGCCGTCGGGGCGTGATCCTCGCGGTGGTGTCGAAGAACAACCCGGACGACGCCCGCGAGCCCTTCGAGCGCCATCCCGAGATGCGCCTCGCCCTCGACGACTTCGCCGCCTTCGTGGCCTCGTGGGAGCCGAAGGCCGATCAGATCAGGGCCATCGCGGCCACGCTCTCGCTCGGGCTCGATGCCTTCGTGTTCGTGGACGACAACCCGGTCGAGCGGGACGCCATCCGACAGCTCCTGCCCGAGGTCGACGTCGTCGCCCTGCCGGATGACCCGGCCCTCTACGCCCGGGCCCTGTCGCAGTACCTGCACTTCGAGACGACGTCGTTCACGGCCGAGGACGCCGAGCGCACCGCGCAGTACCGGGCCCGGGCACTGGCCGCGGCCGAGAGCGCGTCGGCCTCGACGCTGGAGGAGTTCGTCGCCAGCCTCGAGCAGGTGGCGACGATCCGGCCCTTCGACGAGGTCGACCTCGACCGGATCCACCAGCTGGTGGGCAAGACCAACCAGTTCAACCTGACGACCGTCCGTCACACCCGGGACGAGCTGCGGTCGTTCATGGACGACCCGGACTGCATCCACTTCACGCTCCGGCTGCGCGACCGCTTCGCCGACCACGGCCTCGTCAGCCTGCTCGTCGCCCGCCCGGCCGAGGGCGGGCTGGAGATCGTCACCTGGCTGATGAGCTGCCGCGTCATCGGCCGCACGGTGGAGGCGACCATGCTGCACCACCTGAGCGGCCTGGCCGCCGCCGCCGGCCACACCGCGCTCCGGGGCGTGCACGTGCCGACCGCGAAGAACGACATGGTCCGGGAGGTCTACGGCGACCACGGCTTCGTCCGCCTCGAGGAGCTGCCCGGCGGCGGGACGGTCTGGGGCTACGATCTCGCTTCCTCCGGACCCGTCCCATCGGGTCCGATCACCGTTCGAACCTGACCGGGAGACCCGTGGCGGCAACGATCGAAGCGCGGCTCGTCGGCGTGTTCCGGGCCGTCTTCGGCGACGACGACCTGGAGGTCGCCGACGCCACCTCGGCGGCGGACATCCCCGAGTGGGACTCGCTGGCCAACATCAACCTGCTCTTCGCGCTCGAGCAGGAGTTCGGCCTGCGCTTCCGTGACGACGAGTTCGCGTCGTTCAAGAACGTGGGCGACCTCCGGGCCTTCCTCGAGCAGAAGGCCTGAGCGACCGGCCCGCCATGAGCGACATCGGTCGGCAGATGCACGACCTCGTCGCCGACCTGTACCCGCTCTGCCGCTCCATCACGGGCCCCGGCACCCGGGAGACGCTGGCCCGGATCGACCGCCTCCTGCCCCTCGCCGTCACCGAGCTGGCGACCGGCGGGCAGGTCCTCGACTGGACGGTGCCGAAGGAGTGGTCGATCGACGACGCGTGGATCGCCGGTCCCGACGGTCGCCGCCTCGTCGACTTCCGCGAGAGCAACCTCCACGTGGTCGGCTACAGCACGCCGGTCCGCGGCACGTTCACACGCGAGGAGCTCGAACCCCACCTCCACTCGCTGCCCGACCGCCCGACCCTCGTGCCCTGGCGCACCTCCTACTACGCCGAGGGGTGGGGGTTCTGCCTGAGCCAGGTGGCGCGCGACGCCCTGGGCGACGGCCCCTTCGACGTCGGGATCGAGTCCTCGCTCGAGGACGGGCACCTCGTGTACGGCGAGGCGGTGATCCCGGGTTCGACCGACCGCGAGATCCTCCTCAGCACCCACATCTGCCACCCGTCGCTCTGCAACGACAACCTCTCCGGCATCGCCCTCGCCGTCTTCCTGGGCCGTCACCTGGCCCGGCTCGAGCTGCGCCACACCGTGCGGATCCTCTTCGTTCCCGGCACCATCGGCTCGATCTCCTGGCTGGCGGTCAACGAGGACGCGGTCGGCCGCGTGGACCACGGCCTGGTCCTCACCGGCGTGGGCGATCGGGGCGCCATCACCTACAAGCGCAGCCGCCGGGGCGACGCGGTCGTCGACCGGACCGTGGCCCACGTGCTCGCCACCTCCGGCCGGCCCCACTCGGTCGTCGACTTCAGCCCCTACGGCTACGACGAGCGCCAGTACTGCTCCCCGGGCTTCGACCTGCCGGTGGGCCGGTTCTCCCGCACGCTGTTCGGCTCCTATCCCGAGTACCACACCTCCGGCGACGACCTCGACTTCGTGACCACCGAGTCGCTGGCCGACTCGTTCGACGCCGTGCTGGAGGTGCTGCTCGCCCTGGACGGCAACGTCGCCTACCGGAGCCGGAACCCGAAGGGCGAGCCCCAGCTCGGCCGACGGGGGCTCTACCGGTCGATCGGCGGCGAGCACGACGACGGGCTCGAGCTCCACCTCCTGTGGGTGCTCAACCTGGCCGACGGCGGGCACTCGCTGCTCGACGTGGCCGAGCGGGCCGGGGTGCCGTTCGCGGCGATCCGGCGGGCCGCCGACCTCCTCGTCGAGCACGACCTGCTCGACGAGGTCGTGCCCTGATCCGGCCGCGAGTCGCTCACCAGGGGCGACGCGCCGCGCGCTGAACGAGAGGCCGATCCGGCGAGTTGCTGTCGATTTGGGTCGTTTGCCGGATTCCGTTGTGTCGGCCACAATGCTGCGACTTCATGACGAACGGGTGTCGACTGTCGCGCGCGATACGGACGAATATGCGACAAATCGGCTCAAGGCTCCCTCGCACCCCGCCGATGCATCGTCCCTGGACCTGATGCCGCCCAGCCGCGGACGTCTCAACGAACCGCAAAGGAACCGGACCATGAGAGCTCAGATCTTCCGTCGGCGTCTCCGGGCGCTCCTCGTCACCGGTCTCCTCGCCGCCGCCGTGCCCATCGTGGCATCGGCGGTCCAGGGCGACGAGGGTTCGAGCGCCTTCCGTGACAAGGCCGGCTTCTACCCGGAGTTCGCGGGGCGGGAGCTGGGGTTCATCGAGGGTGAGCTCGGGCGACCCGTCAACGTCGTGGTCCAGTTCGGCGACTGGCGCCCGGGCGCCCTGAGCAGCTCCACGTGGGGCGAGGTCACCGACGCCGGCAAGCTCCAGACCCGGTCGTCCACGGCAGACCTGGTGCTGTCCGTGCCGCTGGCCTTCACGAACGACTACGTCACGGCCGACACCGCCGGGGGCCGGGCCAAGATCGCCGGGCTCCTCGACGAGGTCAGCAGCGGCCGCTGGGACGGCGAGTACCGCACCTCGGCCCGGCTGATGATCGCGGCCGGCTACGGCGACGCCATCCTCCGCCTCGGCTGGGAGATGAACGGCGCCTGGTTCCCGTGGTCGGCCGTCGGCAACGAGAGCCGCTACGTCGCCGCCTTCCGCCACGTGGCCCAGGTCTTCCGCAGCGAGTCGAACGCCTTCCGGTTCGACTGGGCGCCGATGCACACCGGCCCGCAGCGGTCGTCGTGGGACAGCGGCACCGTGGGCGCCTACCCGGGCGACGACGTCGTCGACTTCATCGGCCTCTCCGTCTACGACAAGGGCCCGACCGGCGTCTGGAACGGCTCGACCCGGACGTGGAACGACCCCGCCGCCGTGTGGCGCAGCTACTTCCTCCCGGGCCTCGAGGTCCAGAAGGAGTTCGCGGTCAAGCACGGCAAGAAGCTCTCGTACCCCGAGTGGGGCCTGGCCGGCGGCGGCACGGAGGCGCCCCAGGCAGCCGGCGGCGACAACCCCAACTTCATCCAGTCGATGGCCGACTGGATGAACGCCCTGCCCGGCAGCGGTGGCGGCTCGCTCGGCTACCACGGCTACTTCTGGTCGGACCCGCCCCACGACGGGCCGCACCGGATGACGAGCTTCCCCAAGTCGTGGGCGCTGTACAAGCAGCTGGCCGGTGGCTCGGGCCCGGTTCCCCCGAACCCGGTGTCGCGCAACATCTCCGGCAGCTCGGTCCCCGCGCCGGCTCCGGCCGCCCCGGCCGATCCGCCCGCCTCGGGCGGGACCGGCCCGACCGGCTCCGGTGGCACCACCGGCGGCACCACGCCGTCCGGCCCGGGCACGACGACGGTGATGACCAACCCGGCCGGCGTCTTCTCCGACACCTTCGAGACCGGCACGCTCGACCCCCGCTGGACGTTCGTCAACCCCCGCAACGACGTCACCGTCGCCCTCGGCGGCGGCTCGGCCACCGTGACGGTGCCGCCCGGCCCGCGCCACGACCTGTGGACGGGCACCGCCGACGCCCCCCGGCTGCTCCAGCCCATGGCCAACGCCGACTTCGACGTCGAAGCCCGGTTCCTCAGCACCACCAAGCGGTTCGTGCAGTACCAGGGCATCGTCGCCGAGGGCTCGAGCGGCTTCATCCGGTTCATCGTGGTCAACAACGGCTCGAGGAACCTGCTGCACGCCGCGTCCGTGGTGGACGGCAAGGAGGTCCAGTACACGTGGACGCCGATCACGCTCGACGGCGCCTACTCGCTGCGGGTCCGCCGCACCGGCGACACCTTCGTGGCCTTCTACTCGTCGGACGGTGAGACCTGGACCCAGTGGGTGAGCCTGACGCTGCCGATGAACGCCGAGCGGATCGGCCCCTACGTCGGGACCTCGGGTGTCGACGGGTCGGTGCCGGGCTACGTCAGCGTCATCGACCAGTTCGTCGTGCGGGGCTTCGCCACCACGGTCACCAACCCCACGACCACCCCGACGAAGCCCTCGACGGGCGCCATCGTGGCGCCCACCGGGTCGGGCACGGGGTCCGGCTCCCCGACGGGCGTCGACGACTTCGACGGCACCTCGCTCGGCTCGGGCTGGACGGTCCTGAACGCCAAGGGCGACGTCAAGGTGTCGGTCGCCGACGGCGCGGCCCGGCTCGAGATCCCGGGCGGGGCTCCGCACGACCTCTGGGTCGGCACCGCCGACGCCCCCGTGCTGGCCAAGGCCGCCCCCAGCGGCGACTTCCAGCTCGAGGCCAGGTTCACCTCGGTGCCCGGCAAGGCGGTCCAGTCCGAGGGGCTCGTCGTCATGGACGACGCCGGCAACTTCAGTCGGTTCCTCCTCTTCAACAACGGCTGGTCGAACCACATCAACACCGCCTCCGTGGTCGGTGGCGGCTTCGACTGGCGCTCGACGGCGGAGGTCCCGGTGTCCGGGCCCTTCTCCATCAGGGTCCGGAAGGCTGGCGACCAGCTGACCGGCTGGTGGTCGACCGACGGCTCGACGTGGAACCAGTTCCACTCCTTCAAGGCCCCGCACGCCATCACCAAGGTCGGCGTGTACGGCGCCACCGCCGGCTCGGCCACCGCCGCCCCGTCCTTCACCACCGTCGTCGACCGGTTCTCCATGGCGGCAGTGTGAGGACGGGGCCCGGGAACGGGTCGTCGAGGGCCGATCGGTAGCATCCGCCGGATGGCGAGCCTCGGCGACCCGGCGGCGGGTCGGGCCCGCCCCCGCTACCTCTGGCTGGCAGGGGTCTGCCCCCACCCGATCGACGGGGGCATGACCTCCTACTCGGCCGGGCTGTCGGAGAGCCTCGCCGCCACCGGGGCCGAGGTGGTCGGGATCGGCCTCGACCCCGGCCGCCCGCCGACCGCCGGCATGCCGGCGCCGGCCGTCCGCTGGACCCGCGTCGGGGGGCGGCGCCGCAGCCAGGCGGCCAGCCTCCTTAGCCCCCTGCCGAACATCGCCCACTCCTACGCCCTGCCCGCCTTCCGGGCCGCCCTCGAGGGCGCCCTCGCCGGCGGGCGCTGGGACGCGGTGATCGTCGAGCACCTCCAGATGGGGTGGGCCCACGACCTGGTCCACCGCTGGCGGGCCGACACCGGGGCGCCGACCGCCCTGGTGCACGTCAGCCAGAACCACGAGACCACCGTGCGCCGCGAGATCGCGGCCAGCACCCCGCTCTCGCCGCGCGGCCTGGCCCTGCGGCTCGACGCGGCGAAGATCGCCCGGCTCGAGCGCCGAGTGGTGCGGGAGTCGGACCTGGTGACCTCGATCACGCCGGCCGACGACGAGCTCTTCGCCCGGGACGGCGACGCCGCCCGGGTGGTGGTCGAGCCCGGCTACTCGGGCTCCCGGGTTCCGCACCGCACGATCGGCCCCGAGGTGCCCAGGCGGGTCGTGATCGTCGGCAATCTCGAGTGGCACGTGAAGCGCAGCAACCTCGACCGCTTCGTCGCCGCCGCCGACGCTCCCTTCGCGGCCGCGGGGATCGAGCTGCTCGTGATCGGCAAGGCACCCGAGGCCTACGTGCGGGAGCGGGCCGCGAGGCTGCGGGCCACGAGGTTCGTGGGCTTCGTGCCCGACCTCGAAGCCACGCTGGCCGAGAGCCGCATGGGCATCGTCAGCGAGCCGAACGGCGGGGGCTTCAAGCTCAAGTCGCTCGACTACGTCTTCCACCGCCTCCCGATCGCCGTGCTCGACGGCTCCGTCTCGGGGCTCCCGCTGGTGCCGGGGGAGGGCTACCTCGGCTTCCCGGACGAAGCCTCGCTGGCGGCCGGCGTCGTCGCCGCCATCGACGACCTGGACCTCCTCGACCGGCTGCAGGAGAACGCCTACCGGGCCTCCGCCGACGCCTTCTCGTGGGAGGAGCGGGGCCACCGCCTGCGGGCCGCCATCGACGGCGCCCGCGGATCCGGCCCGCCCGGCGGGCAGGGCTACAGCGGGTCGGCGGTGAATCCGATGACTACCCGAGAGTGACCGACCGAACGTGACGAACCGAGCGGGCGCCGCGCCCGGACCGACCGGGCCGCCCCGGGCCAGGCCCCGCCCCGCATCCCCGGCCCGCCGCCCCCCGCCCCCGCCGCCCACCCCACCTTCCGTCCCCGCTACGAGCAACGAGGCACAGCCATGAAGATTCTCGTCACCGGCTCCGCCGGCCTGATCGGCTCGAGCGCGGTGCGCGCCATCGACGCCCGGGGCGACGAGGTGGTGGGGGTCGACAACAACATGCGGCGGGAGTTCTTCGGGCCGGAGGGCGACACGACGTGGAAGACCGGTGAGCTGCTCGCCGCCACCAGCCGGTTCCGCCACGTCGCCGTCGACATCCGCGACCGCGCCGCCGTCCTCGGCCTGTTCGAGCGGGAGCGCTTCGACGCCGTGATCCACTGCGCGGCCCAGCCCTCGCACGACAAGGCGGCCTCGATCCCGTTCGTCGACTTCGACGTGAACGCGGTCGGCACGCTCAACCTGCTCCAGGCCAACCGGGAGTTCTCGCGCGAGTCGCCGTTCGTGTTCATGAGCACGAACAAGGTGTACGGCGACGCCCCGAACCGCATCGAGCTGGTCGAGCTGGAGACCCGGTGGGACTACGCCGACCCCGCCTACGCCCACGGCATCCCCGAGGACTTCGGCATCGACGGCTCGATGCACTCGCTCTTCGGCGCGTCGAAGGTGGCGGCCGACGTGATGGTGCAGGAGTACGGCCGGTACTTCGGCATGCCGACGGCCTGCCTCCGGGGCGGCTGCCTGACCGGCCCCGAGCACTCGGGCGTCGAGCTGCACGGCTTCCTCTCCTACCTGGTGAAGTGCAACCTCCAGGGCATCCCGTACACGGTCTTCGGCTACGAGGGGAAGCAGGTCCGCGACAACATCCACGCCGACGACGTCGTGTCGTTCATGACGACGTTCATCGACGCCCCCCGGCCGGCGGCCGTCTACAACATCGGGGGGGGCAAGGAGAACTCCATCTCGATCCTCGAGGCGTTCGCACTCGCCGAGCGGCTCACCGGTCGGCCCATGGAGTGGAGCTACTCGCCGGAGGCCCGGGCCGGCGACCACATCTGCTACTACTCCGACCTGCGCCGGATGCAGGCCGACTACCCGGGCTGGGGCATCACCAAGGGCCTCGAGGCGACGGTCGCGGAGATCGTCGAGCGGTGGCAGGAGCGGCTGAGGCCCGATCGGGCCGGGTGATGCGGCTCCTCGTCTTCTCCAACCTCTACGACCCCGACCACGCCGGCGGCGCCGCGATCTACACGGACCTGTGCCGGGAGCTGGCGGCCCGCGGCCACGAGGTCGAGGTCCGCTGCGCCTACCCCTACTTCCCGGAGTGGCAGGACAAGTCCGGCCACAACGACCTGCGCATCCGGCGCACGACGGAAGCGGGCGTGCAGGTGGCCCGGTACGGCCTCGTGCTGCCCCGCGACCAGCGCTCGACCGCCCACCGGCTGCTCTACGAGGCGTCGCTCCTGGGCTCGTACAGCCGGTCGTTGCACCGAGGCCGCCGGGTCGACGCCGTGCTCGCCTTCTCCACCATGTTCAGCCCCGTGCTCTCGGCGGTGGCCTTCGCCCGGACCCGGCGGGTGCCCGTCATGGTGAACGTCCAGGACATGTCGTCGAGCGCGGCCGTCGCGTCGGGGCTCGTGGGCGGCCGGGCCGGTCGCCTGCTGAGCTGGGTCGAGCGCCGGGCCTTCGCCGCCGCCGACGTGCTCACCGGCATCTCGCCGGAGATGGTGGGCGCGCTGGAGGCGATGACCGGGGCGACCGGCCGGGTGCGCCATGTGCCGAACTGGCTCAACGGGAGCCTGGCCGAGGCGGTGGCCGCCCTCCCGGGCAAGCGGGGCCGGCCGCCGTCGCAGCCGCTGAAGCTGCTCTATGCCGGCAACATCGGGAACAAGCAGGGCCTGCTCGAGTTCTGCAAGGTGGCCCAGGCGTCCGACGCCTCGTTCCACCTCACCGTCCACGGGAGCGGTCCCGGTGCCGACGCGGTGCGGGCGTGGGGCGACGGGGTGGGCGACCCCCGCTTCTCGTTCGGCCCGTTCCTCACCGAGGTGGACTTCACCCGGGCGCTGCACGACTGCGACCTCTTCCTCATCACCGAGCGGACCGGGAGCGGCACGTCCTACATGCCGAGCAAGCTCATCCCGGCCATCGCCACCGGCACGCCGATCCTGGCCGTCAGCGACGAGGGGTCGTCGCTCGGCACGGAGGTGCGCCGCTTCGCCATCGGTCCTCACCTACCGTGGGACGCCATCGACTCCCTGCCTGACGTCCTGCGCCGGGCGGCCGACGCCGCCACCATCGCCGCCTGGTCCGACCACGCCTCGGCGCGGGCGGCCGACTACGGCCGCACGGCGGTGATCGACCGGGTCGAGCAGCTGCTCGTCGAGGCCGTCGACGCCGGCGGGAAGCGGCGGGTCGCCGGTCGCGGGCGGAGGAGCCGGGCGTGGAGCTGACCGACCTCGTCCGTGCCCTCCGGCGCCACTGGATCGCCGCCCTGGCCGGCTTCCTCCTGGTGATGCTGCCGGCGTTGGCCGCCGCCTACGTGCCCGAGAAGCGCTACGCCAGCCGCGTCACGATGAGCATCGCCCCGTCCGAGGGCGTGTCGGACGACCTCGTCGTCAACGCCGCCATCCAGGGCTTCGTCGCCCGGGCCAAGTCGGTCACCCTGGCCCGTGAGGTGGCCGAGGCGCTGCCCGCCGACGCGGTGGCGGCCGGCGCGTCCATCTCGGCCGCCACCGACCCGGCCGCCGACTTCATCATCGTCGTGCGGGTCGAGAGCTCGAGCCCGCAGGCGGCCAAGGCGTGGGCCGACGGGGTCGCCGACGTCCTGGTGGCGGCGACCAACGTCGAGACGTCGGCCATCCAGACCAGCGAGATCGACGAGGCCTCCCTCGACCCCACGCCGATCTCGCCCCAGACCAAGCAGCTGATCGCCGGCGGCGGGGTGGTCGGCATCCTGATGGCCATCGTCGCCAGCGCCGTCGCCTTCCGGCTGCAGGCCCAGCTCGACCCGGCGGAGACCATCCGCACCCGGCTCGGCTCGAGCCTGCTCGGCGAGCTGCCCCGGCCCCGCTTCGGCTCGCGCTCCCGCCGCCTGGTCGGACCCCTCAACCGGGCCTGGCCGGCGGGGCTGGAGGATGCCGTCCAGCAGCTCTGCACCAACCTCGAGGTGCGCCTGGTGGGCCGCGACACGCCGAGCGTGGCCATCGCCGGGCTGGCCGCCAGCACGCCGGTGTCGGACATCACCTCCCTCGTGGGCTGGACCCTGGCCAACGGCGGCCGCCAGGTCGCCGTCCTCGACGCCGACATCACCCACCCCACGCTCCACGAGCGCTTCGGCGTCCCGCTGCGCCGGGGCCTGAGCGACGTCACCGCCGAGGGCCGCCCCCGTGCCGCCGCCTTCGCCCGGGGCGAGACGTTCCAGCGCCACGCCGTGCCGATCGAGGCCGGTCCCCGGGTCGAGGGGCGGCTCGAGGTGGTGTCGGCCGGCACCGGCTACTACCGGCCCGCCGAGGTCATGAACTGGCGGCTCCCGCTGGCCCTCGCCGAGGCGGCCGAGAGCGCCGACCTCGTGCTCACGGTGTGCCCCCCGCTCGAGGAGAGCGCGGAGGGCTGGGTGGCCGTCGCCTCCATCCCCGTCGCCGTGCTCGTGGTCGACAGCGCCGACCTCGACGTCACCAAGCTCGTGCACACGGTGACGCGGCTCCGTGAGCAGAAGGTGGAGCTGCTCGGCGTGGTGCTCACGGGGGTCAAGCCCCGCCGGCGGCGCCCCTTCCGGAGCCCGCCCGGCCGCCCCTCCCGGGTCGTCGGCGAGCCGCCGGAGACCGCCCCGCGCAGCCGGCGGCTCGAGGCCACCACGCGCCGCTGATGGACGCCTTCACGCTGATCCTCCTCGGATCGGCGATCCCCCTGGGCGGCTTCGTCTTCAGCCGCTTCGCCCGGTGGGAGCGGGAGGGGCGGCGCCACCTGGTGCTCGGCGTCTTCCTGGCGGTCGTCGTGGTCGAGGCGCTGCTGGCGGGGAGCACCGACAGCGTGCCGACCAGCATCTTCCGACCGAGCGTCGCCGGTCAGGACATCCGGCTCCCCGACCCGCTGCTGGCCCTGGCCCTGCTGGCCCGGGCGTGGGTCTCGCCGGTGCCGCGGGTCCTCCGGTGGGTGTGGGCCGTCATGGGCGTGTTCGTGGTGTGGCTCCTCTACTGCACGTTCATCGGCCTCGACAACGGCAGCGCCTTCGCCGACACCCTGTTCGACCTGAAGTCGTACCTCTACATCGTCGGGACGATGGTCCTCGTGGCCGGGGTCCCGATCCAGGACATCCTCCGGCGCCGACGCTTCGAGCGCTGGATCCTCACCATCTCGCTCGTCTCGACCGTCTTCATGGTGATGGATCTGGTCGGCGCGGCGACGGTGGTGCCGATCCCTGGGGCGCCGATCGTCCTCGGCCGGGTCGGCTCCGAGACCCACACGGTCCTCGTCGCGCTCGGGATCCTCGCCTTCGGCATCGAGGCCTGCTCCCGCCGGCCCAGGGTGATCGTGGTCGTGGCCGCCTTCCTGCTGCTGGCCACGCCGTTCGGCGGGGCCCAGCGGGCGTCGTTCGTGCAGCTCGGCCTGACCGTCCTCGTGATGGCACCCTTCATGCTCACGGCCACGTGGGTCCGTCGGGTGCGCTTCAGCCCCACCGACGCACTGGTCTTCCTGTTCGCCTTCGTCATCGCCGGCGGGCTCATCCTCGGCCTGAGCGGCGAGCTGGCGACCGTCAGCGACCGGGTGCAGGACACCTTCGGCGGCCAGGTCGAGTCGGCGACGGCATCGGTGCGGGTCTCGATCATCGAGACGTCGACGAAGCGGATCGCCGAGCGGCCCCTCTTCGGCTGGGGCATGGGCGACCGGGTGAGCCAGCGCTTCAGCGGCATCCTCGGCCTCGGCCAGACCGAGCAGGTGACGTCCCACAACGTGGCCGTCGACCTGGCCCTGCGCACCGGGCTGGTGGGGGCCGTGCTCGGCTTCATCGCCATCCTGGGGCCGGTGGTCAGCGGCTGGCGGGTGTGGCTCAGCGGCGTCGACGACCGGGTCGCGGCGGCGTCGCTCGCGGCCATCGCCGCGGTCGCCGGCATCCTCGGCAAGGGGATGGTCGAGACGATCTTCGAGAAGTTCCGGATCGGCATCGCCCTCGGCTTCCTCCTCGGCCTCCTCCTGGCCGCCGCTCGCAGCCTTCGGGAGCCGGCCGCGGCCGGCGAGCGGGTGCCGGCCGGGGTGGCCGGGGCCGGTTGGGACGGCCCGCTCGGCCCGATCGGGCCCGCCAACGGGCCTCGCTAGGGTGCCGCCGGTGCGGGTGCTGATCTCGAACAACTACGACCTGGAGCTCGCCGACGAGCGCCACCGTCGCGGCGAGTACCCGGCCCAGCACCTCTGGGGCGGCCACGCCCTCCGCCTCGCCGGCCACCGGGTGACGTTCCTGCCGCTCGAGCGGTTCCGGCGCCTGCGGGCCCTCACCGCGGCCCGGGTCGGCGACCTCGACCAGCAGCTCCGGATCCTGCTGGGGCAGGGCTCGCACGACGTCTTCGTCTCGGGCACCGTGAACGACTCGATCGCGCTCGGCGTCCTGCGCCGGCTGGGCCTGTACCGCCGACCCATCGTCGCCGTCGTGCACTGGCCGCTCCCCGCCGGCCGGGCCCGCCGCGGCATCGTGCGCTGGGCCTACGGCGGCCAGGACCGCCTCCTCTTCCTGAGCCAGCGGGTGCGGGCGCAGTTCGAGTCGCTCGGGGCCGACCCGGCCCGATGCCGAAAGCTCGACTGGGGCGTCGACCTGCGCTTCTACCCGGCCGATCCGCCGCCGATCGACATCGAGCGGGCGCCCCGGGTGATCGCGGCGGGCAAGACCGACCGCGACTACCCCACGCTCGTGAAGGCGTTCGCCGACCTCGACGTACCCCTCGACGTCTACTGCTCGCCGGCGTCGGCGCCCGACCCGGCCACGGTGCCGCCGAACGTGGCCGTTCACTACGACGGTGCCGGGGCGCCCGACGAGGCCAGGGCCGTGTCCGACCAGGAGCTCATGGCCCGCATGAGCGCGGCGACGGTGGTGGCCCTGCCCACCATCGCGCCCCGGGGCACCGTCGGCCTGACGTCGCTGGTCGACGCCATGGTCATGGGTCGCCCGGTCGTGATGACCCGCAACCCGTACATCGACGTCGACGTCGAAGGCGAGGGCATCGGGCTGGTGGTGGAGCCGGGCAACGTCGAGGGCTGGCGGGCCGCCGTCGCCCGCCTCGTCGCCGATCCGGCCGAGGCGGCGGCCATGGGCCGGCGGGCCCGGGCCCTGTGCGTCGAGCGCTACGGGATCGACCAGTTCGAGCGGACCATCGTCGACGCCGTCCTCGAGGTCGCACCGGGGCGGCCCTGATGGCCGAGCCGACCGTGACCGAGCTCGCCCTGCACGGGGCGCTGCGCATCACGCCGCAGCCGATCGTCGACGAGCGGGGCTTCTTCGTCCGCACCCTGAATGCCGACGTGCTCCGCGGTGCCGGGATCGACCCGGCGTCGTTCGTCCAGGAGAACCAGTCCCGCTCCGTCCGGGGCACGCTGCGGGGCCTGCACGGCCGCCGTCACCTGAGCGAGGCCAAGCTCGTGCGCTGCGCCCGGGGCGCGGTCTTCGAGGTGGTGGTCGACCTCCGGCCGTGGTCCCCCACGTTCCGCGCCTGGGAGTCGTTCACGCTGGACGACGTGGCCCACGAGCAGCTCCTGGTGCCGGCCGGCTGCGTCCACGGCTTCCAGGCCCTCACCGACGAGGTCGACATCTGCTACCGGCACGACGCGCCCTACGACCCCTCCCTCGAGATCGCCGTTGCCCACGACGACCCCGAGCTGGCGATCGACTGGCCCATCGACGACAAGATCCTGTCGGCCCGCGACCGGGCCGCGCCCCGGCTGGCCGAGGTGGCCGACCAGCTCGACGGCTGGTACCGCCGCTGACGGTCGGCCGGTGGTCCCGGCGCCGGCCCGCCCGGCGGGCTCAGATCGAGACGACGAGCTTGCTGGTGTGGAAGGCCTCGGCGTAGCCGGAGGGGGAGCGCGACTCGACGCCCCGGAGCCGCATCAGCCCGAGGAAGGTGGCCTCGTCGAACCAGGGCTTGCCCGTCTGGCTGGCGAAGTGGGTGGCGGCCAGCGCCATCTTCGCCCGGGCCCTCGCCTCGTCGGCGTGGACGAACACGTTGGGCCGACCGAGGTCGCCGTCGTACTTGGGGATCTCGAAGCCGAGCAGGGGCTGGTCCCGGAAGGCGTTGAGGGCCAGCTCGGCCAGCAGCCGGTGGTCCTGGTGCAGGTCGCCCGGCGCGTGGGTGAAGACCACGTCGGGCGTGACGAGGTCGCCGAGGCCGTGCACCCACGCCTTCACGTCGCCGCCGGAGTAGGGCAGGTAGCCGTCACGGAAGGTGCCCACCACGACGGTCGGCGGGGTGGTGAGGCCGGCCGTGAAGGCGGCCGCCGACGCCCGGGCCTCGTCGGCCCGCGTGCCGTCGGCGCTCGCCACCGCCCAGCACAGCTCGGTGTCGGGCCGCTCCTCGACCAGGCGCAGCATGGTGGCGCCGCAGCCGAGCTCGATGTCGTCGGCGTGGGCGCCGAGGGCCAGGACCCGCAGCGGGCGGTCGGGGGCCCCGAGGGGCAGGGCGATCACGACGGGTCCCCGTTCCCGCCGCGGGCGTCCCCGTTCCCGCCGCGGGCGTTCAGGCCTTCTCCCAGAGGCACCAGGGGCGCTCGCCCCGGAAGTACATGTCGTCGAGCATCGACTTCTCCTTCAGGGAGTCCATCGGTGCCCAGAAGCCGGTGTGGCGGAAGGTGCTGAGCTTGCGCTCCTTGATGAGGCGCTGGAAGGGCTGCACCACCAGCTCGTCGCCGGGCTCCATGACGTCGAAGATCGACTGGCGCAGCACGAAGAAGCCGCCGTTGATCCACATGTCCGTGGTCTGGATGTCCTGGATGTGGGTGACCCAGCCGTCGTCGTCGGAGCTCGTGAGGTGGAACGTGTAGTTCGGCTTCACGGAGAGGTTGAGCGCGGTGGCGCCGGTGGCCTCGAACTGCTCGATCATCCGGTCGAGGGGGGCGTCGGTGACCACGTCGGCGTAGTTGGCCAGGAAGGTCTCCTCGCCTTCGAGGTGGTGGCGGGCCGCCGCCAGCCGCTGGCCGATGTTGGCGTGCAGGCCGGTGTCGACGAACGTGATCCGCCAGTCGTGCACGTCGGAGCCGAGCAGGGTGACCCGCCGCTCGCCCTTCTCCGTGCCCCGCTCGAGGATGAAGTCGTTCGACATCTCCTCCTCGTAGTTCATGAAGTAGCTCTTGATGACGTTCGCCTGGTAGCCGAGGCAGAGGACGAAGTCCTTGTGCCCGTAGCTGGCGTAGTACTTCATGAGGTGCCAGAGGATCGGCCGGTAGCCGACGGTGACCATCGGCTTCGGGATCGACTCGGAGTGCTCGCGCATCCGCATGCCGAGGCCGCCGCAGAACAGCACGACCTTCATGTCAGGTGGCCCGGCCCGGCTCGAAGACCTCGGTCTCGGGGATGGGCACGACGAGCTTGCCGCCCCATTCGCCGATGTGGGCCAGCCCGTCGGCGATCTCCTTGCGGAGGTTCCACGGCAGGATCAGCACGTAGTCGGGCCTGGTCTCGGCGATCCGCTCCGGCGGGTGGATCGGGATGTGCGTGCCCGGCGTGAACCGCCCGTGCTTGTACGGGTTGCGGTCGACCGTGTAGGCGAGGAGGTCGGTCCGGATGCCGCAGTAGTTGAGCAGCGTGTTGCCCTTGCCGGGCGCGCCGTAGCCGACCACCTGCTTGCCGCTGTCCCGGGCCTCGACCAGGAACCGCAGCAGCGAGCGCTTGGTGCGCTCGACCTGCTCGGTGAACCGGTCGTAGGTCCCGAGGTCCTCTAGGCCGGCGTCCTGCTCCCGCTTGCGCAGGTCGTGGACGCGGTCGGTGACGGGCTTGGTGGCGTCGTCGGCGTGCCTGACGTAGATGCGCAGCGAACCGCCGTGGCTGGCCAGCTCCTCGACGTCGAACACCGTCAGCCCGTGGGCGGCGAAGATGCGCTCGCACGTGACGATCGAGAAGTACGAGAAGTGCTCGTGGTAGATGGTGTCGAACTGGTTCTCGGCCATCAGTCGCAGCAGGTGGGGGAACTCGAGGGTGATCACGCCGGTCGGGGCCAGCAGGATCGACATGCCGCCGACGAAGTCGTTGAGGTCGGGCACCTGGGCCAGCACGTTGTTGCCGGCGATGAGGTCGGCCGGCCCCTCGTCACGGCGGAGGGTGGTGGCCAGGCGCCGCCCGAAGAAGTCGACGAGGGTGGGGACGCCCTTGGCCACGGCCACCTCGGCCACGTTGGCGGCCGGCTCGATGCCGAGCACCTTCGGTCCCCGGCCGAGGAAGTACTGGAGGAGGTAGCCGTCGTTGCTGGCCAGCTCGACGACGAAGCTCGACTCGTCGAGCCCGAGGCGCTCGGTGATGTCCTCCACGTAGGTCTCGGCGTGGCGCAGCCAGCTGTCGGAGTACGACGAGAAGTAGGCGTACTCGGTGAAGATGCCGTCGGGCTGCACGTACTCGGGCACCTGGACGAGGAAGCACGACCCGCAGACCTCGGCGTGCAGGGGGTAGAAGGGCTCCATGGCGTCGAGCTGGTCGGCCCGGAGGAAGCTCTCGCACAGGGGCGACATCCCGAGGTCGACCAGCGTCTGGGTGAGGGGCTCACCGCAGAAGCGGCACTGGTGGACGGGTCGCTCGGGGTTCGTCATGCGGCTTCTTTCCTCGTCGTCACGCATTCGCGGAGCGGTCCGCCGCCGTTGGCGTCGCATGTGGACCTTCGGCCAGAGAGTAGGCACCACTTGAACGGAAACCCACCGGTCGGCAGCCGACGAGGGCTCCAGTCGCCCCCCCACGGTGTCGAAGACCTCGGTTGGTACCGCGTAACCTCGCCTGCCTGCCCCCAGGTCCCGTGTCGACGTCGACGTCGTCGACTCGTCCACCTCCCGGGCCGGGCGACGACCCCCCTGACCATTCCCCACACCTCTCGGGAGCTGCCTTGACCGCCCGATCCGACGTACGAGTGGCCGTCCTCGGTGCCGGCCTGTCCGGCCTCAGCACCTCGTTCCACCTGGGCCATCCCGACGACGCCGTCGTCTACGAGGCCAAGGACTACTACGGCGGCCACGGTCACTCGGAGTACAAGCAGGGCTTCACCTGGGACGACGGGCCGCACATCTCGTTCACCTCGAACGCCTACATCAAGGAGCTCTTCGCCGAGCTCGTCGACGACGAGTACGAGGACCTCGACGTGAAGGCCGTCAACTGGTTCGAGGGCCACTGGATCGACCACCCGGCCCAGACCAGCCTCTGGCAGGTGCCCGAGCCGCTGCGCACGCAGTGCGTCGAGAGCTTCCTCGAGACCGCCGCCCAGCAGCACGAGCCGCCGAAGAACTACCAGGAGTGGCTCCACCAGGCCTTCGGCCCGGTGTTCGCCGAGACGTTCCCGGCCAAGTACACGCGGAAGTACTGGACCTGCGAGCCGGCCAACCTCGACGTGGACTGGATCGGCATGCGCATCCTGCGCCCGGAGGCGGCCGACGTCGTCGCCGGGGCCAAGGGCCCGCTGCCCGAGAGCATGTACTACGTGAACACCCGATCGGCCCGCTACCCGTCGAAGGGCGGCTTCGGGAACTACACCCACAAGCTCGCCAACGGCGCCGACATCCGGTACGGCATGCGGCTCGAGGGCCACAACTTCGGCGACCGCACCCTGCGCTTCGCCGACGGC
Organism: Acidimicrobiia bacterium; assembly: GCA_050249235.1. Classification (GTDB taxonomy): domain Bacteria; phylum Actinomycetota; class Acidimicrobiia; order Acidimicrobiales; family CADCSY01; genus JAEKLB01. The sequence continues at coordinate 3,031 of JBFWQW010000045.1, read as the reverse complement.
TCCGAGGTCGGCTACCAGCGGCTGGTCTCGACGATCAACCTGCCCTTCCTCATCGAGTGCTCCGACGACGCCCCCGACGACGTGCGGGAGGCGGCCCGGACGCTGCGGTCGAGCATGTTCTACCGGGTCGACTTCGCCGTCTCCCACGAGGCCCGCCGCCCCGAGCTCTGGTACTACGTCTACGACGAGGACAAGCTCTCGGTCCGGATCAGCGTGTTCGAGCGCTTCGCGGCGAGCAACGCGCCGGAGGGCCGGACCGGCATCCAGGTCGAGGTCTACGGCTCGGTCTGGCGGCCGATGCCCGACGACCCCCGAGAGGTGCAGCGCCGGGTGCGCGACGAGCTGATCGAGTTCGGCCTCATCGACGACCCGGGCTCGGTCCTCTACAGCGACATCAGGCTGGTGCGCACCGGCCAGATCATCTACGACCTGCACCGCCGCGAGGCCCTTCGCACCGTCAACGCCTACCTCGACCGCGTCGGGGTGCTGCGGGTGGGTCGCTACAGCGAGTGGAAGTACCTCATGTCCGACACCTGCGTGCTCGGGGGGCGCCGGGCCGCGCAGCAGCTGCTCGGCAAGGACGACGACACCGACTGGAGCGGTGTCGCCATCAACGTCGACGACACCCCGGACGACAAGCGGGGCTCGTGATCCCCGGGGCAGGGATCGTTCCGCCGAGCGAGAAGAGGACCTGACATGCGCATCGCCGTCACCGGCCATCTCGGCTACATCGGGGCCGTCCTGGTCCCCATGCTCCAGGACGCCGGCCACGAGGTGCTCGGCTACGACACCGGCCTCTACGCCGGCTGTGACCTCGGGGCGCCCCCGGCGCCGATCGAGGCCCTCCGCAAGGACGTCCGCGACGCCACCCCCGCCGACTTCGAGGGCGTCGACGCGGTCATGCACCTCGCCGCCATCTCGAACGACCCGATCGGCAACCTCGACCCGGACCTCACCTACGCCATCAACCACCTCGGGTCCGTGCGGGTGGCCGAGGCGGCCAAGGCGGCCGGCGTCGGGCGGTTCCTCTTCGCCTCGTCCTGCAGCCTCTACGGGGCGGCCGGCGACGACGCCGTCGACGAGACCGCCGCGTTCAACCCGGTCACGCCCTACGGCGACTCGAAGGTCCTGGCCGAGCGCGACCTCAGCGCCCTCGCCGACGACGCCTTCAGCCCCACCTACCTCCGCAACGCCACGGCCTACGGGGCCTCGCCCCGCCTACGCGGCGACGTGGTGGTGAACAACCTGACCGGCTACGCGGTGTGCACCGGCGAGGTCCGGTTGCAGAGCGACGGCTCGCCGTGGCGCCCGCTGGTGCACATCGGCGACATCGCACGGGCGTTCATCGCCCTGCTCGACGCGCCCCGTGACGTGGTGCACGACGAGGCCTTCAACATCGGCGCGCCGGGCGAGAACTACCAGATCCGCGACGTGGCGAGGATCGTCGAGGAGGTGGTGGCCGGGAGCACGGTCACGCTCGCCGACGGGGCCAGCCCCGACAAGCGCGACTACCGGGTGAGCTTCGACAAGATCGCCGAGCGGGTCCCCGGCTTCCAGCCGGTCTGGAACGTGCGGCTCGGCGTCGAGGAGCTGGCCGCCGCCATGCGGGCCAACCACGTGACGATCGACGACATCACCGGTGCCCGCTTCACCCGCCTGGCACGGATCCAGGAGCTGCAGGACGAGTCGACGATCGACGGCCAGCTCCGCTTCCGCGACCTGGCCGGGCGCTGAGCTCCGCCCCCGGTCGGTGAGCGAGGGTTCCGTGAGCGAGGGTTCCGTGAGCGAGGCGTCGACGGGCCGGGAGGCCACCGGCGGCGCGGCGCGCGTGCCCCGGGTCTCGATCGGCATCCCCACCTGGAACCGGGCCGACCTCCTCCGGGAGTGCATCGCCAGCGTGCTGGCCCAGACCGAGACCGACTTCGAGCTCTGGGTCTTCGACAACGCGTCGACCGACCACACCCCCGAGGTGGTGGCCTCGTTCGACGACCCCCGCATCCACTACGTGCGCAACCCCGAGAACCTGGGCAACCAGCCCAACTCGACCAAGGCCATGCGGGCCGGCTCGGCCGAGTACCACGTGATGCTCTTCGACGACGACTACCTCCTCCCGACCTGCCTCGAGCGCAAGGCCGCCGTCCTCGACGCCCATCCCGAGGTGGTGTGCGTCCACTCCATGTTCGAGGTGCGCAACGACGACGGCGAGCTCATCCGGACCGCCGACAGCTTCTGCGGCCTCGAGCACGACACCATCGAGACCGGTGCCGACTTCATCGAGACCTCGATGCTGCACCCGGCCCGGATCCACATCTCGTCGGCCATGTACCGGCGCGACGCCGTCCGCCACGAGGGCCTCTTCCGGGAGGACTACCCGGCCGACGACCACGCCCTCTGGCTGCGGATCGCCAGCCGGGGCGACATCGCCTTCCTGGCCGAGCCCCTCGACGGGCTGCGCACCACCCCGGGCGTCTCGGCCGCCAACGGGTTCCACGACCTCACCGACGAGGGCCTGTACGCCCCGACCCTCGTGGCCGCCCGGGGCGGGCGCGACGTCAAGCGCCGCTTCCTCGTCACCTATCCGGCCACGGTGCGCCAGGCCGCCCGCCTCCGGCGGCTGGCGGTCGCCGGCAACCGGCGGGCCATCGCCCGCATCCTCCAGGTGAGCGTCCCGGGGTTCCGGCCCCTGCCGAAGGCGATGCGCATGCTCGTCGAGGCGATCCGGATCGAGCCGACCATCGTCGTCGAACCGCGGTTGCTCAAGGTGCTGTTCCCCCGCTTGCGCACGCGCCGGCGGGGCTGAGGCGGCGGCAGCTCGACGCCCGGCGGGCCGCCGATGGCCGGCTCAGGACTCCGGCGGGACGGGGCTGGCGGTGTTGGAGAAGTGGTCGATGGTGGTGGTGAGGGCGGGTGGGGTGCCGGTGCCGCCGTTGGCAGTGCCGGCGTAGGGGCCGAGCTTGGTGATGGTGGGGGTGAAGGTGAGGGTGGCGAAGGTGGTCCAGGTGGTGCCGTCGCGGCTGTACCGGCCGGTGTA
>JBFWQW010000044.1:0-22010 GCA_050249235.1 Acidimicrobiia bacterium | reverse complement strand
TAGTAGAGGAGCGTGTTGCGGCCGCCGACGTCGACGAGTTGGCCCTTCCACGCCTCGACGGCCTTCTCGACCACGCGCAGCCGTGCCGCATCGACCGGAGCCGCGACCGACGAACCATCCGTCTCATTGACCACGCCCGCCACGGTAGAAGACCACCTACCGCCTGATCCGGCGCGCTCGCGCGTGCACGTGGACGAACGGTGTAGAAGCCGCGATGCCTTCCGGCGGGGCCCGTCGAATGGCACCCTTGGCGCTTCGCCCGGCTCCTGAGCAGGGCGAACGTGGCAGCGAGCGATGAGGGGACGAGGTGGCGGACGACGGTTGGCAGCAGGCTCGGCTAATCCCGACCAGCGGGATCAACGGCCAGGAAGAGGCGGAGCGCCGGGCGACGTCTGCGCTCCTCGCAGTGATGGGTGCCGTCCGCGAGTTCGGTACCGCCATCACCAAGCCGCTCGGCGCTCCCGCCGGACTTATCGGCACGTTCATCGAGGTGCCGTTCAAGGTCGGCGAGCGCACCTGCTACCCGGACGGACTTCTCGAGGTCAGCCGAGGCGGACGGACGTGGACCGCGCTGGTCGAGGTGAAGACCGGCGCCGCCGAGCTCCAGCGAGACCAGATCGAGACCTACCTCGACGTCGCACGCGACAGCGGCTTCGACCTCGTGCTCACCGTTTCGAACGAGATGGCACCCGCTCCCGGCGTCCATCCCATCGACGTCGACAAGCGCAAGCTCCGCAAGGTCGCGCTCCATCACCTGTCTTGGGCGGAAGTGCTCACCATCGCTGTGCAGCAACGCGTCCACCGGGGCGTGTCCGACCCGGAGCAGGCCTGGATCCTCGGCGAGCTCATCCGCTACCTCGAGCACCCTAGGTCCGGCGCCCTCGACTTCTCCGAAATGGGCAGCGCCTGGGTCACTGTCCGCGAAGCCGTCGCCGCCGGCACGCTGCGGGCGAACGACAAGGGGCTCGCCGAGGTCGTGTCCCGCTGGGAGCAGCTCCTCCGCTTCGCCGCGCTCCGCCTCGGCCGAGAGCTCGGCGCTGATGTCCAGGTGCAGCTCAGCCGCAAGGAGGTGGCCGATCCGACCCTGCGGTTCGCTGCGCAGGCGCAGAGCCTGGTCACCGCCGGCGTGCTCACTGGGACGCTCCGCATCCCAGACGCCATCTCACCGCTCGACATCACCGCCGACCTCCGTACCGGGAGAGTCACCGTGTCCGTCGACGTCGACGCCCCCAAGGAAGGCCGAGCTGCGACCCGCGTCAACTGGCTGGTCCGCCAGCTGAAGGACGCACCGGACAACCTGCGCATCGACGCGTTCGCCGTGCAGCAACGAACCTCCACCAGCGAGCTCCTCCGGGCCGTTCGGGACAACCCTGCGGCCCTCATCGCCGACCCGAAGCGGGACCTGCGCACGTTCCGCGTCGCAGCCGTGTCACCGCTTGGCACCAAGCGGGGCACCGGGCGTGGCGGCTTCATCGACTCGGTGCTGGCCTCGGTCGATGGGTTCTACGAAGTGGTCATCCAGCAGCTCCGCCCCTGGGTGGCGCGCGCCCCGCAACTGCCCGGCAGCGGCCGAACCGCAGCCGAAGAAGCAGGCATCGACATCGAGCCGCCCCCCCAGGACCTCCTCGAACCGACGGAGGACGAACTGGTCGGCGACGCGCCGCCCGAGACCGAGCCGCCCGAGATCGTCGTCGAAGCCGTAGAAGCCGCCGAAGCTGGAGCCGACGCTGCCGAGGCCGACGAGGCTCTCGAACCTGACGCGCGCAACGGTGCCGGCGCCGCGGCCGACGTGGCCCCGGTGGAGATGGTCTCCTGGGACTCCGCCCAGGTGCGGCTCGACCACGAGCGCAGTGTCACGGTCGACGCAGCCGACTGACACGTCGAAGGGCTGCGAGCGCTGCGGGGCCGCTCGGAGTCCTGGGCGGAGGTTCTGCTCCTACGAGTGCTTCCAGGCGCAGCGCTCGGTCAACGCATGGGTCGACGCCGTCTGCGAGCGATGCGGGGCCCACTTCCGAGCCAGGCGAGGCCGAGCGGCACGCTTCTGCACGGCTGCATGCCCGATGCCGCAGCGCGCCGCGACGTCCTCGGCGTCGGGGATGGCCGCCGCGTGTGAGCCCGACGCCGACCGGCACGATGCTCACGTAGGCGCAGCGTCGGTGTCGGCGAAGTCGCCGTCAGGGACAGGTGATCCGCACACGGCGTGCACGTGCCGGTCGCGCCGCGGCCTGCCACACGCAGCGGTGCCGCGAAACGATCCGAAGATCGCGAACTGCTCGAACTTTCGGTGCTGGCCGGCCCGGGCGGTGCTCACCGGGCTTTCCCGCCGTCGGCCGGCGGCTGTGCAGCCGGCGCTTTGCTGATTCCGGGCCCCGCAGCGGCTCGGAGGCGCCGGCGGCGCCGTCTACCTGCGACGATGCAGTCGATGGGGTTCCAGGTGCATCTTGTCGACGGCACGTACGAGCTGTTCCGTCACCACTTCGCCGTGCCGTCCCACGTCAACGGGGCGGGCAAGGAGGTGGCCGCGGTCCGCGGGGTCGTCACCAACCTGCTGCAGCTCCTTGCCGACGGGGCGACCCACGTCGGCGTGGCCACCGACCACGTGATCGAGTCGTGGCGGAACGATCTGTGGCCCGGCTACAAGACCTCCTCGGGCATGCCGCCGGAGCTCCTCGCCCAGTTCGGGCTGCTCGAGGAGGCGCTGGCCGCCCTCGGGCTCACGGTGTGGGCGATGGTCGAGGACGAGGCCGACGACGCGCTGGGCTCGGCGGCGAGGGTGGCCGCGGCCGACGACCGGGTGGCGAGGGTGCTGATCTGCACGCCCGACAAGGACCTGGGCCAGTGCGTGGGCGGGAAGGTCGTCCAGCTCGACCGGCGCAAGGGCGGGACGATCTACGACACCGACGGCATCCGGGCCAAGTTCGGCGTCGAGCCGGCGTCGATCCCCGACTACCTCGCGCTGGTGGGCGACTCCGCCGACGGCTTCCCGGGCCTGCCCGGCTGGGGCGCCAGGTCGGCGGCGGCGGTGCTGGCCCACTACCGCCACCTCGAGGCCATCCCGGCCGCGGCCGGGCAGTGGGAGGTGTCGGTCCGCAACTCGCCGGTGCTCGCTTCCCGCCTGGCGAACGACCTCGAGCTGGCTCTCCTGTTCCGCCGCATCGCCACGCTCAACCTCGACTGCGACGTCGGCACCGTCGACGAGTGGCGGTGGACCGGGCCCACCGACGGGTTCGACGAGCTCTGCGCCACGGTCCTCGACGCGCCGGAGCTCCCGGGCCGGGCCCGGGCCCTGGCCGCCGCCCGCCCGTCCTGACCGGTCCCGGGCGACCGGGCACCGGGAAGGGACCGACTTCACCGAACAACTAGCCTCCCGGGCGATGACCGAACATCCGCTCCGGGAGCGCCTCGAGCAGCTGACCAAGCGCAAGGAAGCGGCGCGGCAGCCCGGCTCGGACGCCAGCGTCCAGCGCCAGCACGACCGGGGGAAGATGCTCGCCCGGGAGCGGATCGAGTACCTGCTCGACCCCGGGTCCTTCCATGAGCTCGACCAGCTGGCCCGGGCCCGGGGCGAGGGCGAGGACCGCCCCTACACCGACGGGGTCGTCACGGGCTGGGGCACGGTCGACGGCCGCAAGGTCTTCGTGTTCTCGCAGGACTTCACGCTCTACGGCGGCTCCCTAGGCGAGGTCTACGGCGCCAAGATCCACAAGGTCATGGACCTGGCCACGTCCACCGGCGCCCCGCTCATCGGCATCAACGACGGCGGCGGGGCGCGCATCCAGGAAGGCGTCGTCTCCCTCGCCTCCTTCGGCGGCATCTTCCACCGCAACGTGCAGGCCTCGGGCGTCATCCCCCAGATCAGCGTGATCATGGGGCCGTGCGCCGGCGGCGCCGTCTACAGCCCGGCGCTCACCGACTTCGTCTTCATGGTCGACCAGACCAGCTACATGTTCATCACCGGTCCCGACGTGGTGAAGACCGTCACCGGCGAGGACGTCACCCAGCAGGAGCTGGGCGGGGCCGCCACCCACGCCACCAAGACCGGCGTGGCCAACTTCGTGGCGCCGGACGACCGGGCCTGCCTCGACCAGGTCCGCTACCTCCTCTCCTTCCTCCCCTCGAACAACCTCGAGGAGGCCCCCCACTTCCCCGCCACCGACGACCCCGAGCGGCGCTGCCCCGAGCTGATCGACCTCATGCCGGACAGCCCCAACAAGCCCTACGACATGCGCAAGGTCGTCGAGGTCGTCGCCGACGACGGCGAGTTCTTCGAGTACTCCGCCAAGTGGGCCGGCTCCATCATCTGCGGCTACATCCGCCTCGACGGCCACGTGGTCGGCGTGGTCGGCAACCAGCCCCAGGTGCTCGCCGGGGTGCTCGACATCGACTCATCCGAGAAGGCGGCCCGCTTCGTGCGGACCTGCGACGCCTACAACATCCCGATCGTCGCCTTCGTCGACGTCCCCGGCTTCCTCCCGGGCGTCGACCAGGAGTACGGCGGCATCATCCGCCATGGCGCCAAGCTGCTCTACGCCTTCTGCGAGGCGACCGTCCCCCGGGTGCAGCTCATCACCCGGAAGGCCTACGGCGGTGCCTACGTGGTCATGAACTCCAAGTCGGTCGGTGCCGACCTGGCCTTCGCCTGGCCCTCGGCCGAGCTGGCCGTCATGGGCCCCGACGGCGCCGTCGACATCGTCTACCGCCGCGAGCTCCAGCAGGCTGCCGACCCGGTCGCCCGCCGGGCCGAGCTCGTCGAGGAGTACACCGAGCAGCACGCCAACCCGTACAACGCGGCCGAGCGGGGGATCATCGACGACGTGATCGACCCGGCAGACACCCGGTCCGTCCTCATCGCCAGCCTCGACCTCCTCCGCACCAAGCGGGAGGAGCTCCCCCACCGCAAGCACGGCAACGTGCCGCTCTGATGGCCTCGCTCCGCAGGCTGCGCTCGGCTGCGAGCGGGCTGGCGCCCGCCGCCCGGCTCCACGCCGGTCCGCCCACCGGGCCCGGTCCGATGGCCTCGCTCCGCAGGCTGCGCTCGGCTGCGAGCGGGCTGGCGCCCGCCGCCCGGCTCCACGCCGGGCCCCGCGTCGAGGTCGGCCCGTGAGCTCGTCGATCCGGCCGGAGCCGACGGACGAGGAGGCGGCCGCCATCGCGGCGGCGGTCGAGGTGCTGTGGCCCCGGCCCGGTCATGCCCCGCCGGCCGAGCCGACACCGGCCTGGAGGTTCTCGGGGCGGTGGTGGGTGAAGCCGGTGGCCGCCCGCCGGCAGCGGCCCTGGTGAACGGCGTCCCCTCGTCCCGCGCCTCTCAGGGCGCCGGTCGAGGTCCGAGCACGAGCTGGGGTCGGGCCACCGCGTCGGCCACCCGCTCGAGGTAGACGGCCCGGGGGACGGCGACGACGCCGAGCGTGGCCAGGTGCGGCGTCGGCCACTGCACGTCGAGGAGGTCGCCTCCACCTGACCTGAGGGCCTCCACCAGGTGGACCAGCGCGACCTTCGACGCGTCGGTCGCGATCGAGAACATCGATTCCCCGGCGAAGAGCGCCCCGACGGCCACGCCGTAGAGGCCGCCGACCAGCGTCCCGTCGGGCGCCCAGGCCTCGACGCTGTGGGCCCACCCGAGGCGGTGCAGCTCGCCGTAGGCGGCGACGATGGCGGGGGAGATCCAGCCGCCGGGCCGCCCCGGCGCCGCGCACCTCGTCATGACGTCGTCGAAGGCCTCGTCGACGGTCACCTCGAAGCGGCGGACCGACCGGCGCAGCGAGCGCGACACCCGCAGGCCGTCGAGGGGGAGCACGCCGCGCGGGTCGGGCGACCACCACGACGGCTCCTCCCGGCCCCGGGCACCGGTCGGCATGGGGAACAGGCCGGTCCGGTAGGCGGCGAGGAGCGTCCCCGGCTCGAGGTCGCCGCCCACCGCCACCAGCTCGTCGTCGGCGCCGGCGGCCGGTGGGAAGGCCCACGGTGACGGCGGTGGCTCGACGGGTGCCTCCACCGTGCCAGCATGCACGCCCATGAGCGGGCACCTGGCGTTGGTGGGTGGCGGCGAGTTCACCGAGGGGTGCACGTTCGACGCCGACCTGCTGGCTGCCGGCGGCGGCACCGAGGTCGTCCTGCTCCCCACCGCGGCCGCCTTCGAGAACCCCGCTCGCCTGGTGGCCGCCGCCTCCCGGTGGTTCGCGGCGCTCGGCGCCTCGGTGGTCGAGCTCCCGGTGTACGGCCGCGACGATGCCGCCGACCCGGCCCACGTGGCCACCGCCCGGGCGGCCCGGTTCCTCTACCTGGTGGGCGGTTCGCCGCTGCACCTGCGGTCGGTGCTCAAGGAGACGCCCGTGTGGCGGGCCGTCCGCGACGCCTGGGACGGTGGCGCGTCCGTGGCCGGCGCCGGCGAGTGCGCCTCGGCGCTGTGCGACCCGATGGTCGACCCCCGGGGCGGCGCCTTCACGATGGGGCTCGGCCTGGTCGCCGGCGTGGCGGTGCTGCCCCACGCCGGTCCCGACGTCGCCGCCCACGACCGCCGCACGCTCGAGCTGGCCCGGGGCGGTCTCGTGCTCGCCACCGTGCCCGACGCCAGCGCGCTGGTCAGGGACGAGCAGGGCGGGTGGCGGGCCGCCGGCGCCGGCCCGGTCCGCCTCTTCGTCGACGGCGCCGAGCGAGACATCGGCGCGCTGACCGTCTAGCGGGGCTGATCGTCGGAGGCGGCGGGGACGGGTCCGCTCCGCTCCGGCCTCCGACGCCGGGCCGCTCGGGCCGCGTGCGCCTCCCGGCGCACCATCAGCGCTCGACGATCTCCACGGTGTCGATCGTCACCGGCTTGGAGGGAGGCCCGTCGCCGACTCCTAGGGCGTTGATGGCGTCGACCACCTCCTGGCCCTGGGTCACCGCCCCGAAGTCCGCATAGGCGGGCGAGGTGAGCTTCGTGCAGTCGACGCACACGAACCACTGGCTGCCGCCGGTGTCAGGGCCCCGGTTGGCCATGGCGAGCGTGCCCTTCGGATAGGCGTCGAGCGAGGGGGGCAGCTCGTCGGGGATCGTGTAGCCGGGGTTTCCCCGCCCGGCGGCGTTGCCGGCCTGGTTCATGAAGTCCTTCACGACCCGGTGGAAGCCCTCGCCGTCGAACCAGCCCCAGCGGGCCAGCGTGACGAAGTTGTTCACGGTGACCGGCGCCCCGGCCTCGTCGAGGTCGACGGTGAAGGCGCCCTCGCTGGTGGTGACCACCGCCGAGTAGTCGACGCCGTCGTCGAGGCAACGGCGGGGGGCGGCGTCGAACGAGGTCGGAAGGACGGCCGGCTTCTCCTCCGGCGCGCACTCGCCCTCGCCGTAGGGCGCCGCGGTCGACGTGTCGGCGGCGACGGGGTCGTCGTCGTCGTCGCTCAGGAGGGCGACCGCGGCGAACACGATGAAGAGGCCGCCGATGAGCACGGCGGCGGTGCGAATCTGCCGGCGGCGCTGCCGGCGGCGGGCCTCCGCCCGGGCCGCCTCGAGCCTGGCCCGGTGGCCCTCCTTCTTGCGTTGGCGCTTCTCGCTCGGCACGGGTCGGCACGCTACCGAGGCCCGAGGCCGCCGCGAGACCGGCCGGCCGCCGTGCAGGGTGTGGGGCTCCCGGTGTCGAACCATTGGCCCGTGGCCGAGGAACACGAGGTGGTCGACGACGTCGTGTCGTTCTCCCGCGAGGTCGGTGTCCGGCTGCGGGCGGTGCGACGGCAGCGCCGGCTGTCCCTGGACGACGTCGAGCGCGAGTCCGGCGGTCGCTGGAGCGCGTCGGCCGTCGGGGCCTACGAGCGGGGCTTCCGGAACCTGAGCCTGCCCCGCCTGCGGGAGCTGGCCGACTTCTTCGAGGTGCCGATGGGCACCCTCCTCGGCGAGGCCGAGGTGCGTGACGACCGCACCGGCACCGCCGGCGGCAACGTCGTGCTCGACCTGCTGGCCCTCGAGGCCGCGCCCGAGGAGGCTGCGCCCGTCCTCCGCTACGCCCGGTCCATCGTGCTCGACCGTGGTGACTGGAACGGCCGGGTCCTGTCCGTACGCAGGGACGACATCCGGGGCCTGGCCTCGATGTCCGGGGTCGACGAGTCCACGCTGCTCGAGCGCCTCGACCGGTGGGGCGCGCTGGCCACCGTCGCCCGCACCCGCCCCTCCGTCCGGGTCGTGCCTCCTTCCTGAGCGGTCCCGGCGCCGCCGGCTGACGGCATCTCTGTCCCACGGCTGGCGGCGCCTGCATCCCATCGGCTGGCGGCGCCGGGTCGACCAGCCAGTACCTTTCCGCGCCGATGCCGCTCGTCGTCCAGAAGTTTGGGGGCACGTCCGTCGCCGATCCCGATCGGATGCGGTCGGTTGCCGAGTACGTGGCCCTCACCCGCCGTCGGGGGTCGGACGTCGTCGTGGTCGTGAGCGCCATGGGCAAGGAGACCGACGCCCTGATCCGCCTCGCCGACGAGGTCGCCACCCGCCAGCCCGGCCGGGAGTGGGACATGCTCGTCACCGCCGGCGAGCGAAAGTCGATGGCGCTGCTCACCATGGCCCTGCACGACCACGACTGCCCGGCCGAGTCCTTCACGGGCAGCCAGGCCGGCATCGTCACCGACACCGCCCACACCAAGGCCCGCATCATCGAGATCAAGCCGGCCCGGATCGAGCGGGCGCTGGCTGAGGGGAAGGTGGCCGTCGTGGGCGGGGCCCAGGGCGTGTCGACGGACAGCGACGTCACGTTCCTCGGTCGGGATGCCTCCGACATCACCGCCGTGGCGCTGGCCCACGCCCTCGGGGCCGAGTCGTGCGAGCTGTACACCGACGTGCCCGGTGTGTTCACCGCCGACCCGAGGCTCGTTCCCGCGGCCCGCCGGCTGGCGGCGCTGTCGTTCGACGAGATGCTCGAGATGTGCGGCGCCGGGTGCCCGAAGCCGGCGATGCGCTCCGTCGAGTTCGCCCGCACCTACGGCGTGCGCCTGCACGTCCGCTCGAGCTTCACCTGGGAGCCGGGCACCTGGATCCGCGAGGAGGACCCTTCGATGGAGCAACCGATCGTCTCCGCCGTCGTGCACGACGTGTCCGAGGCGAAGGTGACCGTCACCCACGTGCCCGACGAGCCCGGCATCGCCGCCCGCCTGTTCGGCTCCCTGGCCGAGCGTCGGATCAACGTCGACATGATCGTGCAGAACACCTCGGTCCACGGCACGACCGACATCTCCTTCACCGTCCCGAAGGCCGACCTGGCCGTGGCCGAGGAGGTGTGCCGGGCCCACGCCGGCGAGATCGGCGCCGCCGAGGTCACGACCGTGGGCACGATCGCCAAGGTTTCGCTGGTGGGCGCGGGCATGAAGACGAACCCAGGGGTCAGCGCCCGGATGTTCTCCGTCCTCGCCGACCTCGGGATCAACATCGAGATGATCTCGACGTCGGCGATCCGGATCACGTGCGTCGTCGGCGCCGACCGGGTCGAGGACGCCGTTACCGCCCTGCACGAGGCCTTCGGCCTCGCCAAGTGACCCGACCCGATCGATGACCCGACCCGATCGATGACCCGACCCGAGCGATGACGGGCCCGACCGGCGGGACGACGTCGTCCCGCCGCCGTCGCATCGTCCGGTCGCTCCGCCGGCACCCGGTGCTGCTCGGGACCGGGCTCGTCGTGGTGGTCTGGGCGGTGGCCTGCGGCGTGCTCCTGGCCCGTGCCGCCGCCGACCTCCGCGACGGTCGGGCCGCGGCCCGGGAGGCGCGTGACCACCTCGACGCCGAGGCGGTCGCCGCCGGAACCCCCGTGGCGCCGCTCCGACGGGCCGCCAACCACCTCGACCGGGCCGCCGCGGCCACCGGCAACCCGCTCCTCGCCCCGGCCCGGTTCCTGCCGGTGGTCGGCCGGCAGCTCCGCTCGGTGCACGCCCTCAGCGAGGCGGTCGCCGAGGTTGCCGACGCTGCCGCGGAGGGCGTGGCCACGCTCCAGGGTGTGCTCGACGGCCGCGACCTCGCCGGCGGGGCCCGGATCACCCAGCTCCGGGTGCTCGACGACGCCGTGGCCAGGGTGGCGGCGCGGGTCGGCGCGGTCGACGACCTCGGTCCCTCGAAGGGCCTCGTCGGGCCGCTGGTCGACGCCCGGAACGAGGTCGCCGCCGAGCTGGCCGAGGCCAAGGAGTCGCTGGCCGACGCCGCGGCCGGCACCAGCGCGGCCCGGCGCCTGCTCGAAGGACCCCGGCGCTACCTCCTCGTGGCGGCCAACAACGCCGAGATGCGGGCCGGCTCGGGCATGTGGCTCTCGGCCGGCCTCCTGACGACCGAGGGTGGCGAGCTCAGCCTCGGCGACGTCGAGCCCATCTACGAGTTCGAGGTGCCGGCCGGCGCGGTCACCGCCACCGGGGTGCTGTCCGACCGGTGGGGGTGGCTGGCGCCCGAGACCGAGTGGCGCAACCTCATGGTGTCGCCCCGCTTCGCCGAGTCGGCCGAGCTGGCGTCCCGGATGTGGGCCGCGGCGGGGGGCGGCGAGGTCGACGGCGTGCTCGCCATCGACCCGGTCGCGCTCCGGGCGCTCATCGCGTCGACCGGTCCCATCCAGCTCGACGACGGCACCGTCACCGCCGACGACGTCCTCCCCGACCTGCTCCACGACCAGTACGAGGGGATCCAGACCGGCGACGACGCCGAGACGGGCCAGCGGCGCGACCGGCTGAGCCGCCTGACCGGTGCCACCTTCGACGCCCTGGAGGCCGGCTCCTGGTCGCCGGCCACGCTCGCCCGGGAGCTCGGCGCGGCGGTGCGGGGTCGTCACCTCCTGGCCTGGTCGTCGCACCCCGACGAGCAGGCCGGCTGGGAGGCGGCGGGGATGGACGGTGCCCTGACGTCCGACTCGCTCGCCGTCTCCCTGCTCAACACCGGCGGCAACAAGCTCGACTGGTTCGTCCGCACCGACGTCGTCATGACCTCGGAGCCGGGGGAGGGCGGGCGGACGGCGGTGCGCCTCGCCGTGCGGATCGACAACCCGACGCCCGAGGGCGAGTCGGGTTACGTGGCCGGGCCCCATCCGGCGCTCGTGCCCCTGCTTCGCGCCGGCGACTACCGCGGGATGCTGGCCGTCAACCTGCCCGGCCAGGCCGACGACATCGAGGTCGAGGGCGTCGACGCCGTCGAGGTGCGGGGCGCCGACGGGCCCACCCGGGTGGTCGGATCCACCGTCGTCGTGCGCCGCGGGTCCACCGTGGAGGTCACGGTCCGGTTCACGCTCCCGGCGAGCGTTGGCTCGGTGTTGATCGAACCGTCCGCGCGAGTTCCCGCAGCGCGATGGCACTATGGCGGCGGCGCCTGGCAGGACGATCGACGGCGCGTGGCGAACGTGTAGCTCGTCGGCGTGATCCGCAGGTTGCCGGAGCCGCACGAACTGCAGGAGAGGACCCAGAGGATGAACAAGGCCAAGAGGGCAGCAGCGCTCATCGGGATCACGATGGCGTTCGCGCTGCCGGCCGGCGCAGCCGCCGCGGCCGAGTCCTGCACGTACCCCGCCACCTGCGAGCCGACCGGCCAGCCCCAGACCGAGGTGAAGGCCGGCAGTCAGAGCACCACCAGGGCCGAGCCGGCTGCGGCCAGCGCCACGCTGCCCGTCACGGGTGGCGACGTCGTCGGCATGACGGTGCTGGGCGCCGGTGCCCTCGCCGTCGGCACCATCCTGGTGCGCCGCTCCCGCAAGGCGTAGCCCCGCCCCGGGGACCCTCCGGCACGCGCTCCCCTCGGCGATCACCGCCGCGACGCACGCCCGGAACGCTTCCCGGGCCACGCCCGGTGGCCGGTACCCTCGGCCACCGTGAGTCTCGACGTCGCCATCGTCGGCGCCACCGGTCTGGTCGGCGGCGTCATGCGGTCCATCCTGGAGGAGCGCGGCTTCCCGGTCGGGAGGCTGCGCCTCTTCGCCTCGGCCCGGTCGGCCGGTCGGATCCTCGGGGGCATCGTCGTCGAGGACATCGCCACCGCCGACCTCGACGGGATCGACGTGGCCCTCCTCGCCTGCGGTGGCACCGCCAGCCTTGAGCACTCCCCCCGCCTGGCCGCGGCCGGTGCGCTGGTGATCGACAACTCCTCGGCCTGGCGGTCCGATCCCGACGTGCCGCTGGTCGTTCCCGAGGTCAACGCCGCCGCGCTGGCCGTGCGGCCCAAGGGGATCATCGCCAACCCGAACTGCACGACCATGATCGCCATGCCGGTGCTCAAGCCGCTGCACGACGAGGCCGGCCTGCGCCGGCTGGTCGTGAGCACCTACCAGGCCGCCTCGGGGGCCGGCCAGGCCGGCGTCGACGAGCTCGACGAGCAGGTCCGCAAGGTGGCGGCCGAGGCGGCCGGCCTCGCCCACCGGGGCGACGCCGCCTCGTTCCCGGCATCGTCGAAGTGGGAGCAGCCGCTCGCGTTCAACGTGGTGGCCCGGAACTACGTCGAGGCCGACGACGGCTACACGGACGAGGAGCGCAAGCTCGTCGACGAGAGCCGGAAGATCCTCGACCTGCCCGACCTTCCCGTCTCCGGGACGTGCGTCCGGGTGCCGGTCTTCACGAGCCACTCGCTGTCCGTCAATGCCGAGTTCGAGCGCCCCCTCTCGCCCGAGCGGGCCCGTGAGCTCCTGGCCGCCGCGCCCGGGGTGGTGCTCCACGACCTGCCCTCGCCCCTCGTCGCCACCGGCAACGACCCGACCTACGTCGGCCGCATCCGGCGCGACCCGGGGGCCGAGCACGGCCTCGCCCTGTTCGTCTCCGGCGACAACCTCCGCAAGGGCGCGGCCCTCAACGCGGTGCAGATCGCCGAGACCCTGCTGGCGCAGGGCGCCTTCGGCTGACGGATCCCCGCTCGGCCCCGCCCCGGCCGGTCAGGGGCAGCGGCAGGGCGTCGACCCGCACCGCGGGCAGCCCCCGGCGTAGCGGGCGGCAGCGTCGTCGAGCGAGAGCCCGAGCTGGGCCGCCAGCGACGCCAGCCAGGCGAGCACGTCGCCGAGCTCGTGGAGCCGGTCGGCGTCGTCGCCCTTGCGCACCGCCTGGGCCAGCTCGCCGAGCTCCTCGGTGAGCCAGGCCACCGTCGAGGCCGTGCCCCTCGCCCGGTCGCGCTCGCCGTAGGTCCGGACCATGAGGTCCTGGAAGGCGGTCAGGTCCACGCCGGGCCTGTCCTCCGTCAGCGGCGCATCGCCCGGCGGGCGGTCCGCTTGCCGGTGTCGACCACCCTGGTGGCGCCCTGCTTGCCCTTCTCGAGGACGATGGCGGCCCAGGCGAACTCGGTGCCGAGCACCGCCAGGCCGAGGGCCACGACCACGATGCCCGGGCCCGGCAGCACCAGCATGGCCAGGCCCGCGAGCACGAGCGCCCCGCCGACGATCGCCACGGCGACCCGCTTCGAGCTCCGACCCACGAACCGGACGACCGCCATGAACTTGGTCACCCGGCCAGCTTGGCAGCTCGGCAGCCCTGACCCCGGCTCTCCCACCCCGTTCCTTGTCGACGCAGCCGGGTTGTTCGGGTTGTTCCGCTCAGTCGACGGAGAACGGGACGTGGCGGCTCGGAGGGGGCGTCGCACGTGGGCTCCCCGCCCGGGGCGGGTCATCGAAGCCGACCACCGACGCGGCGCCCGTCAGTCGAGGTAGCCGCCGGTCGACTCCTCGTGGGCGGTGGCATCGGAGGTGGCCTGCTGGCGGCTGCCGACCCGCTGGGGACGGGTGGGGCCCTTCCACGTGCACCCTGCCTCCGTGCACCACGCCTGCCACCAGCCCCGGCCCGAGCCGACGCCGCCGATCACCCGGGTTCGGTGCCGGCGGGGCCGGGTGTCGTCCGGCGGCAGCGGCGCGGTCACGGGTCCGGTGTCAGGCCAGAAAGTCCCGGACGAGGGCGACGAAGCGGTCGAGCTGGTCATGGTGGACCCAGTGCCCGGCGTCGTCGATCACGACGTGGCGCGCGTCCCGGAACTCGCCCACCAGGTCGTCGTCCTCGACGTGGCGGCGCTGCCAGCTCTCCGAGCCGGTGACGAGCAGCACCGGGCAGGCGATGTTCGCCCACAGCCGGCGGGTCTCCTCCGGGCCGAGGTCGAAGGGCGTGCCGACGTGGACGTGGTTGTCGAACTTCCAGCTGTAGGTGCCGTCCTCGTTCTCGTTGCTGCCGTGGATCGTGAGGTGCCTCGCCTGCTCGGGGGAGAGGTGGGGGTTGGCCTCCTGCATGCGGTGGAAGGCGGCGTCGAGCGACGGGTAGCGGCGGGGTGTCCGACCGGCGAGGGCCCGGCCGGCCTCGATCCAGCTCCGCATCCGGTCGGGTGGGGTGGGCCGGAGCGCAGGGTCGACGCGCGGCGGCCCGGTCCCCTCGATCACGATCAGGCGCTCGACGTTCTCCGGGAAGGCGCCGGCGTACTTCAGTGCCACGCTGCCGCCGAGGGAGTGGGCCACGATCCGCAAGGGAGCCATGCCCCGTTGGTGGATCAGCTGGGCGATGTCGTAGACGTACTCGGCGCTGGTGTAGGTCGAGCCCGTGCTCCACTGCGAGTCGCCGTGGCCCCGCAGGTCCGGGGCGACGATGTGGTACTCGTCCCGGAGGCGTGCGGCCACCCAGTCCCAGTTGTGGCAGTGGTCGCGGTTGCCGTGGACGAGCAGCAGCGGCGGCGCGCCGGCGTTGCCCCAGTCGAGGTAGTGCAGCCGGAGCCGCTGCGAGAAGTAGCTGTGCGACGTGGGCGCGGCCCCGCCGACCGCGACGCCGGGCTCGCCGGTGCGCTCGACCCCGTCCACCTGCTCGTCCACGGGCCGAACCTAGCGGGGCCGGTCGGGACCGATCCCGGTGCCGCCGGCCGCGGTGGCCGGGACAATGCCGGGCGGCCTGTCTCCGCCGCCTCGTAGGGTCCCGGGCTCGGTGCGACGCGGAGGGGCGCGCGGTGGGCTGGGGCGAGTGGCGCACGCTGGTGACGACCTACCTTTGGCCCCGCCGGCGGCTGGTGGCGGTCCTCGCCCTCGTCCTGCTCGTCGCCACCGGGCTGCAGGTCGCCGGCCCCCAGGCCGTCCGGGAGTTCGACGACCGGGCGAACTCCCCCGACGGGGGATCGCTCGGCCTCGTCACCGCGGTCTACGACGGCGCCGTGCTCCTCCAGCAGGCCTTCCGGGTGCTCACCGCCTGGTTGAGCGAGGTGCTCGGCTGGCTCACCACCAACGACCTCCGGGCCGACCTCATGGCCCACTGCCTCGACCTCGATCCCGCCTTCCACGAAGCCCATCCCCCGGGCGAGCTGATCGAGCGGATCGACGGCGACCTCACCGGCCTCAGCCTCTTCTTCGCCGAGTTCCTGCTCAACGTGGTCGGGAGCCTGCTCCTGCTCGTCGGCGTCTTGACGGTCCTCTGGTTCCAGAACCCCCTCGCCGGCGGGGTGTTCACCGCGTTCGCGATCGTCGCCCTCCTGCTGCTGGTGTCGCTCCGCCGGGTGGCCGCCGCGGCGTGGGTCCGGTCCCGCGAGGCCAGCGCCGTGCTGTTCGGCTTCGTCGAGGAGCGCCTGGCGGGCACCCAGGACATCCGGTCCTCCGGCGCCGAGGCCTTCACGCTGCGGGGCTTCTACGAGCGGGCCCGCGACCGCCTCTGGACCACGAGCCGGGCCCGCCAGGTCGATGCCCTCCCGTGGACGGCCAACGGCGTCATCCAGGCCGGGGCCACCGCCCTCTCCTTCGCCGTCCCCGCCGTGCTCGTCCAGCGGGGCTCGATCACCGTGGGCGAGGCCTTCGCGCTCTACTTCTACGCCCAGCTGCTCGTGCTGCCCCTCGACAGCGTGTCGCACCAGGTCGAGGCCCTCCAGCAGGCCATCGCCGGCGGCCGGCGGGTGATGCTGCTCCTCGGCACCCGCAGGGAGGTCGTCGACGGGCCCGGGGTCGACCTCCCGGCCGGCGCCCTCCCGGTCGCGCTCCGCTCGGTCTCGTTCGGCTACGGGTCCGAGCCCGACGTCCTCCACGACGTCACGCTCGACGTGCCGGCCGGGGGCGTCCTCGGCATCGTCGGGCGGACCGGGAGCGGCAAGTCGACCGTGGCGCGCCTCCTGGTCCGGTTCCACGATCCCCGCTCGGGTCGGGTGGAGGTCGGCGGCGAGGACGCCCGCGCGCTCCGTCGCCGCGAGCTCCGGGATCGGGTCGCCCTCGTGACCCAGGAGGTCCGGGTGCTGCGGGCCTCCGTCCGGGACAACCTCACCCTCTTCGACCCGACCGTCCCCGACGCCGACATCCGGGCCGCGGTCGACCGGCTCGGCCTGGGTTCCTGGTTCGACGCGCTCCCGGACGGCCTCGACACCATGCTCCGGGAGGGCGGGGCCGGCCTCTCCGCCGGTGAGTCCCAACTGCTCTCGCTGGGGCGGGCCTTCCTCGCCGACCCGTCGGTGGTGGTCCTCGACGAGGCGTCGTCCCGCCTCGACCCGGCCACCGAGGCCGTGCTCGAGCAGGCGATCGACCGGCTGCTCGACGGGCGCACGGCGATCGTGATCGCCCACCGGCTGGCCACCCTGCGGCGATGCGACACGATCTGCGTGCTCGACCGCGGGCGGATCGTCGAGCTGGGGCCGCGGCTCGAGTTGGCGGCGGACGAGACGACCTGGTTCGGTGCCCTCCTCCGCGCCGGCTTGGACGTGGCGCCGTGACGTCGCCGGCTGCGCTCGACGCCGGCCCGGAGCCGGTCCCGCCGCCGTGGCCGTCGTGGCGCTACGCCTGGCGCCAGCACCGGTTCCGGCCCCGCCGCCAGCTCGTCAACCTGGCCGGGGTGCTCCTCGGGTGGGGCTCCAACCTGCTCCCGGGCATCGCCGCCAAGATCGTGTTCGACCGTCTCCAGCAGGGCACGTCGGACGCCTCGCTGGGGTGGCTCCTGTGGCCGCTCGCCCTCCTGACCATGAAGGCGCTGGCCACCGCCGTCACCGCCGTGACGCTGCAGTCGACGAACGGGGCCTTCGCCTACGCCAACGCGGCCACGCTCCAGCGCAACCTGCTGCGTCGTGTCCTCCAGCTGCCCGGGGGCCTCGCCCTCCCGTCATCGCCGGGTGAGGCGGTCAGCCGCTTCCGCGACGACACCGAGCACGTGATCTGGTGGCCGATCGGGTTCAACAGCGTCATCGGGTCGGCGTTCACCGGCACGCTGGCCGTGATCGTGATGGCGGGCATCGACCCGCTCATCACGTTCGCCGTCGTCGTCCCGATCGCCGTCGTCGTCACCGTCGTCGAGGCGGCCCGCGAACGCATCGTCGTGTACCGGCGGGCCAACCAGGCCCGCACCTCGGCCCTCACCGGCTTCATCGGCGACGTCTTCGCCGCCGTCCAGACGGTGCAGGTCGCCAACGCCGAGGACCGCGTCGTCCGCCGTCTGCGCGAGCTCAACGCCGACCGGCGCCGGGCGGCGGTGCGCGACCGGCTGCTGGAGGAGGTGCTGAAGGGCGCCTTCTGGGTGGTGAACCTCGGCACCGGGGTGGTGCTGATCTTCGCCGGCCGGGCCCTGCAGTCGGGCTCGTTCACGGTCGGCGACCTGGCCCTGTTGGTCTACTACCTGCGGATCTTCGAGGAGTTCACGGGTGACCTCGGCAGCAGCCTCGCCGGCTACCGCCAGCTCTCGGTGTCCTACGGCCGGATGCACGAGCTCCTCCGGGGCAGCCCGCCCGGGGTGCTCGTCGACCACGACGAGATCCACGAACGGGGTCCCCTCCCTCCGAGGACCACGCCCCGGCGAGCGGTCGAGCCGCTCACGGAGGTCCGCCTCGAGGGCCTCGGCTACCGGCACGGCGGATCCGGAGGCGGGGTCGACGACGTGTCGCTCGTCCTCCCCCGGGGCTCCTTCACGGTCGTCACCGGGCGGATCGGCTCGGGCAAGACGACGTTGCTGCAGAGCGTCCTCGGCCTCGTCCCCGCCACCGGGGTGATCCGTTGGAACGGTGCCGCGGTCGACGATCCGGCCTCGTTCCTCGTGCCGCCCCGCACCGCCTACACGCCGCAGGTGCCGCAGCTCTTCAGCGAGACCCTGGAGGACAACATCCGCCTCGGCGCCGAGGGCGACGTGCTCGACGCCCTCCGCCTGGCGGTCCTCGACGACGACGTCGACGCCATGCCCGACGGCCTGTCGACCCGGATCGGCTCGCGTGGCGTCCGCCTGTCGGGCGGTCAGCTCCAGCGCACGGCCGCGGCCCGCATGTTCGTGCGGCGACCCGAGCTGGTCGTCTGCGACGACCTCTCCAGCGCCCTGGACGTCGAGACCGAGGCCCTCCTCTGGGACCGTGCGTTCGCCGGTGGCGGCCGCACCGTGCTGGCCGTCTCGCACCGCCGGGCCGCGCTGCGCCGTGCCGACCAGGTGGCGGTGCTCCGGGACGGCCGGGTCGACGACGTCGGGCCCCTCGCCGACCTGCTCGAGCGGAGCGACGAGATGCGCAGCCTCTGGCGGTTCGAGACCGTCGTCGAGCCGCCGTAGCCGAGTGCAGCCCTCCGTTGCGGGTTCACGGTTCCTCCCTATCCGTGGATCCGTCACATGCGCGGATCCGTCAACCCGGAACGGTCTCAACCCGGGTTGCGGGCGATCGCGGCCCGCTGGTCCTCGAGGAAGCGCCGCTCGGTCGGGTTGGCGCTGCGCTCGATGGCGCGGTCGTAGGCGACCCGTGCCTCCGCGAGGCGGCCGGCCCGGGCGAGGAGGTCGGCCCGGGTGGCGTGGTACGGCTGGTACTCGTCGAGCCCGGCCCCATGGAGCCCGTCGAGGGCGGCGAGGCCGGCGGCGGGGCCCTCGACCTCGGCGACGGCGACGGCCCGGTTGACGGCGACGACGGCATCCGGGCGGAGGGCCAGGAGCTGGTCGTAGAGCGCCACGATCTGCGACCAGTCCGTGGCGCCGGCGACGGGGGCGTCGGCGTGGACGGCGGCGATGGCGGCCTGGAGCTGGAACGGACCCGGCTGGTCGCGGCGGAGGCAGGCCCGGACGAGCTCGTGACCCTCGGCGATGAGCGCCCGGTCCCACCGGCTCCGGTCCTGGTCGGACAGGCGGACCATCGAGCCGTCGGGGGCGGTGCGGGCCGGCTGCCTCGCCTCGGTGAGCAGCAGCAGCGCCAGCAGGCCGACGGCTTCGGGTTCGTCGGGCATGAGCTCGACGAGGAGCCGTCCGAGGCGGACCGCCTCCCGCGAGAGCGCGACCCGGTGGAGGTCGTCGCCGCTGGTGGCGGTGTGGCCCTCGGTGTACAGGAGGTACACCGTGGCCAGCACGGACCGCAGGCGGCCGGGGAGCTCGGCGCCCCGGGGGACCCGGTAGGAGGCGTGGTTGTCCCGCAGCTTGCGCTTGGCCCGGACGATCCGCTGGGCGAGCGTCGCCTCGGGCACGAGGAAGGCCCGGGCGATCTCGGGGGTCTCGAGGCCGCCCAGCAGCCGCAGGGTGAGCGCCACCTGGACATCGGGCGCCAGCGCCGGGTGGCAGCACAGGAACATGAGGCGGAGCTGGTCGTCGGGGACGACGTCGACGAAGCTGTCGAGCTCCGGGTCGTCGGGTTGGTCGGGTGCCATGGCGTCGCCCTGCAGCCGGTGGGCCGCCAGGTGGCGGTCCGTGCGGGTGGACTCCCGCCGCAGCCGGTCGATGGCCCGGTTGCGGGCGGTGGTGGTGATCCATCCGCCCGGGTTCGGCGGCACGCCGTGCACCGGCCAGCGCTCGGCGGCGATGGCGAAGGCCTCAGCGACCGAGTCCTCGGCGAGATCGACGTCGCCGAGGACCCGGATCAGGGTGGCCGTGCAGCGGCCGGCTTCGCGCCGGAAGACCTCCGCGAGCGGCTCAGGCACCTTCCGTGGGCCTGGCCTCGACCGGGCCCTCGCAGGCCGCCGACGCCTTGGCGGCCCAGCCGAGGGCGGCGTCGAAGTCGGCGGCCTCGATGATCCAGAAGCCGCCCATCTGCTCCTTGGACTCGGCGTAGGGGCCGTCGGTCATCGAGACGTCCCCCTCGTGGGCCCGGACGACGGTGGCGGACTCGGCGGAGCGCAGCCCGGTGCCGAACACCCAGGCGCCGGCCCGTTCGAGCTCGGCGTTGAACTCGCCGACCTGCGCCACCATGCGCTGGGTGTCCGGCGACTCGAGATCGAGCTCGGCGTACGGTCCGTCGTGCCAGACCGAGAGCAGGTACTGAGGCATTGGAAGCTCCTTCTTCTCGCGTGGGGTCTTCTTGTGTGAGAGGTGGTCGGGGCGGTGCCTCGGATTCTCGATCCGACGCGCCCGGTGCGTCGCTCACCCCTTCCACGAACCGACGGTCCCGGATCGACAGCTTCCGCCGAGAAATCGGCGGGATCCTTCGCGCCGTCCCGGCACCGGCGCATCCACCACGAAAATCTCAAACTCTGGTTGTAAGGACTTGATAGGTGGTGATAGAAGAAAGCTGTTGGTCAGAAGTCACGAAGGAGGGTTCCCGATGCTGATGCGCACCGATCCGTTCCGTGAGCTCGATCGCCTCGCCGAGCAGGTGCTCGGGACCCGGGCTCGTCCCGCTGCGATGCCGCTGGACGCCTACCGGGCCGGCGAGCAGTTCGTCGTCGAGTTCGACCTGCCTGGCGTCTCGGCCGACTCGATCGAGCTGACGGTGGAGCAGAACGTCCTCACCGTCCACGCCGACCGGCAGCGGCACGAGGGCGAGGGCACGGAGTTCCTGGTCGCCGAGCGGCCCTTCGGCACGTTCAGCCGGCAGCTGTTCCTGGGGGAGACGCTCGACACCGACCGCATCGACGCCAGCTACGACGCCGGTGTGCTCTGCCTGCGCATCCCGGTCGCGGAGCGGGCCAAGCCTCGCCGGGTCTCGATCGCCGGTGGTGAGCGTCGTCCCGAGGCGATCGAGGCCAACGCCCGTGCCGAGGAGTCGGTGGGGGCCTGATCCGGTGGCGCTGCCCTTCGACGACCATGACGCACCGCTCTACGGGGTCGGCCAGGTGGCCGAGATGCTGGGTGTGCAGCCCGCCTTCCTGCGCCGGCTCGATGGCGAGGGCGTGGTGCAGCCGTCAAGGTCGGACGGGGGGCAGCGCCGCTACAGCCGTCTCGAGGTGTTGCGGATCCAACGGGTGTCCGAGATGGCCGACCGCGGCATGACGCTGGCGGGCATCCGCCGGATCCTCGAGCTCGAAGCCGAGGTCGCCGATCTCCAGCGGCAGCTCTCCGAGCTCCGGGGCATCCACCCCGATCGGTAGCCGCCGGCGATCGGCGCCGGGCCAGCGGACGTCGACGCGACACAGGGGGGATGCCATGGAGCCGGAGGGCTTCTCCGCGGTTTGGATCGACGGCAAGGACCGGCTGGCGCTGCGGGGTGAGCTGGACCGGTTCGGGGCCCGGATGCTCCTCGCCGCCTTCGCCGCCCGGCCGGTGGCGGAAGACCTGGTCCTCGACCTGACCGAGCTGACCTTCATCGACGCCGGGGGCCTCGGCGCCCTCGTCCGCTTGAACCGCGAGCTGCACGGCCGGGGTCGCCGCCTTGAGCTGGCCGGTCCGGCCGCCAACGTCCGGAGGGTCCTCGCCGTCACGGGGCTGGACCGGGCGTTCGGCCTCGCCGAGGCCGACACCGACGCCGAGGCCGACGCCGGCGCGACGCCGACGACGTGGTCGGGCGCCCCCTGAGGCGTCGTCGCCGGATCAGGATCCTCGCCGCCGACTCCGGGGGGGGGCGAGGACGACCCGGACGGGCGCTCACCGGCATCGAGATCGCACCGGTGGCAACCCAGTGAGCGCCGTCGACTTCGAGACGGCGGTCGGCCGGTTCGGTCCCCGTCTCCGTACGCCCCGCTAGCAGGGTGCTGAAGAAGAGCTGATCGGGCGGTCGAGGTCGTTCTCGGCTGGGTGGGCGAGCGTGAATGGCGAGGTGGGGTCGGCGATGGGGGCGTGGTCCCGGTGACGGGCCGCCCGGCTGGCTCCCGGCTAGCGAGCAGGCAAAAACAAGGTAAATGGGCGCTTCGGAGATGAGCGGGGTGTGGGGGTCCGTGACGCGTGACAGGGGCCCTGCGAACTTGACGGCTGTCGAAGGTCGTCGAGTTCGGGAGAGCCCCTGTGGACGTGGACCCTACGCGCATGTGC
>JBFWQW010000043.1:0-22113 GCA_050249235.1 Acidimicrobiia bacterium | reverse complement strand
ACCGCCGCTCGCAACCGAACATCCACTGGTGCCACCTCTCTGGCCATGGACCACGGTGCGCCCCGGCCGATCAGGTGTCAGGGATGTCGCGCGACAAGAACTGTCAGGGATGTCCCGCGAAAGGACAGCCGGAACGGTCCCGCCCGGGTCGACCGAGAACGGGGAGGTCACAGGCGGGGGAGGAGCTCCTCGGTCCAGAAGTCGTAGAAGCCCTGTTGGTCGCCGCCGACCTGGCCGACGTGGATCTCGTCGAACCCGGCGTCCACGTACCGCTTCAGCGCCTCGGCGTGGCGGTCGGGGTCGGGACCGCAGGGGATCTTCTCGGCCAGCGCCTCGGGGGTCACCAGCTCGGCGGCCTGCTCGAAGTGCTGCGGCATCGACAGCTCCTGGGTCGCCTCCCCCGGGATGCCGCTCGAGGCCCAGAGCCGGTGGGCCGTCGCCCGGGCCGCGGCCTCGTCGGGGCCCCAGCACACCTTCACGGTCGCCACCGTGGGCCCGGTCCCGCCCTCGGCCCGGTACTGCTCGACCATGTCGCCGTCGGGTGCCGTCGTCACAAGACCGTCGCCGATCCGGGCCGCCAGCGACCCCGCCTCCGGGCCGAAGGCCGACACGAGCACCGGCACGTCGCCGTCCGGCATCGTGTAGATCCGGGCGTTCTCGACGGTGTAGTGATCGCCGTGGCGGGTCACGATCTCGCCCCGCCACAGCTCCCGCATCACGTCGACCGACTCCTCGAGCATCGACCGCCGCGCCGACGCCGGCGGCCAGTGCTGCCCCAGCACGTGCTCGTTGAGCCGCTCGCCGGTTCCCACCCCGAGCCGGAACCGTCCCTGCAGCATCGCCGACGAGGTCGCCGCCGCCTGGGCCACGATCGCCGGGTGGATGCGCAGCATCGGGCAGGTCACCGCGGTGGTGACCGCCAGCCGGGTGGTGGCGGCGATGCCGCCGATCACCGACCAGACGAACGGTGACTGGCCCTGGCTGTCCATCCACGGGTGGAAGTGGTCGGACACGGTCACGGTCGTGAACCCGGCCCGCTCCGCCATCCGGGCCTGCTCCACCAGGGCCATCGGCCCGTGCTCCTCCGACGACAGGAACGCTCCGAAGACGGTCACGACGCCGCTCACCTCCAACCCGGCCGGCACTGATCGGGGCTCGACTACCCGACCTCGCCCTGACCGACTCCCGCGTCTGTTCCTCGTCGCCCGGGCGGGACGACCCCGGTCAAGTCGACAAGGTTCGAGCTGCGCGGTCGCGATCCGGCCGGGGTCGACCGGGCCGGCCGTACCGTGGCGGCGATGGCCGACCCCGACCGCCCCCGCCCCCCCGGGCCGCGCACGCTGGTGATCGACGTCGGTGGCTCGGGGCTCAAGGCCACGGTCCTCGACCCTGACGGTGAGCCGGAGCACGACCGGGTCCGGGTGAAGACCACCTACCCGTGCCCGCCGGAACGGCTGGTCGCCGAGCTCGTCGGGCTGGTGGCACCGCTCCCGCACCACGATCGGGTGTCGGTGGGCTTCCCCGGCGTCGTCCGCGAGGGTCACGTGGTCACCGCCCCGGCCTTCGTCACCACCGGCGGGCCCGGCACCGAGACCGACGCCGACCTGCTGGCGCGGTGGTCGGGCTTCGACCTGGCCGCCGCCCTCGAGCGGGCGCTCGGTGCCCCCACCCGGGTGGCCAACGACGCCGACGTCCAGGGTGCCGGCGTGTCGTCCGGCCGAGGCCTGGAGCTCATCCTGACGCTGGGGACCGGGCTCGGCTCGACGGTCTTCCGCGACGGCCGCCTGGCCCTGCACCTCGAGCTGGCTCACCAGCCGGCATCCTCCGGCGTCCACTACAACGAGTACCTGGGCGACGCGGCCCGCAAGAAGGTCGGGAAGAAGCAGTGGAACCGGCGGGTGGCCCGGGCCCTGCGAGCCTTCGACGTCCTCGTGGGGCCCGACGCCATCCTGGTGGGTGGGGGCAACGCCGAGAAGGTCGACCTCGACGGCCTCCGCTCCCACGAGCCCGAGGTCGCCGCCAAGGTGCGCCAGGTGGGCAACGCCGGCGGCCTGCTCGGGGGCATCCGGCTCTGGGACGACGCCTGAGAACCGAGGGGCGGCACGGACCCGCCTCGACCCACCGTCAGGTGCCGGCCGGGCTCCAGCTCGTCGACAGCCGGCGGTACGACCTCGAGGCCCGGGCGAGCACGGTCACCACGACGCCGAGCAGCCCCGCCAGGGTGAACATGAGTGCGATGCCCCGTTCAGGGCCGGTGCCGTACCAGCCACCGATCCAGTCCGCGCCCCGGCCGTCGGTCATGAGCGGCATGAAGACCGTCTCGGCGAGCGGTGCCATGAGGAAGGCCGTGAGCGGCGAGGCTGCGTTCTCGACCAGCTGGGAGAAGCCGAAGACCCGACCCTGACGCTCGAAGGGGATCGACCGCTGCAGCACGGTCTGCTCGCCGGCCTCGATCGCCGGCATCAGGGTCAGCCAGACGAGCATGCCGATGGTGAGCAGCACGATCGAGGACTGGAGCGCGAAGGTCGCGCACACGACCCAGTTCACGAGGTTGCCGATGAGCACGAAGCGCAACGGGTTGCTCCCGAGCCCGTAGCGGGCCACGAACACGCCCCCCACGATGAGGCCCAGGCTGATGAAGCCCCACAGGAAGCCCCACGTCTCGACCGACACGAGCGACAGGCCGTAGGCGTCCATCAGCGCCATGAACACGCCGCCCAGGAGGTTGTTGAAGGCGGCCAGCAGGATCAGCATCATCAGCCCCGGCACGGCGTGGATGGCTTCGAGCGCCCCCCGCACGTCGACGTGGCCGACCGGTGGCGCGTCCGGGTCGGGTGGCGCCGGCTCGGGCTCGGGGATCTCGATGGTGCGCAGGTGCACGAGCGAGGCGACGGTGAGGGCCACCGACAGGTAGTAGGCCCACCCCATGCCCAGCCTGCCGATCACGAGCCCGCTGAAGACCGACGTGACCGCGAAGGACACGCCGGTGACGGTGCCGACCATCCCGTTGGCCCGGTCGCGGCGGTCGTCGGGCACGAGCAGCGTCACGCACGTCGACAGGGCGATGCTCCGCATCTGGCCGGCCACCGATCCCAGCAGAGTGGACCCGACCAGCACCCAGAACCACGGGCTCCGGAGCCGGAGGAGGTCGTCGCGGTCGACGGCGAGGAAGACGAGCGTGGCCACCGCGAAGGACACGGTCGTGCCCACCGTCGTCATCACCATGGCGGTCTTCTTCTTGTGCCGGTCGACGTAGGTCCCGAAGAACGGGCCGAGCACGGCCGCCGAGATGCTGAACGCCCCACCGATCACGCCAGTGGCGACGACCGAGCGCGTCTCGAGGTAGACCCAGAACGTCAGGGCGAACCAGAGGAACGAGCTGGTGACACCGCTCATGAGCGTGTTGACGAGCAGGCGCCGGAAGGCCCCCATCGACGTGCCGGCGGCAGCCGGATCGGTCTCGATCACCCCGAGAGCCTGTCTCGTCCGGGACCCGCTGCCCAACCGGCCCGTGAACCGGCTCGTCCCACGAACTGGGTGCCGCTGAAGCCGCCTCAGGGCTTGCGCGGCACCCGGTTCGTGACCCGGGGCGGACTTGGGCGCACGGATGGCAACGTTCGCCGCCGGGACGTGACGGCGACCCGGACGACGGCCGTCCGTGGTGTTCGCGGCCGCCGCCGGCGCGGATCGCTCTAGCCGGGCCCCGTCGATGCCGAACAACACGAGGTGAGGCGTTCGAGTGCGTTCCTGGTCCTGTGCGGCCTGGCGTTGGCCGGGATCGCCGCGGCGACCTCGATGTGGCTCACGTCGGCGGCCCGGGAGGCCATGGCCGAGCAGGTGACCCGGGCCGAGATCCTCGCCGCCGACGAGCGGGCCGCCCAGATCGGCTCGGCGCTCGACACCGTCCGCAACCGGCTCGCCACCGGCGCCGCCCTCCCGGCCGCGTCCCGGGCGGTCGTCGACGGCGACCTCGCCGCCGTCGGGCCGGCCCTGCAGGAGGCCAGCCGGGGCATCGGGGTCGTGCGCATGTCCATCACCCGGGGCGACGAGGTGCTCGTCACCCTCCCCGACGGCACGCTCCCCGAGCCCGAGGGCGAGTTCTCCTACGCCGTCGCCGACTCGTCCGAGGCCCGGGTCGTGATCACGGCCCCCGTCCGCGACGCCGCCGGCCTGAAGGTGGGCGCCATCAACCAGGAGCTGGCCCTCACCCGCCTCGTCCCCCAGCTCGTCCAGCCCTTCGAGAACCACGACGGGGCCACCACGCTGGTGACCACCGACGGGCAGGTCCTCGTCACCACCGCCCCGACCGGGAACATCCGGATCCAGAGCCCCGAGCTGCTGGCCCTGATCGGGTCCGGTCGGGCCGACACCGTGAGCTACTACTCGGACGTCCTCGGCGCCGACCGGATCGCGGCGGTCACGCCGGTGCCCGGCTACCCGTGGATGGTGCTGGTCGGCGCCGACGCGTCGGCGGCCGGCACGCCCGCCTGGCAGCTGTCCCGCCGGCTGCAGGGCGGCTTCGCCCTCGCCGTCACGGCTGCCGTCCTCGTCCTCGCCGCAGCCGGGCTGAACGTCGGCCGGGTCCGGCGCCGCCTCCAGGATGCCCGGGCCGTCGCCGAGGACGAAGCGCATCGAGACGGGCTCACGGGCCTGTTGAACCGCCGGGCGCTCGAGGAGACGCTGGTCCGGCTGCGCCGGTCGGAGGGGCGGGTGGGCGTCGTGCTCCTCGACGTCAACCGGATGAAGGAGATCAACGACACCTACGGGCACGCCGTGGGTGACCAGGCGCTCCGCATCGCCGGGGCCGCCGTCCGCAGCGCGGTCCGGCCCGAGGAGCTGGCCTTCCGCTACGGCGGCGACGAGTTCGTCGTGATCTTCGAGGGGATCGGCGACGAGCAGCTCGGCCGGATCGCCGAGCGGGTGGCGGTGGCGATCGAGTCGGACCCCGGCGCCGGGATGGGCGCCCTCTCTGTCTCCATCGGCTACGTCACCGGGCCGGCCCGGGACGTCGACGAGCTCCTCGCCGTCGCCGACAGGCGCATGTACCTGGAGAAGGGTCGCTACCTGGCGGCCGCCGTCACGGCCCGGTAGCCGCGGTTCCCGACCAGCCCACTCGGAACGGGGTGAGCGCGAATCGCGCCGGTGGTGGGAGAATGGCGGAGCGCCGACGACGGTCGCGACCGCCAGGAGGGTCCGGTGACACCCGAGGAGTTGCTGCAGCTGCTGGAAGTGCAGGGACCGGTCGACCTCGAGAAGTACGACCGTCCCAAGGGCCGACCCGTCGAGGACGTCCCCACCGGCGAGTACCTCTGACCGACCGTTCCGTGGCCCGCCGGGTCAGGTGGCGGGATCAGGTGGCCGGGTCGGCCGGGAGCAGGACCGCCGGTGCCGCCGGCCCGGCCACCGTCTTGGTGTCGGCCTCGGTGTCGGTGTCGGCCTCGGTGTCTGTGTCGGGCAGCTTGTCCACCCCGATCCCCGGCAGCCGGAAGGCCGTGAACCAGAGCGCGTAGACGACGAGCAGCACTCCGGCCCCGCCGATGGTGCTGACCGTCCCCAAGTGCGAGGCGAGGAAGCCGGCCAGCACGGCGTTGAAGGGGAGCATCCCGGCCAGGGCCATCGTGTGGAGCGCCATCACCCGGCCCCGGTAGGCGTCCTCCGTCGACACCATGATCATCGACTGGGTGATGGTCGACGTCGTGAAGAACCCCACGCCGAACACGGCTTGCAGGGCGACCGAGACGGGCACCCATCGGCTGAAGGCGATGCCGATGACGGCCGCGGCGTTGATCAGCATCCCAATCGCAATCACCCGCCGTCGCCGTTCGTCGGTGGTCCACTGGCCGGCCACCAGCGCACCCGTCACGGCGCCGACGCCCGTGCCCATCTGCAGGAGGGCGTAGGTCGACACGTCGGCGTGCAGCACGTCCTTCACGAGGACCGGGAGGAGGGGCGCCTGCATGATGAGGAGGGCCATCACGATGTTCAGGAGCAGCAGGTTCCGCACGGTCGGGACCCGCCGGGCATAGCGGAGGCCGCCGGCCAACCGGAGGAAGAAGCTCTCGGTGTCCTGGGTCGCGGGGGGAGCGGCGATGCGCACGAGCGTCCAGGCCAGGACGACGGCCAGGAAGCTGACGGCGTTCCAGTAGAACGCCATCGGGGTGCCGAAGGTGGAGATGATCACGCCGGCCAGCGCCGAGCCGACCAGCCGGCTGCTGTTCATGAGCGCGCTCGTCAGCGAGATCGCCAGCTGCACCTCGCCCTCCGGCACGAGGCGGGGCACCAGCGCCTGGCCGGCCGGCATCGTGAACGACGCCGCCACGCCGCTGGAGAAGGCCAGGGCCATCAGCAGCTGAAGGGTGAGGAGATCGGCGCTGAGGAGGAGGCCGATGGCAGCCGGCGGCACGGCCATCACGATGCTGCCGACGATCATCAGCCGGCGCCGGTCGACGCGGTCGGCCAGCAGGCCGCCGAACGGCGCGAAGAGCAGGTTCGGCAGGAACTGGGCGGCGAACGCCAAGGTGATGGCCTGGGGCGAGTCGGTGATGTTCCGAGCCGCCCAACCGATGCCGACCATCGAGGACCAGGTGCCGAGGCTCGACACGAAGGTCCCGATCGCCACCCGCCGGAAGTTGCGATGGCGCAGGACGCGGAGGCTGGCCGGAAGCCGAACTGCCCGACCATCACCCCCCATGGGCCAACCCTACGATCCCGCCGGCAGCGGACCCGGGGCGCCGGTTGGTCAGCCGGGTGCGGGCGAGGGTCGCACGTAGCCCTCCTGGACGAACGAGGCGACGAGGGCCCCGGAGTCGTCGTGGACGACGCCCCGGCTCACGTAGTGCCCGTCGACGACGGACAGCGGCTGGGCGTCGAGCAGCAGCCAGCGGTCGGCGTCGACGGGCCGGTGGAACCAGATCGAGTGCTCGAGGGTCCGGCTGATCTGCCCCTCGCCGGTGCCGCTGCCCGGCTCGAACGGGGTGTAGATCACGAGGTAGTCCGACACGAACGTGGTGGCCGCGGCGTTGAGCACGGGGTCACCGGCGAGCGGCTCGACGAAGCGGACCCAGTAGGGATGGACCCGGTCGGCGCCGTGCGAACGAGGTGGTCCGGCCAGACGGACCTCCATCACCGGCACGGGGAGGGTGACCGTCTCGGCGACCAGCTCGCCGAGGGGCCGGGCCGGCGGCGCCGGGGCGTGCACGACGTCGGCGCCGCCCCGGGGACGGCGGAAGGCGGTGTCGACCACACCGATGGCCAGGTCGCCCTGGCTGACGACCACCCGGCGGGAGGCATACGACCGGGTGTCGTTCACCCGCTCCACGGCGAGGCCGAGGGCCTGGCCCCAGATGCCGCCGGCGTGGAAGGCGGCATGGAGGCTCCTCGGCACCAGGCCGTCCGAGACCGTGCGGG
This sequence comes from Acidimicrobiia bacterium, assembly GCA_050249235.1. Lineage (GTDB taxonomy): Bacteria > Actinomycetota > Acidimicrobiia > Acidimicrobiales > CADCSY01 > JAEKLB01. The sequence goes on along the minus strand of JBFWQW010000043.1, from coordinate 14,706 downwards.
CCGCGCCGGCCAGCGCGGCCGCCATCGTCAGGCCGCCGAACAGGAACCCGGTTCCGGCCGACGTCACGTCGAAGCGGTCGGGGCCGGTCTCGTCGACCACCAGCAGGTCGGTGAAGCGATCGGTCACGGCCGGGGATTCTCGCGCCCCGGCACCCGCGGCCACCGGGTCCGAGCATCGTGGCCCCGCGCCGTCAGGCCGCGAGGAAGGCGAGGACCTCGTCGGCGACTCGGTCGGCGTCGTCGAGCACCAGGAGATGACCGGCGCCGGCCAGGATGCACAGCCGGGCGTCGGGGAGCAGGCCGGCCAGCAGCCGGGCGTTGGCCGGCGGCACCAGCCGGTCGTCGCCGCCGGCGAGGACGAGCGCCGGCATCGTGAGGAGGCGGATCCACGGCAGGCCGGTCCAGGTGCTGGCTGCCAGGGCCTGGCCGTAGTACCCGACGGCCGAGGGCGGGCTGGTCGCCAGGTGGGCGACGGCCCGGCCCAGCGCCACCGGGTCGCGGGCGCTCCGGCCGCCGAAGAGCCGGCCGAGCTCGCCGCGGCCCGCCACGGCGTCCCGCTGGAGCAGCAGCCCGCCCTGCAGCATGGCGAGGAGCCGGTGGGGCATCGGCGGCACGGCGGGCTGGCCGGCCGTCGTGGCCACCAGGACCAGGCGAGCGACCACCCGGAGCCGGGCCAGGTGCTGGGCCACCAGCCCCCCGAACGAGTAGCCGAGGACCTCGGGCACGACGCCGGGCGCGTACCGGTCGACGACCGCCGACGCGAGGCGGGCGGCCCGACCGACGGTCCACAACCGGCGGTCGACAGGCGACCGTCCGATCCCGGGCGCGTCGAAGGCCACCGTGGTCCGCCCGGCCAACCGGGCTCGGAGCGGTTCCCACATCTCGAGGCCGCTGCCCATGCCCGGGAGGAGCAAGAGGGGCGGCCCCTGACCGGCGACCGACACGCGGACCGTGGTGCCGGCGACGACCGCGGTCTCGACCCGCTGGGCGGTGGCGACGGCGGTGGCGGCGGGGGTGGGGGTCACCTGCCCGGTCCGTGGGGGACGGCCGGGCGACGGGCGTGTGAACGCCGCGTGAGGATGCCGCCGGGAGGGTTGCAGCCCGGCCATGGCCGTGCGTTGACTCGCCTCATGGCGCCATCGCCCTCGCTCGTCCCACCAGCCGACGCCACCACCTCGATCGTCGCGGATCCTGCTGTGCCCGCCGACCACGTGTCCAGCACCGAGCTCGAGGCCGTGCTCGCCGACGAGGCCAGCCGCGCCCGGGAGGTGCTGGCCGGCCTCGACCCGCTGGCCCTGGTCGACGCGCTCGTGAAGGTCGGCCGGCGCAGCGACCTCGCGGCCGGGGGCCTGGCGCTCGCCGTGGAGGCGCTCCGCATCGCGCTCGGCCGGTCGACGGTCGTCCCGGCCGAGCGGGACTGGCGCTTCCGGCACGAGGCGTGGCGGGAGAACCCCCTCTTCCGGCGGCTCGGCCAGGGCTACCTGGCATGGGCGTCGACCGTCGAGGGGCTGGTCGAGGATGCCGACCTCGACTGGCGCACCGCCGAGCGGGCCCGCTTCGCCGCTGGACTGCTCACCTCGACCCTGGCCCCCACCAACCTCCTCGTGACGAACCCCGCCGCCATCGAGCGGGCCTTCCGCACCGGTGGCCGCAGCCTGCTCCGCGGCCTCAGGAACATGGCTCGCGTCGTGGTCGACAACGGCGGCCTGCCCCGCTCGGTCGACCTCCGCCCCTTCCGGGTGGGGGAGACGATCGCCGCCACCCCCGGCGCCGTCGTGCACCGCGACGAGGTCTTCGAGCTGATCCAGTACACGCCGACCACGAGCCGGGTGCACGTCCGGCCCCTCGTCGTGGTGCCGCCGCAGATCAACAAGTACTACTTCCTCGACCTGGCGCCGGGCCGGAGCTTCGTCGAGTACGCCGTGGCCCAGGGCCACCAGACCTTCTGCATCAGCTGGCGGAACCCGACCGCCGAGCACCAGGGCTGGGACTTCGACACCTACGTGGCCGCCGTCGAACGAGCGCTCGTCGCCGCCGCCGAGATCACGAAGGCCGACCGCGTCAACACCGTCTCGATGTGCGCCGGTGGAATCGCCACGGCTGCGCTCCTCGCCCACCACGCCGCGACGGGCACCGAGCTGGTGGGCAGCGCCGCCTTCGGTGTGACCCTGCTCGACTTCGACCTGCCCTCCGGCATCGCCATGCTGGCGTCGCGGGGGATCGTCGACCACTCGCTGCGCACCACCCGTGAGGCGGGCGTGCTCGACGGACGCTGCCTCTTCGCCTTCTTCTCGGCGCTCCGTCCGAACGACCTGGTGTGGAACTACTGGGTCAACAACAACCTGCTCGGCGACGACCCCCCCGGCGTTCGACGTGCTGGCCTGGAACCAGGACGCCACCCGGCTCCCGGCCGGGCTGCATGCCGACTTCCTCGACCTGTTCATGACCAACCGCCTGGCCGAGCCGGGGGGGATGGAGGTGCTGGGAACGCCGGCCGACCTCGGAGCGGTCGAGTGCGACACGTTCGTGGTCGGTGCCCAGACCGACCACCTCACGCCGTGGAAGGCGTGCTACGCCAGCACCCAGCTCCTCGGTGGCGACAGCGAGTTCGTGCTCTCGTCGTCCGGCCACATCCAGAGCCTCGTGAACCCGCCCGCGAACCCGAAGATGCGCTTCTACCGGGGCCCGAAGCCGCCCGGCTCGCCCGACGGCTGGTTGGCCGAGGCCACCGCCCACACCGGCTCGTGGTGGGAGCCGTGGGCGGCGTGGGCGGCCGAGCGGGGCGGCCAGCCGGCGGGCCGCGCCCCGCCGGCTGGGCGACCGGGCCCACCGCCCCGACGGTGCGGCACCCGGCACCTATGTGCTGGCCGGCTGACCGCCGGCGGGGACCCTCGCGCCAGGCTGCTTGGAGAACCAAGCAAGGTGCTTGACGTACCAAGCAAATGCTAGATATAGTTTGCAACCATGCCGACCACAACCAAGCCGAAAGAGGCAGCCGTGACCCCCCTCGCCGAACTGAGCAAGAAGTCGCAGGACCAGGTCCTCGGGGCCGTGACCTCCGTCCAGAACACCGTGGCCACCGGCTACACGAAGCTCGGTGGCATCGTCACCGGCCTCCTGCCGAAGAGCCTCCCCTCCGTCCCGGCGGTGCCCTTCGCACCGAAGCCGGCCGAGGTCGTCGAGCTCAGCTTCGGCTTCGCCGAGAAGATCCTCGCCTCGCAGAAGGCCTTCGTGGGCAAGCTTCTCGCCAGCCCGGCCCCCGCGGCTCCCGCCGCCAAGGCCGCGGCCGCCAAGTAGTCCCCGGCGGGCGACGCCCGCCGCCAGCTGCTCCCGACCCACGGCGTGGACGCGCACCGCACCCAGCGGTCGCCGTCCACGCCGTCGTCGCGGCCGGGGTCAGGTCGGGTCAGAACTCGGCGTCGAGCTCCTCCAGCTCGTCGGGCTCGAGCTCGGCGTCGGCGATCCAGGCCCGTACGGCCGGGAGGTCGAGGATGGCGTCGCGGTAGGCAGCGCAGCGACGGTCGAGCTCGACGTCGTAGGTGGCGAAGCGCGTGCACACCGGTGCGAACATGGCGTCGGCGGCCGAGGGCGAGGCGCCGAAGAGGTAGGGCCCGCCCGACCGGGCGAGGCACTCGTGCCAGATGTCGACGATCCGGTCGATGTCGGCCTGGGCGCCGGCCCAGATCTTGAACCCGGGATAATGCGCTTTGAGGTTCATGGGAAGGCCGGCACGGAGGTTCGTGAAGCCCGAATGCATCTCGTCGCAGATGCTGCGGCAATGGGCCCGCTCCACCACATCTTTCGGGAATATGTCCTGCTCGGGGAACCGCTCGTGCAGGTATTCGGCGATGGCGAGCGTCCCCCACACCGTGACGCCTTCGTGCGAGAGGGACGGCACCCGGAACGACGGGGCCAGGAGCAGCAGCTCTGCCCGTGCGAGGGGGTCGTCGGACGGGAGGTGGATCTCGTCGAGCTCGAGGCCGGCGAGCTGGCAGAGCAGCCATCCACGGAGGGACCAGGCGCCGTAGTTCTTGCTGGTGACCGTGAGGGTGGCTCGGGTCATGCTCGCTGCTCCTTCACCGGGTCACCGCCGGTGCGCTCGGTCCTGGCTCGTCGGGTGGGTAGCCTCGTCCCGTGCCCGATTCCACGGCGGTGGTCGCCGAGAACATGGCCGTGTGGGAGCGAGATCGAGTGCTCTACCGAGCGTACCAAGCACAGGTGGACGTGACGGGGCCTGTTCGATCATTTGCCGGGCTCGCGAACCGCGCGCTCAAGGCCGTTCCCGGACCCTTCGGCGCCCATCCATTGATCCGTCGGGCCGCGGCCGGTTACGAGTTGATGTCGCGCTCCTCGCTCACCCATGAACGGCCGGCCTTCGGCATCGACGCGGTGCGGGTGGGGGGCAGCATGGTGCGCGTCCGGGAGGAAGCCGCCGACGTCACGCCGTTCGGCACGTTGCTGCACTTCGCGAAGGACGTCGACGTGGCGCTCCCACGGGTGCTCGTGGTGGCGCCCCTCTCGGGGCACTTCGCCACCCTCCTGCGCGACACCGTCGCCACGCTCTCGGCCGACCACGACGTCTACCTGACCGACTGGCACAACGCCCGGGACGTGCCGGTGGGCGACGGGCGCTTCGACTTCGACGACTACATCACGAACCTGATCCGGTTCCTCCACGTCATCGGTCCGGGGGCCCACGTGGTGGCGGTGTGCCAGCCCTGCGTGGCCGCGCTGGCGGCGACCGCCGTCATGGCCGACGGTGGCGACGACGCCACCCCGCGGTCGCTCACGCTCATGGCCGGCCCCGTCGACGCCCGGGTCAACCCCTCGATGGTGAACCAGCTCGCCACGTCGCAGCCGCTCGCCTGGTTCGAGCGCAACGTGATCTCCACCGTGCCCCGCCGCTACGAGGGCGGCGGCCGGCGGGTCTATCCCGGCTTCATGCAGCTCTCGGCGTTCGTCGGCATGAACGTCGGGCGCCACTTCAGGGCCCATCGCCAGCTGTACGAGGACCTGGCCCGCGGCGCCGTCGACGAGGCCGAGGTGACGAAGGCGTTCTACGACGAGTACTTCGCGGTGCTCGACATCCCGGCCGAGTTCTACCTGGAGACCGTGAGCCGGGTCTTCCAGGAGTTCCTGCTGGCGAAGGGCGAGCTCACCTACGAAGGTCGACCGGTCGACCCGGCGGCCATCCGGCGCACGTCGCTCTTCACCGTGGAAGGGGCTCGCGACGACATCTGCTCTGTCGGCCAGACCGTCGCCGCCCACGACCTGTGCACCTCCGTGAAGCCGGCCCGCCGCCGTCACCACCTCCAGGCCGGGGTGGGCCACTACGGCGTGTTCAGCGGTCGGCGCTGGCAGACCCAGATCGCGCCGCTCGTCCACAACGTCATCCTCGCCAGCGACTGAGCGGGCGCCGGGCCCGGTCACAGGCGGTTCCCAGGAGCCGCCCAGTTCGGGCCCAGGCCCGGGGGGCAGCATGGAGCCCATGGAGTTCGAGGACGATCCCACGGTCGACGACCCCTCCACCTCGAGGGAGCCTGCCGTCACCACCGCCGCCTCCGCCGGCCCCGCCTCCGCCGCCCGGCCCGATCGGGCGGCCGACGGCACCGGCGGCCCGCGGCCGGAAGCCTCGACACCCGACCCGCCCGCCTCCCCGCCGGCGTGGTCGGCGGCCTGGTCGCCCGGCCCGGCCGGAGTCGAACCCGCCGGAGCCGAGCCCGCCGCCACCACCGGTCCGGCGCCCACGGCGCCACCCGGTCCGGCCACGCCGCCGTCGCCGCCGTCGCCGCCGTGGCTCGCCGGCGGCCCGCCGCCGGCCGCCACCGCCTCGGTGCCCGCCACCGACCCGGCCGCCCCGACCGGGGGGAACGGCCGCCCGGCCTGGCGCCGCCGGGCCGCCGCCATCGGCGTGGTGGCGCTGCTGGCCGGTGCGACCGGCGCCGGCATCGCGCTGGCGGTCGACGACGGCGACACCACCGTCTTCCGCACCACCACCGCCAGCGGGGATCCCGTCCGGTCGATCACCCTCGACGGCGAGACGCTCGACGTCGCCGGCGTGGTCGCCAAGGCCGGCCCCTCGGTCGTCTCGATCCAGACGCAGGTCGGCGGCCGGATCGGCGGCTCGGCGGCGGGCACCGGCATCGTGTTGACCGCCGACGGCGAGATCCTCACCAACGCCCACGTCGTGGAGGGCGCGACGCGGATCACGGTGACCCTGCCGGGCGAGGTCAAGTCCCGCGAGGCCGAGCTGGTGGGGAGCGACGCCGACTCCGACCTGGCCCTGCTGAAGATCGCCGGCGTGAGCGGCCTCACCCCGGCGGAGCTCGGCGACTCGTCCGAGCTGGCCGTCGGCGACGACGTCGTCGCCATCGGCAACGCCCTGGCCCTGCGGGGCGGTCCCACCGTCACCAGGGGCATCGTCTCGGCGCTCGACCGCACGCTCGACGCCGGCGCGCAGACGATGACGGGACTCCTCCAGACCGATGCGTCCATCAGCTCGGGCAACTCCGGGGGCCCGCTCGTGAACGCCGCCGGCCAGGTGATCGGCATCAACACGGCGGTCGCCACCAGCAACGGGAACAGCTCGGCCGAGAACGTCGGCTTCGCCATCCCGGTCAATGCCGCCAACCCGATCGTGGAGCGGTTGCGTTCGGGCGGCTCGGCCGGGGCCAAGGGCTACCTCGGCGTGCGCACGTCCGATCCCACCGACGGCAGCCGGGGCACGTTGATCGTCAGCGTCGAGGCCGACTCGCCCGCCGCCGAGGCGGGCCTGGAAGCCGGTGACCTGGTGGTGTCCGTCGGCGGCCGCACGGTCGACGGGGCGGCTGCGCTGGCCGCCGCGGTCCGGGCCCACGAGCCCGGCGACGAGGTCGAGCTCATCGTCTTCCGGGACGGCGAGGAGATCGTGCTGACCGCCGTGCTCGAGGAGGCGACCGACGGCTGAGCCTGGGCCTCGGCCCCGATGGCACCGGCGTGCGGGGCCGGCGGGGGCAGGATGGTGGTCGTGGCGCCTCTCGACTTCACCTGTCCCCGCTGCGGCCGGCCGGCCAGCGAGCGCTTCTACGGGCCCTGCGGCACCTGCACCGAGCAGCTCCGGGCGACGCTGGGCGGCGAGGCCCGTGAGGTCGAGGCGGCCGCCTACGAGCCGAAGATGAACGTGGTGCCGAACCAGGTGGCGACCAAGGACTGACGGTCCGTCTCCCGCCCGCCCGGCTCCGATCAGGCCCCGGCCCGGGCCGCGATGCGGCGCAGCGGCGGGAGCGTGAGCGGCGGCTGCTTGCGGGGCGGGAGGTCGGCGAGGAGCTCCGAGGTGGCCACGAGGATGGTGGCCACGGCCCGCTCGAAGGCGGCTTCGGTGGCGGGCGAGGTCTTCTGGACCCCGCTCACCTTGCGGACGAACTGGCGGGCCGCGGCCTCGATCTCGTCGGGGGTGGCGGCCGGCTCGAGCCCCCGCAGGGTGGTGATGTTCCGGCACATGGGTGTGGACCTCCCTCGGGTCAGGCGGTGACGATCACGGTGAGAGCGACGGTGGCCAGCGCCGCGTTCCGGGCCAGCTCGAGCCCGGGCGCCGACGAGCCGGCCCCGCCGAAGCACCCGCACCCGGTGGCGACGCCCCGGCGCCGGGCCAGGACGAGCTGGGTGGTGAAGCCGGCCAGTGCGGCCAGGGCCAGGGTGGCCCCGGCCAGCGGGCTGGCCAGCAGCAGTGCGGCGAGGGCGAGCTCGCCGACCGGCACGGCGACGGCGAGCCCGGCCGGCGCCGGCAGCCCGGCGGCGGCGAACGACGCCGCGGTGGCGTCGCGCCGGCGGAGCTTGGCGACGGCCGCCCAGGCGAAGACGGCGGCCAGGCCGGCGGCCAGGAGGCTCACCGGGCCCGCACCGCCTCGACGATGGCCCGGGCCCGGTCGGGCCCGTCCTGCCCGGCCGGGCCGAAGTGGACGACGTAGTACCAGTAGGTGCCCTCGACCCAGGCCACGATCGATGCCTCGGTGTCCTGCTCGACGTCGCTGATCCCCTGGCCGACGGGCGTGTCGAACCGGCTGTCGGCCAGGCCCTCGGCGGCCGCCGCCCAGGACCGCAGGTAGGCGTCCGGGTCGCGCAGCTCGTAGACGAGCACGTGCGCCGATCGCCCGTCGGTGCCGGCCCAGGCCCGCGCGAAGCCCCTGACGAAGCCGTCGGCCCGGAGTCGGGCGCCGTCCACGTCGCCGAACGGGTACTCGGCGGCGGCCTGGGTGAGCGTGAGCGGGCCGAGGTCGTCGTCGGTCCTGGTCATGCCGTCGAGGGGCCCGTCGGGGAGCAGCGCGGCGAGGGCCCGCTGGTCGTCGTCGAGGGTGGTCGAGACGGCGGGGGCGAGCTCGACCCGGTCGACCTCGTCGTCGCCGTCCCCCGAGCCGAGCGACACGAAGGCCAGACCGGTGGCGAGGAGCGTGCTCAGGGCGATGACGAGGGCGACCGCCCGGACCCAGGGGGAGTGCCTCACCGGTTCCGCCAGGCCTCCTCGGCCCTCGACACCACCTCGCGGAGCGGGAGCCCGGTGGCGGCCGCGACCGCGGCGGCATCCTCGTGCTCGACCTTCACCCGTCCGGCGCTCACCTTCACCCGCAGCTCGTGGCCCTCGACCAGCACGACCTCGACGGTACGTGCCGCCGGCCACCGTTCGAGGGTCGCCCCCCGGACGCCGAGCGACCCGGTCCCGAGTCGGAGGACCTCGGCCAGCCGGGCGCTCTCGGCCGGGTCGGCGAGGACGCTCACGGTGTGGGCCGGCCGGCCCTTCTTCATCACGATCGGCGTGATCCACGCGTCGTGGGCGCCGGCGTCGAGCAGGGCCGCGACCGCGTGGGCCAGCGTCTCGCCCGTGGCGTCGTCGACGTTGGCCTCGAGCAGCACCACGGGTTGGCCGGCGTGGCCGCCGCCGGCGGCCGCGGCGAGGACGCCGACCACGACCTGGGTGAGGTTCGGCAGGTCGTCGAGCTCGCGGGTGCCGGCGCCGAAGCCCGACGAGGTGATGGTCATGGCCGGCATCGGGCCCCAGCCGTCGCAGAGGGCGGCCAGGATGCCGGCGCCGGTCGGGGTCGTGAGCTCGACCGGGATGTCGAGCCCGTAGGTCGGCGCGCCGGCCAGGAGCTCGACGACAGCCGGCGCCGGGTTGGGCAGCATGCCGTGGGCGGTCCGCACCATCCCGAGGCCGGTGGCGACCGGGCTGGCGTGGACCTCGTCGACCCCGAGGATCTCGAGGGCGGCGGCCACCCCGACGACGTCGACGATGGCGTCGACGCCGCCGACCTCGTGGAAGTGCACCTGGGCGAGCTCGCGCCGGTGGAGCTGGCCCTCGACGACGGCGATCGACTCGAAGACGGCGAGGGCCCGGTCGCGCACCCGGTCGGGGAGGGCGGCCTCCTCGACGATGGCCCGGATGTTGGCGTAGGTGCGGACCACGGTGTTGTCGTCGGTGGTGACGACCGCCCGGCTGCCGGCGACCCCGCCCCGGAGCACCGGCACGATCTCGAGGTCCCAGCCCTCGACGGGCAGGCGGCCGAGGAGCTCGCGGACGCCGTCGACGTCGGCCCCGGCGTCGATCAGCGAGCCCAGCGCCATGTCGCCGGCGATGCCGGCGAAGCAGTGGAACCAGGCGGCCACGGTGCCGTGCGCCGGCGACCGACGGGGCTCAGCCACGCCGCACCCGGAGCATGCGGGCCACCGCCATGGCGGCCCCGAAGCCGTTGTCGATGCCGACCACGGTGATGCCGGCCGCGCAGGAGGCGAGCATCGAGAGCAGGGCCGTGATGCCGTCCAGCCCGGCGCCGTAGCCGGCCGACGTGGGGACGGCCACGATCGGGCCCGGCACGAACCCGCCCACCACGCTGGCCAGCGCCCCCTCCATGCCGGCCACCACGACGACGGCGTCAGCCCCGGCCAGCCGGTCGACCTCGGTGAGCAGCCGGTGGATGCCGGCCACGCCCACGTCGTGGACCCGGTCGGGGCCGAGGCCGTAGGCGCCGAGGGTGGCGGCGCACTCGTCGGCCACCGGGAGGTCGGCGGTGCCGGCCGTGACGAGGGTGACCCGGGCGCCCGTCGGGGCGGCCTGGCGCCAGGTGACGGTGGTGCCGGTGACGGTGCCCCCGTCGGGCAGCAGGGCGAGCTGCTCGGCGGAGGCCCGGGTGAGCACCACGGGCCCACCCGCCTCGCCGAGGAGCTCCTGCACGATGGCCGCGCACTGGAGCGGGGTCTTGCCCGGCCCGTAGACGGCCTCGCCGAGGCCCTGGCGCAGCGCCCGGTGGTGGTCGACCCGGGCGAAGCCGAGGTCGGCCCAGGGGAGCCGGCGCAGCCGGTCGACGGCGTCGTCGGGGCCGAGCTCGCCGGACCGGACCGAGTCGAGCATTGCCCGGAGGCCGGCTTCGTCCATCGCCGTATTGTGCAGCGCCATGCCCCGAATCGGCTTCCTCGGCCCGCTCGGCACCTTCACCGAGCAGGCCCTCCTCAGCCAGGAGGACCTGGCCGAGATGGAGCTGGTCCCCCTCACCTCGATCCCCGACGTGCTCGCCGCCACCGAGGCCGGCCTCGTCGACCTCGGCTTCGTGCCCATCGAGAACGCCATCGAGGGGACCGTCAACGCCGCCATCGACCCCCTCGCCTTCGAGCACGACCTGCTGATCCAGCGGGAGGTCGTGATCGGGGTCCACCTCAACCTCATGGCGCCGCCCGGCACGGCCCTCGCCGACGTGACGACGGTGGTGTCGATGCCGGTGGCGACGGCCCAGGTCCGGGGCTGGCTGGCCGCCAACCTGCCCACCGCCGTCACGGTGGCCGCCAACTCGACCGCCGAGGCCGCCCAGCAGGTCGGCCGCGACCGGGCGACCGGCACCGCCGCGGTCGCCCCGGCCGTCGCCGCCGACCTCTACGGCCTCGAGGTCCTGGCCTCGGGCATCGAGGACCACCCGGAGAACAAGACCCGGTTCCTCGTGGTGGCCACCGGGGGGACGCCCGAGGCGACCGGCCACGACAAGACGTCGATCGTGTGCTTCCAGTCCGCCGACCGGCCCGGCTCGCTGCTCGGGATCCTGCAGGAGTTCGCGGCCCGGGCCCTCAACCTCACCAAGATCGAGTCCCGGCCGACCAAGCAGAGCCTCGGCGAGTACTGCTTCGTCATCGACTTCGAGGGCCACCTGGCCGACGACGTGGTGGCCGACTGCCTGCGCGAGCTCAAGGCCAAGTACGACGTGAAGTTCCTCGGCTCGTACCCCGCCGCCGGGGAGCACGGCGAGGCCGTCCGCCGGGAGGCGGCGGCGGCCTGGCGTGACGCCGACGCCTGGCTCCGGGGCCTCCGGGGCGCCATCCGCCCGGCCTGAGCCCCGGGGATCGGGCCGGGCGGGCCCGGTAGCGTCCGGCCCGGAGCGGTGGCAGAGCGGACGATTGCAGCTGCCTTGAAAGCAGCCGGCCCTCCGGGGCCCGGGGGTTCGAATCCCCCCCGCTCCGCCAATCCGGGGACTCCGTCCCCGCTCGCTGGCGCTCGCGCCCCATGACCGCCGGGCTCGCTGGCGCTCGCGCCGTCGGTGCGGAGCGCGCCAAGCGAGTTCGAAAGCCGTGGCACCCGCTCCGCCGCTCTGACGGGGCCCCAGTCCCCGCTCGCTGGCGCTGGCGCCCCATGGCCGCCGGGCTCGCTGGGCGCTCGGCCCCAGCCGCCGGGCTCGCTGGCGCTGGCTCGTGGTCAGCCGGTCGGCTCGGCCTCGGGTGGGCAGTCGTACCAGAGGAGGTCGGTGAGCGAGGTGTCCTGGCGGCAGGCCCAGCGCCGGGCGGTGGTGTTCAGGTGGACGGCGCCGACGGCGGCCAGGGCCACGGCCACGCTCAGCAGCGTGGCGACGACGAGGGTCCGCATCCGCTTCAGGCGGCTGGCCGAGCCGGTGCCGACGACCGTCATGAGGAGGGCCCGGAGGAGGGCGGCGGCGCCGGTGAGGGCGAGCGCGATCCAGCCCAGGTGGACGGCGGCCGGCTGGCCGAGCACCGCGCCCAGGACGATCATCGCCACCTCGAGGCCGAGCAGGAGCTGTAGCCACCAGCCGGCCAGCCGGGTGAGCGGGCGCTGCGGCAGGGCGACGGCCACGAGGCCCCAGGCGATGTTGGTGACCCGGGCGAGGAGCCGGATGCCGAAGCCGACCCGCTTGTCGTCGCCGGCGACGCCGTCGAGCATGGCGCCGACCACCCGGGCGGCCCGGGCCGCCAGCGGGACGGTTCGGGCCGGGGGCGGACCGGCCGGGGGCGCCGGATGGGCCCTGAGCCACTCCCGCCGCGCCGCCGGGGTGGCCGCCGCCAGGGCGGCGTCCCGCACGACCCGGTCGGCCTGGCTCTCGGTGAGGCCGAGCTCCTTCGGGACGGCACCCGAGCGGGCCGCGGCCACGGCCATGGCGACGGTGGCGGCGACGGCTGGGGCCTGCCGGAGGGAGTCCTCGAGGATGGCGTCCTGGGCCTCGGTCACGAGCTGGTCTCGGACCGGGCCGGGCGGGACCACCATGGCGACGAGCTGCTCGGCGGCGTCGAGCCGGCCCCACATGACGTCGTGGCGACGCCACTCGGCGTCGAGGAAGGCACCGAAGTGGTGCAGCGAGGTGCCGGCCAGCTTCGTGCCGGCCGCCGACGCGGGCACGAGGCTCACCGCCTCCTCCGGGGCGATGCGCACGACGTCGACGTGGGCGGCCTCGCCGTCGGCGGCGGTGGTGAGCGCCAGCGTCACCTCGTCGTAGGCGTCGAACATGGCCACCAGGTCGGTGGTGGCGGCCCGCACGAGCGCCCGGCCCCGGGCCCCCGGCCCGGTGGGCGCGGGGCCCTTCACGGCGGCATCGAGCCTGCCCCGGGCCTCGCCGAGGCCGGCGCTCGTCACCTGCAGGACCCGGGCCATCACGGCGTCCATCACCACCGGGTCGAGCGCCGTGGCGCCGGCCAGCAGACGGCGGGCCGTCTCGTCGGTGCGGATGGCGACGTCGATCTGGCGGAGGCGCACGAAGGCGTCGGCCAGGCCTCCCTTCACGACGAGGATCTCGTCCCGTGCCGCCAGCCGCTCGGCGCCGTCGTCGAGCCGGGCCCGCTCGGTGACCGCGAGGAGGTCGTCGAGCACGCCGTCGCGGGCGTGGGCCCGGGCCAGCCGCCGGTTGACGAAGTTCAGCCGGCGGACCCGGTAGGCGACGTCGAAGTCGAGGATGAACCGGTTGACCGAGGGTCGGGGGTCGCCCAGCGGGCCCCGGAACGGATCGGCGTAGCGGGCGTCGACCCAGGTCCGCAGCGCCCGCTCGACGCTCTGGCGGACGGGGGTCCCGCCCCCGACGGCGTCGCCGAGCGTCCCGGCCAGGGCCCGGACGGCCACGTCGACCTTGAGGCCGTGGTAGGCGATGTAGCCGAGGTCGCCCCGCCGGGACTCGCGGTCCTCGGCCAGCCAGGTGGCGGTGTCGTTCGTGGCCACCGCCTCGCTGCCGACCAGCAGGAGGGCGGCGTCGACGGACTCGATCACCTCGTTGATGCGGGCCACCTGGGCGTTGTGGTCGACGACCCGCTGGAGGTCCTCGCGGATGGTCTCGTTGCGCCCGAGGAGCCCGGCCTGGAGCGTGGCTGTGAACGGGTTGAAGGCCTGGGGCGTGCCGTTCTCGTCCCGCGGGTTGCCGGGGTCGGGCTCGACGAAGAGCAGCTTGCGGACCACGGGCAGGGCCGCGGTACGGCGGGCAAGGGCGTCGATGGCGTAGCTGAACGGCTTGTTGTCGATGTCGCCGCCGTCGCCGAACTGCCTCGAGCCCGGCAGCGCGTCCTTCGTGTAGCCGGACAGGAAGATCGACCAGTCCGCCGGCGGGCCGCCCGGCGCGCCGGGCGCCCGCATGACCTGGCTGGCCTCGTCCGTGGTCATCGGCTCGAAGGCCACCGGGAACGACGAGGTGGCCCGGCCGGCGAAGGCGAGGATGGGGTTGTGGGCCTGGACGAAGTCGCGCCGGTCCTCGCCGGAGACCGCCATCGTCCGGTGGGCCAGGTGGAACACCGCCTTGTGGCGCATCTCCTGCACGGAGTCGAGGCCGGGGAGGGGCAGGACGATGCCGGCCAGGTCGGTGGTCGTCACGTAGAGGTCGAGCTCGTCGACGTAGCCCGGGCCGGTGGCGTCGGGCCCCATGCCGTCGAAGGCCTCGAGCAGCCGGCGGTACATGCGGCGACCGTTGAGGAGCGAGCGGGGCGGGCGCTGCGCCTCGACCCCCTCGACGTCCGCGACCGACTGGGCGTCGTTGAGGATGGCGTCGAAGTCGCCCTCGGCGATCCAGAGGTCCTCCAGCTGCCCGATCGGCTGCCGGTTGGCCAGCGCCTTGGCGAGGTAGATGCCGTTGATCCCGCCGGCCGACGACCCCGTGACGATGTCGACCACGAACTGGGTGGCGACCGGTGTCTGGTGGGTGAGCGCCTTCGGGGCCAGGGCCTCCTCGCCGTGGCGGAGCAGCTGGCCCAGCTTCCGGTACACCTTCTCGGTGCTCGTCAGGTCGGTCTCGGGGATGACGGTGCCGGCGCCGTCGGGTGCCGTCGCCCGCACCAGGTGCAGCAGCTCCTGGGTGACGCCGTTCATGTAGATGCAGAGGGAGACGCCGCCGTAGAGGACCACCGCCAGGCGGACCTGCTGGGTGGGCTGCAGAGCGGTCACGGCCGGTAGCGTCCCAGCGACCTGGCACGCGATGCAATCGTCGCGGCCCG
>JBFWQW010000042.1:0-22626 GCA_050249235.1 Acidimicrobiia bacterium | reverse complement strand
CGTCGACGACCTGGCCCGCAACTGGGCGGTGGGCGCCCCCACCCGGCCGGCCCCGGCCCGTGCGGAGAGGACCGCCCGGACCGGGGAGGACGGCGAGGCCGCTACTTCTTGATGTAGACCCGTTCGATGTCGAGGGCCGGCGTGCCGTTGGCCGTCTGGATGATCTCGATGCCGGCGACGCGGTCCTCGTTGATGGCGTAGGGCTGGGTGGCGAACACCCCGAACAGCCAGAGCGCGTTGTCGAGGCCGTTCTTCGAGATCCGCTTCCAGAGGGCGATGCCCTCGTCCGACTCCTCGGGCACGGCCCGCAGCTTGGCGACGAGGTCGTTGAGGACCGGGTCGTTCCAGCCGCAGACGTTGCCGAACGTGCCGGGCACGAGGGTCCGGCTCACCTTCGGCAAGCCGACGCGGACCAGGGGGAAGAAGTAGAACGGGCCCTTGGTCCCTTCCGGGAAGAAGTCCTGGGTGCCGGAGACTGGCGTGAGGGTCACGTTGATGCCGGCCTGGGCCAGCTGCTGCTGGAGCACCTCGGAGCCCTGCTGGCCGTCCGTCCCGGGAGAGAAGAGCACCGTGAAGGACAGGTTGGGCACCCCGGCCTCGGCGAGAAGGCTCTTGGCCTTCGCGGGGTCGTACGTGTAGGTGTCCTCGAGCGACTCGTCGTAGAAGGGCGTGGCGGAGCTGTGGAAGCCGTGCATCGGCTCGCCCTTGCCGTCGTAGATCACCTCGTTCAGGGCGTCCTTGTCGATGGCGTAGTTCAGCGCCTGGCGCACCTTCAGGTTGTCGAAGGGCGGGCGGTTCTTGCAGAAGAACCCCACCAGCTGGACCCCGTTGCTCGGCTCCACGACGATGTCCCAACCGGACACACCCTCGACCGCTCTTGCTTCGGGCGCCGAGAGGTTGATGAAGTCGATGACCGACGTCCGCACGGCGTTGCCCGTCGACTGGGGCGTGACGTTCACGTACTCGATCCCGGCCAGCTTGACGTTGTCGGCGTCCCAGTAGGTCGGGTTCTTCTCGAGCTCGAG
This sequence comes from Acidimicrobiia bacterium, assembly GCA_050249235.1. Taxonomy (GTDB): domain Bacteria; phylum Actinomycetota; class Acidimicrobiia; order Acidimicrobiales; family CADCSY01; genus JAEKLB01. The sequence continues at coordinate 21,601 of JBFWQW010000042.1, read as the reverse complement.
CGCCTGGCCGGCCTGGAACCGCTTCAGCTTGAAGGGCCCGGCCCCCACCGGGTTGGCGTTGAAGTCGGCGCCGCTGCGGACGGCGGTGGGTGACACGGGTGACGACTCGGCCAGCCGCATGAGCCGGTAGAACGCGCCGGCGATCGGGGTCTTGAGCGTCACCTCCATCTCGGTCGGCGACGTGACCGTCAACGTCTGGAACTCGCGGAACTCGGCCTCGATCGCACCCGGCTGCGCCTCCCTGACGGTCCGTTCCCAGGAGAACTTCAGGGCCTCGGCGTCGAGCGGCGTGCCGTCGGTGAAGGTGAGACCGGGCCGGAGCCGCACGACCAGGTTGGAGGCATCGACGACCTCGACCTCGCGGGCCAGGCTCGGCTCGATCTCGCCCTCCGAGTTGAGCTTGAGCAGGCTCCCCAGGAAGTAGGTCTGGAGGATCCCGAGCGCGGCGACCGCCTTCGTCGGGTCGAGCTGGCCGAAGGTCGGCGCGGTCATGTCGATCGGCAGGCGCAGGATGCCGGCCGGGTCGACGTCGGCCGCGCTGCTGCTGTCGCCCCCGTCGTCGTCGTCACCGCCGCACGCCGCGGCGACGAGCGAGAGCACCGCCAGCGCGGCGAGCACCCGCAACAAGGAACGTCGTGAACCCATGGCTTCCCCCCCGGGATCCGACCCCCGCCGTGGTCGACGCCGAACCGACCCCGGCCGCGACTGGAGCTCCTCTCCGTACTTTGTATGCAACGCGGTCGGGGCGCCACGGTCAGTCGGTTGGACAGCGCCCGGATCGAGCGTCAGCGGCCGATGCCGGCGAAGAGGTCGTCCTCGAAGCCGCCCTCCGGCCAGGCCGTGGAGACCCGGCTGGCGGCCAGCTCGTAGTCCTCGTAGGGGTGGAGCTCGGCCAGGACCTCGAGGGGCACCCGGAACCAGTGGCCGGACGGGTCGATCTGGGTCCGGTGGGCCAGGAGCGCCCGGCGCCCGACGTCGAGGTGGTCGGTGATGTCGATGCGGGTGGTCGTCCGGTCCGGCAGGTCGGCCATGGCCACGAGCCGCTCGCCCCACGGGCTCTCGAGCTCCTGGGCGGTCAGCCACTCGTGCATGGCCTGGAGCCGGGGCCGGGAGAACACCCCGACGTAGTAGAGCTTCGACGGCTGCCAGGGCGCCCCGGCCTCCGGGTACCAGGCCGGGTCGCCGGCCCGCTCGAAGGCGGCCAGCCCGATCTCGTGGGTGCGGATGTGGTCGGGATGGCCGCGGCCGGCGTCGCTCGGCCCGTAGGCCACCATCACCTGGGGTCGCTCCTCCCGCGCCACCCGCACCAGCCGGCCGACCGCCTCGTCCAGGTCGGCCCGGTGGAAGCAGCCGGGGTGCTCGTTGGTGGGCGTGCCCGGCATCCCCGAGTCGCGGTAGCCGAGCCACACCAGGCGGTGGTAGCCGATGATGCCGACCGCCTCCTCCAGCTCCCGGCGCCGCACGGCGGCCAGGTTGGTGCGGGCCTCCTCCGAGTCGGCGGCGGGGTTCAGGATGTCGCCGGCCTCGCCGCCCGTGCAGGTGACGAGGACGGTGCGCACGCCCTCGGCGGCGTAGCGGGCGATCGTGCCCGGCCCCTTCGACGACTCGTCGTCGGGGTGGGCGTGGACCGTGAGGATGCAGCGCGGCTGGGCGGCGGGATCGGTCGTCGTCACGATGAGGTCCTCGGTTCCACGTCGGTCGGCCCGGTTCGGCACCGGCCGTCGCGCCACCCGGCCGCCCGGTGCGCCCGGTCGCGGCCGGCGGCCCGTCGTCCCGGCGGCCGGACCGTACACCGGGCACCCGGCCCGGAGCCGGGCGTCCGACCGGCCCCCGGCGCGACCGCGCCGGGCGCGCGCGACACTCGGTCCCAGCCGGCGGTCGCCGGACGTCGACCCCGGGGGGGTGCACGGTGAACGTGCTCGAAGGCATCCGCGTCATCGACCTGACCATGTGGGCCTTCGTGCCCTCGGCCGGCGGCGTGCTGGCCCATTGGGGGGCCGACGTCATCAAGGTCGAGAGCCCCCGGGCCCCGGACCCGATGCGGCTGCTCGGCGGGACCCTCGAGCCGGGCGACGCCAGCTGGTACTTCAAGCACTACAGCCGGGGGAAGCGGGCCATCACCCTCGACCTCGGCAGCGACGACGGCCGGGCCCTCCTCTACAAGCTGGTGGAGGGAGCCGACGTGTTCCTCACCAGCTACCTGCCCGACACCCGCAAGAAGCTGGGGTTCGACCTCGACGACATCCGCAAGGTGAACCCCGACATCATCTACGCCCGGGGCAGCGGCCAGGGCCCGAAGGGTCCGGAGAACGGCCGGGGCGGCTACGACGGCATCACCTGGTGGGGCCGCGGCACGCTGGCCCAGTCGACGATGGACGTCACCGGCGTCGACTTCCCGACGGGGATGATCGGCCACGGCGACGGGATGTCAGGCATGACGCTGGCCGGCGGGATCTGCGCCGCCATCGCCAAGCGGGCGCTCACCGGCACCACCAGCGTCGTCGACGCCTCCCTGATGGGCACCGCCATCTGGTTCAACGGACCGGCCATCATCACCGCCGGCCTCGGCCAGGCGATGCCGATGGCGGTCGGCTCCCGGGAGGACCGCCATCCCACCGGCAACATCTACCGGACCAAGGACGACCGCTTCATCAGCTTCTCGATGCTCGGCGACGACGACCGGGATTGGGTCGACTTCTGCGAGCACATGGGCCGACCGGACATGGCCACCGACCCGAGGTGGCTCACCACCGCCGACCGCTTCGCCAACGCCCGGGAGGCGGTGCGGATCTTCGACGAGATCTTCGCCCAGAAGACGTTCGAGGAGTGGAAGAAGGTGCTCGTCACGACCCGCGGGGCGTGGGCGCCCATCCAGAAGCCGGTCGAGATCTACGACGACCCGCAGACCGTGGCCAACGGCTTCCTCCGCTCGGTCGACTACGCCACCGGGCCGATCCGGCTCCCGGTGCCACCGGTGCTCTTCGACGAGGAGGCCGGCGACCCGCCCCCGGCGCCCGACTTCGGCCAGCACACCGACGAGGTCCTCGGCGAGCTCGGCGTCGACGCCACCGAGCTGGCCCGCCTGCGCTCGACCGGCGTCATCCTCTGACCCACCCCGCCCGTTCCCTGTCGACTGGGCCGGAACAACCCTCGGCGGGTCGACAGAGAACGGGCGCTCGGGTGGTGCCGGTCAGCTGATGTTGTAGAGCTCGGCCGCGTTCTTCCAGACGATCCGCTCGCGGTCCTCGTCGGGGAGGCCGTCGAAGTGGCGGCGGACCACGTCCTGCGACTCCGGCCACGTCGAGTCGGGGTGCGGGTAGTCGCTGGCCCACATCAGGGTGTGGGTGCCGAGCAGGTCGAGCGTCCGCATGCCGACGAGGTCGTCCTCGAAGGTGGCGTGGAACTGGGTCTGCCAGAACGTGCTCGGCAGCTCGGCGAGCATCCCGCGGTCGGCCCACGAGTGGCGCCGGTGCATCGTGTCGAGCCGCTCCAGGTAGTAGGAGATCCAGCCGATGCCCGACTCGACCAGCACGATGTGGAGGTCGGGGTTGTTCGGCACCATCCCGCCGAGGATCCAGCCGGAGATGAGCTCGGCCATGTGGATCGGCGGCAGCGACTGGGCGATGCCCTTGGCCGGCGTCGGGTCGTCCATGACGAACTCCATGAAGTGCGGCGTAGCCGCGGTGTGCAGGCTGAGCGGGATGCGGGCCGCGGCGAACTCCTTCCAGAGGCCCTCGTACTTCGGGTCCCAGTAGCTCTCCAGCCCGTACACCTTCGGGTAGGTGGGCACCGTGGCCGCCTTGAAGCCCATGCCGACGAGCCGCTCGAGCTCGGGGATGCCCTCCTCCGAGGAGGTGACCGGCACGATGCCGACGGGGATCAGCCGGTTCGGGGCCGCCTCGATCCACTGGGCCAGCGTGTCGTTGTAGGCGCTGAAGCAGGCGTTGCGGGCGGCGTCGTCCTTCATGCCGTAGAAGAGGCCGCCCTCGAACCCGAAGGTCGACTGGCTGTAGAGCACCTCGGCATCGACGCCGTCGATGTCCTGGTCCTCGAGCCGGGCCTTCTGGTCGGCGTCGCCCGGCCGGCCCTGCGCCGGCCAGTGCCGGTGGGCCCGGTTGTTCGGCATCGGCGAGTTGGCCGCCGCCGCCTGGGCGTTGCCGATGATCTCCTGCGCTGCGGCCAGGTGCTTCTTGGGCACGTTGGCGAGGAACGCGTCGTCGGTGATGGTGACGTGTGAGTCGGCCGAGATCAGCCGCTGGGTGGTCGACACTTCGGATAGCCCCCCTGGTTCGTCGGATGCCGACGGCCGGGTGCGGACGACCCGACCCCGGCGCCTTCCCCCTCCTGCGCGCCACCGGCCGGGCCCACCGCTCCGTCAGCGCCTCCAAGGCTATGCCCGGGGTGGTCGCCGGGGGCGGGGGCGTACCAACTGGGGGTGCTCCTCGGCGCGCCCTCTAACGTGACCCCGCTGCGTCGACGGACGAGGAGGTGGCGCGATGACCTACTACCGCCGGGTGGGCGAGGTGCCGCCGAAGCGGCACTCGCAGTTCCGCGACGCCGAAGGGAAGCTCTACATCGAGGAGCTGGTGGGCGAGCAGGGCTTCTTCTACGCCTCGTCGCTGCTCTACCACCGCAACATGCCGAACACCCTGCTGGCCGCGACGTCGGTCGACGTGCCGGCCCTCACGCCTCACCGGCTGCCGAACGTGCCGCTCGTGCCGAGGATGATGCAGACCCACGAGCTGCCCGTCGGGGGCGACGCCGTCACCGGTCGCCAGACGCTCCTCGTGAACGACGACCTCCGGGTGTCGTATGTCGTGGCCGACCAGGCCAGCCCGCTGTTCCGCAACGCCGTCGGCGACGAGCTGGTCTTCGTCGAGTCCGGCACGGCCAGGCTCGAGTCGCTCTACGGCCTGCTGGAGGTGGGCCTCGGCGACTACGTGAAGGTGCCGATGGGCTGCATCCACCGCTGGGTGCCCACCGGTGCCGAGCCGGTCCGCCTCCTCGTGATGGAGGCCACCGGGCACGTCGGGCTGCCCAACCGCTACGTGTCGCCCCGGGGCCAGCTGCTGGAGACGGCGCCCTACCACGAGCGCGACTTCCGCGGCCCGACCGAGCCCCTCCTCGTCGAGGACGGCGAGACCGACGTGTTGGTGCGCCACCGCGACGGCGTGACCCGCCACACCCTGGCCCACCACCCCTTCGACGTCGTCGGCTGGGACGGCTGCGTGTACCCGACGGCGTTCTCGATCCACGACTTCGAGCCCATCGTCAAGCGCTTCCACGCCCCCCCACCGGTGCACGAGACCTTCACCGGTCCGGGCTGGGTGGTCTGCTCCTTCTGCCCCCGCCCCGCCGACTTCGACCCGACGTCGATCCCGGCCCCGTACCCCCACTCGGCCATCGACTGCGACGAGATGATGTTCTTCGTCTCGGGCGACTACACGATCCGGAAGGGCACCGCCGTCGGGCAGGGGTCGATCACGTTCCACCCGGCCGGGTGGGTGCACGGGCCTCACCCGGGCGGCACCGAGGCCTCGATCGGCAAGCCGTACCACGAGGAGTACGCGGTGATGATCGACACGTTCAAGCCGCTGTCCCTCGGTCCGGCCGCGGCCTCGGTGGCCGACCCCGACTACTACCTCAGCTGGTCGCGGCACCCGGCCCTCTCGGCCGACCGCTGAGCCCGATGCGTCGGGACGACGTCGAGTTCGAGTCGGAGGGCCGCACGCTGCGGGGCTGGCTGTTCCGGCCCGACGGCGACGGACCCTTTCCCGGCGTGGTCGTGACGAGCGGCTTCGCCGGTGTCCGGGAGGGGTTCCTGGGTCACCCCTACCAGGAGGTGTTCGGGGCGGCCGGGCTGGCCACCCTGATCTACGACCACGCCAACTGCGGCGACAGCGACGGTCTGCCCCGCCAGGAGCTCGACCCCGTGCTCCAGCAGCGGGGCTACAAGGACGCGATCACGTTCCTGTGCGGTCACCCCGACGTCGACGCCGAGCGCATCGGCATCTGGGGCACCAGCTACTCGGGCGGCCACGTCCTCGCCGTCGCCGCCGTCGACCGTCGGGTCAAGTGCGTGGTGGCGCAGGCCATGACGATCAGCGGGCACGGGAACCTGCTGCGCCGCCACACGATCCCCGCCTACGAGGCCCTCCGGAGGAGCTGGGCCGAGGACCGCCTGGCCCGGGCGCGGGGCGAAGCGCCGGCCCTGGTGCCCGCCTTCGGTGAGGGCAGCGAGAGCGTGGTCTTCAGCATGGGCCGCCCCGAGGAGCACCGCCGGAACTGGCGCAACGAGGTGACGCTGCGAACCTGGGAGCTCTACGACGAGTACGAGCCCGCCGCCCAGATCGAGCGCATCGGGCCCACCCCGCTGCTGATGATCGTCGGCGTCGAGGACACCATGACGCCGGCCGAGGACGCCCTCGCCGCCTACAACCGGGCCCTGCACCCGAAGAAGCTCGTCACCATCCCGGGCACCCACTACGCCGTCTACGGCGACCAGTACGAGCGGACGAGCACCGAGGCGCGCGACTGGTTCGTCCAGCACCTCCGCCCCTGATCCCGTTCTTCGTCGACCTGACCGGAACCATCCCGGCTCGGTCGACAGAGAACGATCAGCTCAGGGACTCGCGGGCGCCCCGGGCGAGGAGGTCGCGGGCGCCGGGGCTGCCGTCGAGGAGGCGGTTGACCCGGTTGCGGATGAGCCAGGTGCCGTCGACCCGGTCCAGCTCCCAGCGGTTCGAGCTCACCCGGGCCACCACGTAGCGGTCGCCGTCCTGGTGGTAGGTGTTCGACTCGGCCGTCACGACGGCCCGGTCGCCGTCGAGGGTGACGAGCGGCAGGTTGAAGAAGTGGGCCACGCCCATCGGCAGCCCGCCGATGCGCTCCGCCAGCTCGACGATGGGTGCCCGGCCGATCAGCGGCTCGTCGGCGTTGTCGCTCTCGTAGCGGGAGTCCTCCGTCCAGATCAGCCCGGCCACGTCGGGCGCCCCGCCGTCGACGCTCGGCGCGTAGCTGGCGATCACCCGCATCACGTCGAGCGTGTCGGCCAGCTCCTGCACCCGTGCCTCGAGCGCGGCCAGCCGGTCGTCCAGGTCTGTCATGGTGGGTCCTTCCGGTCAGTGGTCGTGGTCGCCGGGATCGGCGGGTGGCGGCTCCTCGCCGGCGAGGATGGCCCGGGCCTCGGCGCTGCCGTCGAGCAGCCGGTTCACCCGCCGCCGCACCCGCCAACCGGCGTCGGTGCGCTCGAGGTCCCAGCGGTTGGCCGCGGCCCGGTCGACGATCCAGCGGTCGCCCTCGTGGACGAAGACGCGGGAGTAGTTGACGGCCACGGCCCGGTCGCCGTCGAGGGTGATCACCGGCGCGCTCATGACGTGGGCGCTGCCCGCCGCGACGTAGCGGTGGTGGAGGTCGCTCGTGACCGTCTCGGCCATGGTGTCGCTCGTGTAGAACCAGCCCTGGAGCTCGTAGGTGCCGCCCTCGGCCCACAGGGCCCTCACCGCCTCGCCGTCGCAGCTGTCGGCGGCCGGCCCGTAGCTGGCGACGAGCCGGTTGATCTCGGCGACGTCCTCGACGGCGCGGAGCCGGGACTCGAGCCGCTCGACCCGTTCCACCAGCCCGGCCACGTCGACCCCGCCCGCTCCTTCGCCCCCCGTCACGGCCCCATCGTGGCCGATCAGGCGGGGCCGGTGCGCCGGGCCGGCCTGGTCACGGCCCGACCCGGCCTGGTCACGCCCCGCCCTGGCCTGGTCACGATTCGGCCCGACCTACGCTCGCCGGCATGCACTTCCTGGTGTTGGCATGGGACAAGACCGACGAGGACGGGGTCGCCCGGCGGGACGCGTCCCGGGCCGCCCACACCGAGACCATCACCGCCCTGCACCAGGCCGGCGCGGTGGTGCTCGGGGCCGGCATCCTCGACGACGCCGGCGTGGTGCGGGGGTCGATCATCGTCATGGACTTCCCGGACCGGGCCGCCGTCGACGAGTACCTGGCCGGCGAGCCGTTCCAGACCGCCGGGGTGTGGGAGACGGTCGAGGTGCACGAGCTCCGCGTCCCGCCCATGTACCTGCCGGGCTGACCGTGGTCCGGCCACCGGCCGACCGGAGGCACCATGACCACCCCCGATCGCCCCGACCGTGACCGAACCGCTGTCTCCCCGGCCGCCGGGTCGTTCGATCGGCGCCCTGACCCTGCTCGCCGGCGCCGGCCTCGTCGCCCTGGTCGGCTGCAGCACAGCCGACGACACGCCGGCCGTCGGCCATGATGCCGGCCGTCGGCCATGATGCCGGCCGTCGGCCATGATGCCGGCCGTCGGCGTCGGTGAACCGGAGGGCGGGAAGTGGCAGACGGGTCGTTGGCGAGGCAGGCCGTCGCCGTGCTCGAGCCGGTGTGCTGCACCGGCTGGCTCTCCGACGAGGGGCAGGCGAACCTCGCCGCGCTCGGCATCACCGAGCGCTTCGCCGGCTACTGCGCCACCCGTGGCGCGCCCATGGGCCGGGTCGAGCCCGAGGTGGTGGCGGCCGCCTTCTACAACTTCAACCCGGAGGTCGTGATCCGCAACACCGCGCTGGCGTGGGCGGCGTCGACCCCGGAGGCGGTGATCGCCGGCGAGCGGGCCGCGGCCGACGCCTCGCTCCAGGCCGTGGTGGCGGCCATGCCCGCCCCCGCGATCCGGGAGCTGGCCGACCTCCTGCGGACGGCCGCCGACCGGGCCGCCACCCGGGTCGAGGGCTGCCCGATCGCCTCGGGTGTCGCCGCCATGGACTTCCCGACCGAACCCCACCTCGTCGTGTGGCACGCCCACCACCTCCTGCGCGAGCACCGGGGCGACGCCCACGCCGCCAGCCTCCTGATCGCCGGCCTCTCGGGGATCGAAGCCCTCGTCGTCGACTGCGCCCGCACCGGCTTCCCTGCCGCGCACATGCGGGCCGGGCGCTTCTGGTCGGAGGATGCCTGGGCCGAGGCGGCCGAGGGCCTCCGCTCCCGGGGCTGGCTCACGGCCGACGACCGGTTCACCGACGAAGGTCGGGAGCGCCGGGCGCTCGTCGAGCAGCAGACCGACGACGTCGCCGCTCTCGCCTTCCGGGACCTGGGCGACGAGAGGACGGCCCGGATCGTCGAGCTCGGCACCCCCTTCGGCGAGCTCGCCGCCCCCCTCGCGCTCACCAAGCCCCGCCGCCGGCTCCAGGCCGACGGCAGCTGACCCGGCGTTCTTCGTCTACTGAGCCCGGCTTGCTCCGCCTCAGGCGACAGAGAACGGGCGGTCCATACTCTGGGCGTGCCCGCGGCCGTCATCGTCGACGCCATCCGGACCGCCGGGGGCGCCCGCAACGGGGGGCTGTCGGGCTGGCACCCCGTCGACCTGGCGGCCCAGGTCCTGGCCGCCCTCGTCGAGCGGAACGGGGTCGACCCGGCCCTCGTCGACGACGTGATCCTCGGGTGCGTGTCGCAGATCGGCAACCAGGCAGCCAACGTCGCTCGCAACGCCGTGCTCGCCGCCGGCTGGCCGGTGTCGGTGCCCGGCACGACCGTCGACCGCCAGTGCGGCTCGTCGCAGCAGGCCCTCCACTTCGCCGGCCAGGGCGTGGCGGCCGGGGCCTACGACCTGGTGGTCGCCGGCGGCGTCGAGGTCATGACCACCAACCCGCTCGGCTCGTCGTACCACGCCCCCCTGCCGGGTGGCGTCCCCTTCGGCCCGGCCATGGCGGCCCGGTTCGCCGGGGCCGGCGGCCTCGTGCCGCAGGGTGCCGCCGCCGAGCTGATCGCCGAGCGCTGGGGCCTCGAGCGGGACGACCTCGACCGCTACGCGGCCGAGTCGCAGGCCAGGGCGGCCCGGGCCGCCGCCGGAGGCCGCTTCGCCGGCGAGACCGTCGCCGTCGCCGGGCGGCGGTGGGACCCCGACCGGGGCGGGCCGGTCGAGGTGGGCCGGCCGGTGGTGGCCGACGAGGGCATCCGGCCGGGTACGACCGTCGAACAGCTGGCCGAGCTGAAACCGGCCTTCCTCCCCGGCGGTCGGGTCACCGCCGGCAACTCGGCGCAGATCGCCGACGGGGCCTCGGCGGCCCTGGTGGCGAGCGAGGCGACGGCGGCCCGGCTCGGGCTGGTGCCCCGGGCCCGCCTGCACGCCTACGCCCTGGCCGGCGACGACCCGATCCTGATGCTCACCGCCCCGATCGCGGCCACGACGACGGTGCTCGGGCGGGCCGGGCTCACCCTCGACCAGATCGACCGGGTGGAGATCAACGAGGCCTTCGCCCCGGTGGTGCTGGCCTGGGCCCACGAGCATCACGCCGACCTCGACCGGGTGAACGTGAACGGCGGCGCCATCGCCCTCGGCCACCCGCTGGGGGCCAGCGGCACCAAGCTCCTCGCCACCCTCCTCGCCGAGCTCGAGCGCAGCGGCGGCCGCTACGGTCTGCTCACGATGGGCGGGAGCGGTGGACTGGCCAACGCCACCGTGGTCGAGCGGCTCTGATGGGCTTCGTCCTCAAGTCCCTCCTCGCCGGCGGGGTGGCGCTGGTGGCCCTGCGGGTCGGCATCACCTTCCTGCGCAGCTTCGGCAGCCCGCTGCCACCGCCCCCGCCCGTGGGCGAGCTGCGCAAGGTCCGGCTCCGCTACCGGTGCAACCAGTGCGGCATGGAGCTGCGGGTCGACGCCGCCGCCGAGGAGGACCCGATGGCCCCCCGTCACTGCATGGACGAGATGGACCTGGTGGCCCGGGAGGACGTCTGAGGGCGACTCGGACATCCCCGCCCGAACCGGGAGGAACCGGACGGAGGAAGCCTTGTCCACATCCTGTGGACAAGGCTGGGGTTCGTCACATGGATGTAACTTCGCCGTGGTCGACGAGTCGCCCGGCGTCCACCCGGCGGCGCGTCCGCCCCTCAGGGGATCAGTGCAGGTTGGTGGCGGTCACGAAGCCACCGGTGACGAGCAGGAGCCCGAGCACCAGGTACTTGCTGTCGGCGTCGCCCGGCAGCAGGTTCATGTAGTTGAGCACGATCGTCAGCGCTCCCAGCCCGAACAGGGCGAACATCAGGACCGGCACCCAGATCGGGCTCACCTTCGGCGGTTGGTGCACGGGTGGCGTGTAGCGACCGGTGCTCTCCGGCCCGGCTCCCGTGCCCTTCGGCGTGGTCCGGCCCCCTTTTCGCCGTTCGGTCATGGCGGAGGAGGATAGAACGATGTCCCACATGGCTCGGGTGCTCGTCGTCGACAACTACGACTCGTTCGTCTACAACCTCGTCCAGTACCTGGGCGAGCTCGGGGCCACGCCCGTCGTGCGGCGCTGCGACGAGGTGACCCTCGCCGAGGCCGAGGCCCTGGCGCCCGACGGCATCCTCATCTCCCCGGGCCCGGGGAGGCCCGAGGACGCCGGCGTCTCGAACGAGCTGATCAAGGCCTTCGCCGGGCGGGTGCCGGTCTTCGGCGTCTGCCTCGGGCACCAGTGCATCGGCGAGGTCTACGGCGGGTCGGTCGTGCGGGCCCCGCAGGTGATGCACGGCAAGACGTCGGTCATCCACCACACCGGCGTCGGCGTCTTCGAGGGCCTGCCCGACCCGCTCGAGGCCACCCGCTACCACTCGCTCGTCGTCGACCGGGCCAGCCTGCCCGACGTGCTCGAGATCACGGCCGAGACCGAGGACGGCATCGTGATGGGCCTGCGCCACCGGGAGCACGACGTCGAGGGCGTGCAGTTCCATCCCGAGTCGATCCTCACGGCGAGCGGCCACGACCTGCTCGCCAACTTCCTCCGCCGAGCCTCCAGGGCCGGCTGAGCGGGCGCCGGAGGCGCCGAGAGCGGAGTACGCAGCGCGGCTCTCGGCGACGAAGGAGCCGAGAACCAGAACGGACGTGACCTGGCCGCGCGGCCTCTAGGGCTTCTTCACCGTGGTGGTGGTGGTCGAGCCGGTCGTGGTGGTGGTCGTGGCGGGTGGCCCGGACGACACGATGATGGTGACCGTCGAGCCCTTGTCGAGCAGCGTGCCGGCCGGCGGGTTGGTCTCGATCACGTCGCCCTCCTTGACGTCACCGGCGACACGGAACTCGAACCTGGTGACGAAGCCGTCCCGGCCGAGCTCGTTGGCGGCCAGGGCCTGGGCGTGGCCCCGCACGTTCCGGAGCTGGACCTGGCCCTTGCCCGACGACACGACGATCTCGACCTCCGAGTTGGGCGGGATCAGCTCGCCGGCCTTCGGGGACTGGCGGATGACCGTGTCGACGGGGACGGTCTCGCTCTCCTCCTGGGTGATCTGGGCGACGAGGTCCTTGGCCCGGAGCAGCTGGTCGGCCACGTCCTTCGTCCTGTTCACCACATCCGGCACGGCGACCGGCGGCCGGGCCGAGGCCACCTTGATCACCACGGTCGAGCCCGAGCTGACCTTCTCCCCCGGCTCGGGGTCCTGCGCGAAGACGGTGCCCTCCTCGGCTTCGTTCGCCTCGACCACGACATCGACCTCGAGGCCGGACGTCTCGAGCCGGCGCACGGCATCGGCCCGCTCGGAGCCGATCACCCGTTGCACGGTGATCTCCTCGGCGGTCGCGGGGCTCCCGAGGTCGAGGTTGGCGGCGAGGAAGCCGACCAGGGCGGCCACCCCACCGAGGAGCAGGACGAGCAGGATCAGGAACACCGGGCTCCGGCGGGGAGGCTCGGTGACATAGGCCGGCTCGACCCGGGGCTGGGCCTGGGTGGGCCCGCCGCCGACGGCGGGCACCGCCTGGGTGGCCGCCGAGGTGGTGGGCACGGCCCGGGTCATGGCCAGGGGGAGGATGGCCTCGGCCTGCACGGCTTGGCCGGCCCGGAAGCGGCGGAGGTCGGTGGCGAGCTCGTCGGCCGACGGGTAGCGGTTGGCCGGGTTCTTGGCCAGGGTCCGCATGCAGACCGACTCGAGCGCCTCGGGAACCTGCGAGTTGCGCTCCCGCACCGGCTGGGGCGTCTCGGACACGTGCTTGTAGGCCACCGCCACCGGGCTGTCGCCGGTGAAGGGCGGCGCCCCGGTCAGCAGCTCGTAGAGCACCACGCCGAGGGAGTAGACGTCGCTGCGGGGATCGACCGCCTCGCCCCGCGCCTGCTCGGGCGAGAAGTAGGTGGCCGTGCCCATGACGGTGCCCGTCTGGGTGAGGTTCTCCCGGGCGGACACCGCCCGGGCGATGCCGAAGTCGGCCACCTTCACCTGGCCGAGCGGCGAGATGAGCACGTTGCCCGGCTTCACGTCCCGGTGCACGACCCCGTGGCGGTGGGCGAAGGCGAGCGCCGAGGCCACGTCGATGGTGACGTCGGCGGCCCGGTCGGGCTGGAGGGGCCCCTCGTCCTTCAGGATCTGCGAGAGGCTCCGGCCCTCGACGTACTCCATGACGATGAAGTAGGTGCCGTCCTCCTCGCCCCAGTCGTAGACGGAGACGATGTTCGGGTGGTTGAGGTTGGCGGCCGACTGGGCCTCGCGGCGGAACCGCTCGACGAAGGAGGGGTCGGTGGCGAACTCGGCGAAGAGGACCTTGAGCGCGACCGGGCGGTCGAGCAGCGTGTCACGGGCCAGGTAGACGTCGGCCATGCCGCCCCGGGCCAGCCGGCGGTGCAGCTCGTAGCGCCCGCCGTAGAGCCGCGGCTCGGTATCGCTCACGCAGGCACTGTAGAAGTCATGCGCCCGGCGTACGGCGCACGCCGGGCGCCCCCGGCGCGTGCCGGCCCACCCGCTGCCCTGCCCGGTCGGCCTCGGAGGCGGCCACGACCTGCTCCACGATCTCCTTGGGGGCTGGCTCCACGACCTACTCCACGACCTGGAGGGCGGCCTCGAGGACGGCCCGCCCGATCGGCGCCGCCACCCGGCCGCCGGTGGCCTCGCTGGCCCCCTCCTGGCCCTCGACGATGACGGCGACCACCACCTTCGGGTCGTCGACGGGGGCGAAGCCGATGATCCACGCGTGGGACGTGCCGTTGCCGACCTGGGCCGTCCCGGTCTTGCCCGCGGTGGGGACGCCCGGCACGGCCAGGTTGCGGGCCGTGCCGTTGTTGACCACCTCCGCCATGGCCGCCCGCAGGGTGTCGGCGCCGGTCGGCGGCAGGGCCTGCTTCCAGACCGAAGGGGTGTAGGTCTCGACCACCCGGCCGGTGTCGTCGAGGATCTCCTTCATCACGTGGGGGGTCATCACCCTGCCCTGGTTGGCGATGGCGGCGGCCACGAGCGCCATCTGCAGCGGCGTGGCCCGCACCGCGTTCTGGCCGATGGCGGTCTGGGCCACGAGCGCCCGGTTCCGGTCGAAGAAGTCGGTGCCCTCGATCGGCGACGGGACGGCCGACGGCAGGTCGAGTGGGGGCGCCTCGCCGAACCCGTAGCCGCGGGCCGCGTCGACCAGCCGCTCGGCGCCGATGTCGATGCCCATCTGGGCGAAGGCGGTGTTGCACGACACCCGCAGGATCTCGAGCAGGTTCCCGCCGCACGTGGCGCCGCCGAAGTTGTTGATCTCCGAGGTGGTCGTCGGCGGCACGTAGGCGTTCGACGGGGGGTAGACGGGGTCGAGCAGGGTGTAGCCGCTCGCCAGGCCCCCGGTGGCGGTCACCACCTTGAACGTCGACCCGGGGAAGAAGGTCTCCCGGAAGCTGCGGGGGAGCAGGGGCTTGTCCGGGTTGAGGAGATAGAGCTCGCGCGCCGCCCGGGCCCCGGCCTGGTCGGCCTGGGAGACCGCGTTGGGGTCGTAGGTCGGCCAGCTCCAGAGGGCGAGGATGGAGCCGTCCCGGGGGTCGATGGCCACGACCGAGCCCCGCTGCTCGCCGAGGGCGGCCCGGGCCGCCTCCTGCACCGGCTTGCTCAGCGTGAGCCGGACGTCCTCGGTCTTGGCGTCGTCGAGGAGGAGGTCGACGAGGTCGTCGAGCGACCGCGACGCCCGCCGTCCGGCCAGCTCGGCGTTGTACGACCGCTCCACGCCGTCGCTGCCGAAGCTGAAGGAGAAGTAGCCGGTGACCTGGCCGAACAGCTCGCCCTCCGGGTACTGGCGCTCCCGGCCGAAGCGGTTGTCGGCGTCGACGGATTGGGCCAGCACGGCACCGTCGGCGCTCAGGATCTGCCCCCGGGGCTTGCCGTAGTCCCGTGCCTCCGACCGGGTGTTGCCGGGATTCTCGTTGTACTCCTCGGCCTTGAGCACCTGCACGACGTTGAGCCAGGCGAACAGCACGGCGTAGAGGCCGATGAAGGCGATGCCGAGCCGGCGGATCTGCCGGTTCACCGGACGACCGTGGGCTCGTCCTCGCCACCTACCCCGGCGCCGGTGGGGTGGGTGGCGTCGGTGGCGTCGGCGGCGGCCGGCTCTCCGGCCCCCGTCCTCGAGGCCGCGGTCGGGGCGTCGCCGGCGGACAGCCGCACGAGGAGGGCCAGCAAGACGTAGTTGGCGATCAGCGACGACCCGCCGTAGGAGACGAACGGCAGCGTGATGCCGGTGAGGGGGACGAGTCTGGTGACCCCGCCCATGATGATGAAGGCCTGGAGGCCGAGGATCGTCGTGAGCCCGGTGGCGAGCAGCGTCTCGAACGGGCGCGTGGCCCGCAGGGCGATGCGCAGGCCGATCCCCACGAAGGTGAGGAAGGCGACGACGATGGCGGCCGCACCGAGCAGCCCGAGCTCCTCGGCGACGACGGCGAAGATGAAGTCGGTCTCGGCGGCCGGGATGCGGTCGGGGCTGCCCAGCCCCGGGCCGGTCCCGGCGATGCCGCCCCACGCCAGGGCGAAGGTGGCCTGGATGATCTGGAAGCCGCGGCCGGCGGCGTCGGTCCAGGGATCGAGCCACACGTCGATGCGGGCGCCGACGTGGTCGAAGGCCCGGACCGACGCCGCCGCGCCCAGTGCGAAGAGCAGTCCCCCGGCGGCCAGGTACGACCAACGCTCGGTGGCGACCCAGAGCAGGACCACGAACAGCGCGAAGAAGAGCATCGAAGACCCGAGGTCGCGCTCGGCCACCATCACGACCAGGCTCACGCCCCAGGCGAGGATCACCGGGCCGAAGTGGCGGAGCTCGGGGAGGGCCACCGGCCCGATGCGCCGGGCGGCGACGCCCAGGAGCTCGCGCTTCTCCACCAGGTACGACGCGAAGAACACGGCCAGGGCGATCTTGGCGAACTCGCCGGGCTGGAAGTTGACGGGACCGATGCTCACCCAGATGCGGGCGCCGTTGATGTTCCGGCCGAGGACCGGCGCCAGGGGGAGGAGCAGCAGGCCGAGTCCGACGAGCATCAGCGTGTACCGGTAGCGCTCGAGGTCGCGGATCCGCCGGACGGAGAGCAGCGTCAGCGCGTAGGCCCCGACGCCGAGCGCGGTCCACGTCGCCTGGAGGCCGGCCAGGTCGCGGTCGAGGCGGGCGATGAAGACGTAGCCGATGCCGTTCAGCAGGGCGGCCACCGGGAGGAGGACCGGGTCGGCGGTGGGGGCCAGCCGGCGGGTGACGAGGTGGGCGCCCACCATCAGGGCCAGCACGATGCCGAGGAAGGGCCCGATGTTGGCCGGGAGGCTGGCGGTGCGCCCCAGACTGGCCAGGGCGTACAGCCCGCCGGTGATCAGGCCGCCGAGGACGACCAGGCCGAGCTCGGTGGTGCGCCTCGGGTTCCTCACCGGCCCGCGGCCGCGGCCGTCGGCACCGTGGTCGAGGTCGAAGTGGTCGTCGTGGTGGTGGTGGTGCCGAGCTCTCGGGCCCGCTGGGCTTCGAGGTTGGCGACGTAGTCCCGGGCCTCGTCGAGCGTGGCCGCCTCCTTGCCGTCCTCCACCGCCCTGCGCCTCGAGGCCGGGATCTCGTCGACGGTGAGCCCGGTGCGCAGCTCGAGCGTGGGGTCGATGAAGAGCACCCCCCCGGGCCGGCCGCGGTAGATCACCACGTCGTCCCCGTCGAGGCCCACGAAGTAGGTGCTGCGGGCCACCCACCAGGTGCCGCCGACGGCCACCAGCACGATGGCCACCAGGGCGCCGAGGAACGCCGTCGCCCGCCAGGTGAGCCGGCGGTGCTGCGACCAGGCGTCCCCGGCGGTCGGCTCGGCGGGGGCGACCCCCTCCCGCACCCCGGCCGTCCCCTGCCCCCCGGCGCCCGCACCGGGGTCGGGGTCGGGGTCGGAGTCGGGGTCCGGGTCGGGCGGCGACGACCGGCGGGCGACGGGGACGCCGGCTATCTGGGCCGATGCCACGGCCGCCTTGTCGCCGTCGTCGACCACGTCGATCACGACCACGGTGATGTTGTCCCGCCCGCCGGCCACGTTGGCCAGGTCGACGAGGGCGCCGGCGGCGGCGATGGGGTCGCGCTCGTGGGCGAGCACCCCCACGACCTCGCGCTCCTCGAGCTCGTTCGACAGCCCGTCGCTGCACAGCACCAGGCGGTCGCCCCGGAAGGGGTCGAGCGAGAAGACGTCGACCACGATGTCGGGCTCGTTGCCCAGCACCCGGGTCACGATGTTGCGCTGGGGGTGGACCCTGGCCTCGTCGGCGGTGATGCGACCCTCCCGCTCGAGCTCGGCCACCAGGCTGTGGTCCTCGGTGAGCTGCAGCAGCTCGCCGTCCCGGAACAGGTAGGCCCGCGAGTCGCCGACGTTGACGACCTCGAGCTGGGCCGCCCCGTCCACCTCGACGGGCACGACGGCGGTGACCGTGGTGCCCATGCCCCGGAGGTTGACGTCGGCCTCGGCCCGCTCGAGCACGGCCCGGTTGGCGAGGCGGACCGCTTCGGCGAGGCCGAGGGCGGCGGTGTTGGCCCGCACGAACTCGACCGCCACCTGGCTGGCCACCTCGCCGGCGGCGTGGCCGCCCACCCCGTCGGCCACGATCCAGAGCCCCTCCTCGGCGTGGACGCTGTCCTCGTTGACGGTGCGGATCCGTCCCGGGTCGGTGGCCACGCCCCACCGCAGCTCGAGCGCCATCAGGGATCCACCTCCAGCACGGTGCTGCCGATGCGCACCAGGTCGCCCCGTTTGACGAGGGCGGTGCCGTTGAGCTTCTGGCCGTTCACGTAGGTGCCGTTCGTCGAGCCGAGGTCCTCCACGTAGACGGCGCCGTCCTTGCGGAAGAGGCGGGCGTGGAGCTGCGAGACGTAGTTGTCCTCGAGCGTCACCGTGCAGCCGGCCGCCCGGCCGACGGTGACCTCCTCGCCGAGGGGGTGGCGGTGCCCGGCCTCGGCCAGGGGCTCGACCACGACCAGGGCGTTGCCGCCGCCCTTGCCCCGCTTGGTCGCTCCCCGGCGGGCGGCCCGGCCCCGGGTCGGTGCCGGCGCCGGCGGGGCGATGCGGGTGGGGGAGATCTCGGCCCAGACGGCCCGGAGCACCCGGAGGAAGAACAGATAGAGCAGCGCCAGGGCGCAGAGCTTCAGGATGGCCAGCAGCGGTTCGGGCAAGGCCCCTCTGCCTATCCGGCCTCGAAGCGGATGACCGTGTCCCCGACGCTGATGGCGTCGTCGGGGTTGAGCCGGCGCTCGGTCACGACCGCCCCGTTCACCCGGGTGCCGTTGGTGGAGCCCAGGTCGACGACCATCCAGCCGCCGTCGCCGGTCGGCTTCACCTGGGCGTGGCGGCGGCTCACGCTCGTCTCGTTCAGGTGGATCTCGGCGTCGGTCGAGCGGCCGATCGTCACCGGCTCGCCCACCAGGCTGATGCGCTCGCCGCCGGGCAGCAGGAGCGAGCCGCCGGCCGTCCCGCCGGGGCCCTCCTTGAACCGGGCCGACAGGCCGAACGAGCCCATCCCGAGGTCGGGGTCGAGCTGCACGACCACCTCCACCGGCCCGAGGAAGCGGTACTGCTGGGCCCGGGCGTGGGCCCGGGCCTCGTCGCCGAGCGCCCGCACCACGCTCTCGCCGATCTCGGCCAGCTGGGCGTGGTCGTCCGGACCGAGCGTGATCGTGAAGTGGTTCGGCGCGGCCACGCCCCCGCCCACGTGCACCGTGCGCTGGTCGTCCATCTCCCGCACCAGGCGGCGACCGAGCTCGACGGGGCGCAGCGACGACTTGAAGGTGCGCGCGAACACACCCTCGACGAGACGCTCCAAGCGGCGCTCGAACCCCTTGAGGCCCATCGGCGCGACACTACCCACCCCTTCGTGGCCGCCCGGCGAGGGTTGCTACCCTGGCGCCTCCACTCGGGCGAGTGGCGGAATGGCAGACGCGCTGGCTTCAGGTGCCAGTGTCCGTAAGGACGTGGGGGTTCAAGTCCCCCCTCGCCCACCAGGTTCTCGCAGGTCACGGCATACGCGCGATGCGTGAACCAGGCCGACTTCTACCGGACTTCTACCGGTGCGCGCGCAACAACCGCGCGTGCTGACACCGCGCGCTGCCCGCCGCGGCGCGGGCGACGCCACGACACGCGCCACAACAGGCGCTTCTACTCTGCGCGTTGGTGTTGCGTGCCGTCCTCAGAGCTGCCGTCGTTGGTCAGCAGGGTTCCTCGGGCTCCGGAGACGCTGTCACCTTGGTGGACATCGCTCCGATCGTGATCGCAGCGCTCGCGCTGCTCGTCTCGGTCGTCTTCGGACTTCGAAACCGCGGGACCTCGAAGAAGGCCTTGGCGCTTGCTGAGCGCCAGGAGGCGCGCCGGGAATCGCGCGTCGACGTCTACATCAACGATTCGATGGCGTGGCGACACGACGAGGGACGTTGTGTTGGCGTCAACGTCGTTCTCGCGAATCCGGCCGATAGCCCAACCTCGATTGTTCATGCCGAGCTCCACCTGACGTATGACGTGCGAGGCACCTTGGCGACCGTCCGCGTTCGCGCATCGAGCCCGTCTCCTGCCTCGACCGTCCCAGCAGAAGTCGCGAACCTGGAGTTGCCGGTCCGACTCGACGCGAACGGCGCCGTGTCAGGTTGGTTCGTCTTTCCGCTCCCCGACGGTCTCACCGATGGCCGGCCTGTGGAGCGGTACGACTTCGTCACGCGAGATGTACACGGCAAGGAGGAGACGATCCAACTAGGCATCTTCCGGGAGCACTCTCATGGCGAAGCCCCGCAAGACGACCGCTGACCCGGCGCTTGTCGTACCGATCGCCGGCGATGCGGCAATCGCTGGTCCCGTGGCGGATGGGCGGCTCCTACCGGTACTCATCCTCGACACGAGTGCTCGGCCAGAACTCGCCGAACTCATCCGGGTTCACCGCCACCTGCCGCCTGGCGACGGAAGGTCACAATGGGCGAGTTCGCGTGACGACGACGACGTCGTCTTTCTCCAGCTCTGGTTCGAGCAGCCGATCGCGGCGGATCTCATTCTTCGCTTCAGCATCGAGAGGCAGGCGATCCTCGTCGAATCGATGCTGAGTGGCGGAGGCGTGTACCTGCAGTCCGGCCAACCCGGGGACCGTCTGATGAACACGATGAACGAGCCTCGAGTACTGGTCGAACTCCCGGACACGGGCTTCCGCAGCTTCTGGGACGAGCTGCTGTTGGCGCGAATGACGGCCGTGATGGCACGTCGCCTCGGGGTACCTCGGCGGAAGGGACGGTCGGCTGCCGCGTCCGTCATCTCCGAGATGCGGATGGTCGCCCGGCTTCGGATGAGATCAGGCTGAGCCGACGGCGGTTGTACAATCGGAGATCCAGCTGCTGGCTACGGGCCTGCCGGATCGCAACCGGGAGTAGCGCAAAAACGGGTGACCCAGGTTCGAGTCCTGGCACGCTCTCTCGAGCGTGTAGCTCAACGGGAAGAGCAACCCGTCTTTTCTCACGCCAAGCCTCGAGCCGCAACGGCAGCCTTGAGGGACGCGTCGGTGGGTTGCACCGGCCCGTACTCGCGCCTTGCGAACGAGCGCAGTTCACGCACGAGTGTCGATCGGCGTGTCAGTGGACGGACGGTCGCGTCGTAGTCATCTGCCACGACCTCCGCCCAATCGCGGTCGAGGAGGACACGACCAAGGTGGCCCGACACTTCGACCGCCATGCGCTTACCGATGGCAAGGGCAGCGGTGAGCTCGGGTGCCTCCAGCACGATTCGCCCGCTGGCGTCCCCTCCCATCTGATACGGGCGACGTGCCACAGCAACCCATCGCGCCTTCGCATCTGCAGGTAACCCGCTCCACTCCGTGTCGAGGAGCGCCGAGCTCATCGAACCGCCGTGGATGATCTGGTTGCGGATGTGTCTGAGGAAGGTGAAGAGATGTCGATGGACTGCGCTGAACTCCGAGCGCGAGCACCTCTCGAGGAACACGAGCGTCCCTTCCAGGCCTTGACCTCGCTCCGAGGGAAGCGGAGCGAACCCCCGTAGGCCACACAATCGAGCCGTCTCGGTCGCCAGGTCCTCGAAGACGGATTGAAGAAAGGGAATCGCCATTGTCGACAGGTGCGCCTCAGACAGGGAGATCTGCGTCTGAGCGTCGGCAACGGTCCGATTCAGCAGATCGACGCCTCGAACCTGCGGATAGATCTGCGGCAGGAGAACTAAGGCTCCCGCGTGACTGTCCAGGAGATGAGCGCTCAGACGCGTACCGATCAGGAGCCCGACCATCGCGTTGTTGGCTTCGATCCTGGCGGCGTCGAAGCGTCGGAATGCGGGATACCTGATCTTGATCGGGCGGACCTCGGCCATGAGTCGCTACGAGAGCAGTTCCCTAGCGATCAATTCCGCTGCCTCGTCGTGCAGCGTCGGCGCGACGTG
>JBFWQW010000041.1:0-22849 GCA_050249235.1 Acidimicrobiia bacterium | reverse complement strand
CGGGCTGGGGTGGGGTGGGGCGGGTCGATCGAACGGCGCCCCTCCGTTCTGGGTGCCACTGGTGCCGCCGGGCGGCTTGGGCGGCACCCTGTTCGGGCTCGGGTGCGGCCGGGCGGCTCGAACGAACGGCCCCCCTCCGTTCTGGGTGCCACTGGAGCCGCCTGGCGGCTTGGGCGGCACCCAGTTCGGGCTCGGGTGCGGGGAGACGGCGTGACGGCGGTCGACGACGAGGCCCGGGGGGGCTGGGAGGTGGGGGGCCCAGCCGCCGGTGCGGCCGCCATCGCGGCCGAGACCCCCGCCGACGGCGGCGCCGCGAGCGCGCCGGGGGCGATCGAGGCCGCCTTCCGCGCCGCCAGGGAGGCGGGCCGGAAGCTGCTCGTGCCCTACCTCACGGGCGGACTCACCGACGACTGGTGCGACGTGCTTCGGGCCGTGGCCGACGCCGGGGCCGACGCCGTCGAGATCGGCATCCCGTTCTCCGACCCGGTGATGGACGGTCCCGTCATCCAGCTGGCCTCGGCCGCCGCCCTCGAGCGGGGCACGACGCCGGCCTCGGTGCTCGACGACGTCACGGGCGTCGACGCCGGCGTGCCGCTGGTGGTGATGACCTACGCCAACGTCGTGCACCGGGCCGGCGCCCGGCGCTTCGCCGGCAACCTGGTGGCGGCCGGGGTGGCCGGCGCCATCCTGCCCGACCTGCCCCTGGAGGAGCTCGACCCGTGGTCGTCGGCCGCCGACGCCGCCGGCGTCGAGACGATCCTGCTGGCCGCGCCGGTGACGCCGGACGAGCGCCTGGCCCGCATCGCGGCCCGCTCCCGGGGATGGGTCTACGCCGTGGGGCTGATGGGGGTGACGGGGGAGCGGGCCGCCCTCGCCGCGTCGGCGACGTTGATCGGCGCCCGGCTCAAGGCCATCACCGACCGACCGGTGCTCATCGGCGTCGGGATCTCGACGCCGGCGCAGGCCGTCGAGGCCGCCGACGCCTGCGACGGCGTCATCGTCGGCTCGGCCCTCGTCCGCATCGTCCACGAGGCCGGGCCCGCTGGCGACGCGCCGGCCCGGGCCGCCGACTTCGTGGGATCGCTGCGCCGGGCGCTCGACGGGTCGTAGCCACCCTCCCGGGCCGCCAGGTGCGTCGAGACCGCCAGGGCCGCATCAGGTCCGCCAGGGCCGCGCCGATCGGTCACGCCCGTCCTGCTCCTCGTCGCCGGCGAGGGGTCGGGGGGTGCGACGGCCGGGCCAGCCCGGTCAGGTGGCGATGAGGCCGACGCCGGCCAGCACGAGGGCCAGGCCCAGCCGCTGGGACCGGCTGACCCGCTCGTGGAGCACGAGGGCGGCCAGGATCACGGTGGGGGCCGGGTAGAGGGCGCTGACCACCGACACCTCGGACACGAGGCCGGCATCGGCGGCGGCGAGAAACACGGCGTTGGCGGTGGTGTCGAGCACCCCCTGGCCCACGAGCAGGGCGGCGGTGGTGCCGGTGCGCACGGCCGCCGGGGGCCGCCACCCGGTCCGTGCCACGTGCACCACCAGCCAGGCGGCGGCCAGGGGAACCGAGACGGCGCGGGACGCCAGCACCGGGACGAGCCCGGCATCGTCGCCCACGTCGCCGAGCAGCACGAACACCACGCCGAAGGCGGTGCCGGCACCCGCCGCCCGGGCCAGGTCGACGGCCCGGGGCCTCGGCCCGCCTCCGGACGCCTGGCGGGAGACGACCGCCACACCCACCACGGCCAGCACCACGCCGGCGGTGGCGACGGCACCGGGCCGCTCGCCACCCACCGCTACCGCCCAGCCGAAGGGCACCACGCCCGAGCCGACGGCGGCGATCGGCGCGACCACCGCCATGGCCCCGCCGGCCAGTCCCTGGAAGAACAGCGCCAGCCCCACGACGGAGGCCAGGCCGGCGGCGGCGCCGTGGCCGAGGGCGGTGCCCGTCGGGTCGTGGCCACCGGTCGTGGCGACGACGGCGGCGACCAGCAGGAGGCCGGCCAGCTGCCCGGCCACGAGCACCACCGGCACCGGGAGGCGGCGTGACGACACCCCGCCCAGGAAGTCGGCGGTGCCGTACGTGAGCGCGACGACGGCACCCAGGAGGACTCCCACCGACCCATGGTGACCGAGGGTCCTTGACTCGGTGCGCATCGCGCGCTCGCGTGGCCGCTCACCGATCCAGGAGGGACTATGAACCGAAGCGAGCTCGTCGACGCCATCAGTCAGCGCAGTGGTGTGCCCAGCTCTCAGGTGGACGCATCGCTGAAGGGACTGTTCGAGGTGGTGGCCGGCGTCGTCGCCAAGGGCGGGGAGAAGGTGACGATCCCCGGGTGGATCTCCTTCGAGCAGGGCCACCGGGCTGCCCGCACGGGTCGGAACCCGCAGACGGGCGACACCATCCAGGTGGCCGCCACCAACACCGTCAAGGTGTCGGCCGGCTCCAAGCTGAAGGCCATCGCCGCCGGCAAGGAAGCCCCGCCCGCCTGACCCCCGCCGCCTCCCACCGTCCTTCGTCGCCTCGGCCGGGCCCCGCACGGTCGACGCCACGAAGGGCGAGGGGAGGGCGTCGCGGGCGCCGGGCCGGCGCTACCGTCGGGCCCATGCCCCTCGAGCCAGGTGACCAGGCGCCCGATTTCGAACTCCCCGACCAGTCCGAGGGCACGGTCCGGCTCGGCGACCACCGGGGCCGCAAGGTCTTCGTCTACTTCTATCCGAAGGCGTCGACGCCGGGCTGCACCACCCAGGCCTGCGCCGTCAACGACGCCATGGGTGACCTGGGCGGCACCGCGGTGTTCGGCATCAGCCCCGACAAGCCCAGCGCGCTGCACCGTTTCGCCGAGAAGTACACGCTCGGCTTCCCCCTCCTCTCGGACGCCGACCACGCCGTGGCCGAGGCCTACGGGGTCTGGGGCGAGAAGTCGATGTACGGGCGGAAGTACTTCGGCATCATCCGGTCGGCCTTCCTGATCGACGAGGAGGGCAGGATCGAGCAGGCCTGGTACAAGGTCTCGCCCAAGGACACCCCCCAGAAGCTGAAGAAGGCGCTGGGGGTGTGACGGGCCCGACCCGTCTCGATCCCACCACGCTGATCGCCCACCGTCCGCCGTTCCTGCTGGTCGACGAGATCGTCGACCTCCGGCCGGGGGAGTCGGCGACGGGCCGCTGGCACCTCACGGGCGACGAGGCGTTCTTCGCCGGCCACTTCCCGGGCCGGCCCACGCTCCCGGGGGTGCTGATGGTCGAGGCCCTGGCCCAGGTCGGCGCCTGCGCGGTCATGGCCGACGAGCGCTTCGCCGGCCGCCTCCCCCTGTTCGGGGGGATCGACCAGGCCCGCTTCCGCCGCCAGGTGTCGCCCGGCGACACCCTCGAGCTCACGGTGAGCTTGAGCCGCATGTCGACCCGGGCCGGCAAGGGCCACGGCGCCGCCACCGTGGGCGGCGTGACGGCCTGCGAGGCCGACCTGCTGTTCGTCATCGTCCCCGCCTGAGCGTTCGCCGAGCGGGCCCGGACGGGCCGGCGGCTCCGGTGGTCAGGCCGGGCCGAGCACCAGGCAGCCGTTGTGGCCGCCGAAGCCGAACGAGTTCGACAGGGTCGGCCCCGGCTCCCACGGGCGGGGCGCACCGGCCACGACGTCGACCGTGACGGCGGGGTCGAGGTTCACGAGCCCCGAGGTGGGCGGGATCAGCCGGTGGCGCATCGAGAGCAGGACGGCGGTGGCCTCGAGGGCCCCGGCCGCGCCCAGGGCGTGCCCGGTGACGCCCTTCGTGGACGTCACCGGCGGGCCGGGCGTGCCGAACACCTTGGTGATGGCCAAGGCCTCGGCGGCGTCGTTGAGGGGGGTCGACGTGCCGTGGGCGTTGATCTGGCCGATCTCGGCGGCGGCGAGCCCGGCATCGGCGAGGGCCCACTCCATGCACCGAACCGCCCCGGAACCGTCGGGCGAGGGGGCGGTGATGTGGTGGGCGTCGGCGGTGCTGGCCGAGCCGAGGATCTCGCCGTGGATGGTGGCGCCCCGGGCCACGGCGAGATCCCAGGCCTCGAGGACGAGGATGCCGGCGCCCTCGGCGATCACGAAGCCGTCGCGGTCGAGGTCGAAGGGCCGGGAGATGCCCGAGGCAGACAGCGCGGTCATGTTGCGGAAGCCGGCCACGCCCGTGGGCGTGATGGCGGTCTCGGAGCCGCCGGCCAGCATGGCGTCGCACACGCCCATGGCCACCAGCCGGGCGGCGTTGCCGATGGCATGGGTGCTGGCCGCGCAGGCCGTGACGGTGGCCTCGCACGGGCCCCGCCAGCCGAAGCGCATGGAGACGGTGGCGGCCGCCGCGTTGCACATCATCATCGGCACCAGGAAGGGCGAGACCCGCTTCGAGCCCTTCTCGTGGTTGACGACGATCTGCTCCTCGAGCGTGTTCAGGCCGCCGACGCCGGTGGCGACGAAGACGCCCGAGCGGTCGAGGTCGGCGCCGATGGTGCCGGCATCGGCCAGCGCCTCCTCGGCCGCGGCCACGGCGAACTGGGAGAAGCGGTCGGAGCGGCGGGCGTCCTTCGGCCCGAACCACGGTGAGGGGTCCCAGTCGTGGATCTGGCGGGGCCCGTCCGGGGGCGTGCCCAGGAGCCCGGCCCAGAACGCGTCGACGCCGATGCCGGCCGAGGCCACCACGCCGATGCCGGTGACGGCGACTCGTCGCCCGCCCTGCATCAGAGCTTGCCGCGGACCAGGTCGTAGGCCTGACCGATGGTGACGATGCCGTCGAGCTCCTCTTCCGGCACCTCGATGTCGAAGGCCTCCTCGAGGGCCATCACCAGCTCGACCAGGTCGAGGCTGTCGGCGTCGAGGTCGTCGCCGAACTTCGCCTCGAGGGTGATCTGTTCGGGCGAGACCTGGAGCACCTCCACGGCGCACTTCCTGAAGGTCTCGAAGGTGTCGTCGGCCATTGTCGTCGTCTTCCTTTTTCTCGGGATCGGTGCACTTCTCGGGATCGGTGCTCGGGTTGGTGCGTGGGAGATCGGGGCGGTCGCTCGGTCGGTCGGTCGATCGGTCGGTCAGTGGCCCATGCCGAGCCCGCCGTCGACCGGCAGCACGGCGCCGGTGATCGACGCGGCCGCGGGGGAGGCGAGGAAGGTGACGGCGGCGGCCACCTCGTCGACGGTGGCGAAGCGGCCGATGGGCACGGCCGCGGTCATCTCGGCCCGGCGGGCCTCGCCGAGGGCGTCGGTCATGTCGGTGGCCACCGGGCCGGGCGCGACGACGTTGGCGGTGATCCCCCGGGACGCCAGCTCCCGGGCCAGCGAGCGGGCCAGGCCGACCAGCCCGGCCTTCGAGGCGGCGTAGTTCGCCTGCCCGGCCGAGCCGGAGAGACCGACGACCGACGACAGGAACACCAGCCGACCGGTTCGGGCCCGCATCATGGGGCCGGTGGCCCGGCGGGCCACCCGGAAGGCGCCGGCCAGGTTGGTGTCGACCACGGCGGCGAAGTCGTCGTCCTTCATGCGCACGGCCAGCCCGTCGCGGGTGAGGCCGGCGTTGGCGACCAGGACCTCGACCGGGCCCCACGTGGCCTCGACCTCGGCGAAGGCGGCGTCGACCTCGTCGGTCGACGTGACGTCGCATTTCAGGGTGAGGAACCCGTCGACGTCGCCGGAGCGGCTGGTGACCGCCACCCGGTCGCCGAGGGCGGCGAAGGCCCGGGCGCAGGCGAGGCCGATGCCCCGGTTGCCCCCGGTCACGAGGACGACCCGTCCCGTCGCCTCCCCAGCCATCAGGCGCCCCATCGTAGGACCGCGCTGGCCCAGGTCATGCCGGCGCCGAACCCGCAGAGCAGCACGTTGTCGCCGTCGCGGAGGCGGTCGTGCTCGATGGCGTCGACCAGCGCCAGCGGGATCGACGCGGCCGACGTGTTGCCGGTCCGCTCCAGCACGAGGGCGACGTGGTCGAGCGGGATGCCCAGCTTCTCGCAGGCCGAGGCGATGATCCGCGTGTTGGCCTGGTGGGGGACGAGCAGGGTGACGTCGCCGGCGGTGAGCCCGGCCTGCGCCAGCGCCTTGCCCGACGACTCCACCACCACCCGGACGGCCTGGCGGAAGACCTCCTTGCCGTTCATCTGCAGGAAGCCGCCGTGGTCCTGGTCGAGGAGGTGGCGCAGCGAGCCGTCGCAGCCGAGGTCCCAGCCGAGGAGCTGGCCGGGGCCGTCGACGGCCTCGACCACGACCGCGCCCGAGCCGTCGCCGAAGAGGATGGCGGTGCCCCGGTCGTCGGGGTCGACGGTGCGCGACATGCAGTCGGTGCCCACCACCAGGGCCCGGCGGGCACCCACACCGCACATCCCGGCCGCCACCACCAGGGCGTAGACGAAGCCGGAGCAGGCCGCGTTGAGGTCGACGGCGCCGCCGGTGGTGCCGAGCAGGTGCTGGACGCTGGCCGAGGAGCCCGGGATCTGCTGGTCGGGCGTGGTGGTGGCGAGCAGGAGGAGGTCGATGTCGGCGGGGCGGAGGCCGGCCGACTCGATGGCCCGGGCGCCCGAGTCGACCGAGAGGCCGACGGTGGTGCCGCCCCACCGTCGCTCCCGGATGCCGGTGCGGTCGACGATCCACTCGTCGGACGTGTCGAGCCGGACCGCGAAGTCGGCGTTGGTGAGGACCTTCTCGGGCAGGGCCGAGCCCCACCCCCGGATCACGATGCCCATGGACGGGTCCCCTCTCGTCGGTGCGCCCGGCGGCCGGCGCCGCCGGCGGGCGGGCGCGGGCTCGCCACCCGGCAGGCTGCGGGCCCGGCCGGGGCGGTCACGGCGTGCGCAGCCAGGCGATGGGCTGGCTGGCCGTGACCCGCTCGCCGTCGACCGCCAGCAGGCCCATCAGCGCGCCGGCGAACAGGCTGCGGACCTCGACCTCGCCGATGGTGCCGAGCAGGTCGCCCACCTCGAGCCGGCCGGGGGCGTCGGGCGCCCACCGCGGGTCGAGGGCGAACAGGCCGGCGGCCGGGCTCACGATCATGCGCTCGTGGGCGAAGAGGTGCTCGCCGTCGAGCTCGGCCCGCCTGGCGGCCGGCGCGCCGGCCAGCACCTCGAGCAGGCGGTCGAGGTCGTCGGGCGTGGCGACCGAGGTGTAGGTGAGGCCGGGGACGATCCGCTTGGCCATGCCCGTGAGCACGCTGCCCGGCCCGAGCTCGACCAGCGTGGTCGTGCCGTCGTCGGCCAGGCGCTGCACCGTGTGCCGCCAGCGAACGGGGCTCACCAGCTGGGCCGACAGCAGGGTGGCCCAGTCGTCGGGATCGAGGTTGGGGCGGGCGTCGACGTTGGCGACCACCGGCACGTCGGGGGCGCGGAGGGTGGCCTCGGCGATGGCCTTGCGGAGGTCGTCGCGGGCCGGGGCCATGAACGGGGTGTGGAAGGCGCCGCCGACGGGCAGCGGCATGACCTTCTTGGCACCGAGCTCCTTGGCGACGACGGCGGCGTCGGCGACGGCTGCGGCCGAGCCGGCGATCACGATCTGGCCGGGCGCGTTGAAGTTCGCCACCCACACGTCGCCGTCGGCCCGGCGGCAGGCCGCGTCGGCGTCGTCGTCGTCGAGGCCGAGCACGGCGGCCATCGTCCCGGGGTTGTCCTCGGCGGCGTCCTGCATGGCCTCGCCCCGGGCGGTGACCACCCGGACGCCGTCGGCGAACGAGAAGGCGCCGGTGGCGGTCAGGGCGGTGTACTCGCCGAGGCTGTGGCCGGCCGCGGCGGCCGGGGCCACGCCGAGGCGCTCGACCGCGTCGAGCACCACCAGGCTCAGGACGAACGTCGTGAGCTGGGCGTTGCGGGTCTGGCGGAGCTCGTCGGCGTCGGCCTCGAGGAGGAGTCGGCCGAGGTCGCGCCCGGCGACGGCCGACGCCTCGTCGACCAGCTCCCACGACGCGTGGTCGACCCAGGCCTCGCCCATGCCCGGTCGCTGCGAGCCCTGGCCGGGGAACGTGAACGCGATCATGCGGTCTGCGCTCGCACTGGGTCCTCCAGGTCACGCTTCGGGTGCCTCGGGCACGGCGGACGTCTCACGGGCAGGTACGTAGGGCTGGCAGCGTAAACCCCTGCTCCTCGTCGGGGTGGGACCGCTGCGGGCGGGTGCTCCCGGTGGGATTCGAACCCACACTGACGCGATTTTGAGTCGCGCGCCTCTGCCGGTTGGGCTACGGGAGCGCGCCGGTCAGCGTAGGCCCCACGCCCCCGCCGTCACCTGGTCGAGCCGAGCGCGTCGAGCACCTCCCCGGCGAGGGGGGAGTCCTCGAGCGACTCGAGCGGCTCGGGCAGTGCCGTGGTCCAGTTCGACGTCACGACGGTCCCGGGGAGGTTGGGTCGCTCGCGCACCGCGAGGAGGTCGTCGAGCGAGGCCACCACCACCCGGGAGGCGGCCCGGCCGAGGGCCCGGTGGGCGTCGACGATCACCCGGTCGAGGATCACCCGGTCGAGCTCGTCGGCCGCGGCGTCCCCGGTGCCGGCGGCGGCGGGGTCGGTGCCGTCGGGATCGGGCGGGGCGTCGGGGCGGCCCACGGCCCGGGCCAGGCGGTGGCGCACCCGCCCGAGCTCGGCGGCGTCGGGATCGGTGCCGAGCCACAGCCCGGCCGTCGTGGGCAGGTCGTGGGTGGAGAGCGCGCCGAAGGACTGGCGGGGCCAGTGGGGCGGCTCGCCCTCCTCGAACCAGAGGAGGCGGTAGGAGAGGACCTGGCGGTCGGCCAGCTCGGAGCGCACCGAGTCCTCCACCGTGCCGAGGTCCTCGCCGACCACGAAGGCCCCGACCCGGTGGCTCTCGAGGGCGAGGATGTCGAGCAGCTCGCCGGCCGGGTAGCGCACGTAGGCACCGCCCGTCGGCCCCTCCCCGAGCGGCACCCAGAAGAGGCGGAACAGCCCCATCACGTGGTCGACCCGCAGCCCGCCGGCCGGGCCCGTCGCCCCGGCGGCCCCGGCCGCCGGCCCGAGGTGGCGCAGGGCGGCCCGCACCGTCTCGACGAAGGGCCCGTAGCGGGCGTCTCGGAGCCGCCAGGGCACGAACGGCGGCAGTCCCCAGTTCTGGCCGTCGCCGTTGAACTCGTCAGGCGGAGCGCCGATCCGCATGTCGAGGGCCAGCAGGTCCTGGAGCTCCCAGGCGTCGGCGCCCCCGGCGTCGAAGCCCACGGCCAGGTCCTGGACCAGCCCGATGGTGGCCGCGGCGGCGGCCAGCTGGAGGTCGAGGGCCCACTGGAGCCACGCGTGGAACCGGATCTCCCGACCGTGGCCGGCCGCGAAGGCGGCGACGGCCGGCCCGTCCGGCCGGCGGAGCCCGTCGGGCCACCGCCGCCAGTCGTTGCCGTGCACGTCGGCGATCGCGGCGAAGGTGGCCCAGCCGGTCACCGACGGCCGACCGGCGACGAAGGCGTCGAGCCGGGTGTCGTCGCCCGAGCGGGCGAAGGCGGCCTCGAGCGCGGGGCGCTTGAGGGCCCACACCCGGTCGCGGTCGATGCGGCGGTCGGCGAGCAGGGCCCGGCCGGCCGCGGCCGCCGGGCCGAGCTCGGCGAGGCCGGCCGCGCCCGGCACCTCCTCCACCCGGAGGTGGAGCGGGTTGAGGTGGCGGCGGCTCGACGGGTGGTAGGGGCTCGGGTCGACCGGGTGGGCCGGTCCCGGGGCGTGCAGTGGGCTGACGGCCAGCACCCGGGCGCCCCGCCCCGCGGCCCACCCGCCGAGGCGGCGGAGGTCGGCCAGGTCGCCGATGCCCCAGCTGGCGCGGGAGCGAGACGCATAGAGCTGGGTGGACAGGCCCCAGATCCGGAGGTCGGGCGGGAGGTGGCAGCGGCCGGGCGTGACCACGAGGCGGGTGACGGCGCCACCGTCGCGGGGGTGCAGGTCGTGGTAGCCCATCGGCAGGTCGGGGGGCAGGGCCTCGTCGGCCCGGACCGCCGTGCCGTCCTCGAGCACCAGGTCGGCCGGCCCCTGCAGGTAGTGGGCGGTGCCGGCCCGCACGAACCACATCGGCGGCCCCGGCGGCGGCCCCCCCTGCCAACGGTCGGGGTCGCGGTCGGGGTCGGGGTCGGGCCCGGGGAGACCGGCGGTCATGGCTCGGCGGAGGGCCTCGCGGGTCGCCGCCGACGGCTCGTGCCAGCGGCCGCCCACGTCCCAGTAGCCCTCGTCCACGCCCCACGGACCGAGCTCCACCGTCGGACGGTACCCAACCAGCCCGCTCCCGAAGGCCGGGTGGGGCAAGGGTCGGCGAGCCGAGGGGGCGGAAGCCGTGCCGGCCCGGGAGGGGTCCGCATCTACACTCCCGGCCGATGTCCCGGTCCCTGCTCGAGCGACGGCTCGACGATGTCGTGAACCGCCAGCGGGTGCTCCGCGAGGAGCTGGCGGTCGTCGACGAGCAGCTGGCGGTGCTGGCCGAGACGGCCGAGGACGCCCGCCTCCGGGCCCTCGTGTCCGAGACGCCGATCGCAGAGCGTGAGCACGAGGAGGCGCAGCGTCACGCCGACGCCATGGCCCGGCACCGCGCCGACCTGGTCGGCGAGCTCGCGGAACTCGAGCGCACGCAGGACGAGCTGCTCGACCGCCTCGTGGCGGCGTGGAGGTGAGCCCGGCCCGGGTGGTGATCGCAGAGGACGAGGCCATCATCCGCCTCGACCTCAAGGAGACCCTCGAGGAGGAGGGCTACGAGGTGGTCGGCGAGACCGGGCGGGGCGACGAGGCCGTCCGCCTCGTGCGCGAGCTGGTGCCCGACGTCGTCATCCTCGACGTGAAGATGCCGGGCATGGACGGCTTGGCCGCGGCCCGCGAGATCAACACCACCCGCGAGTCGGCGGTGCTGATCCTCACCGCCTTCTCGCAGCGCGACCTGATCGAGCAGGCCCGCGACGCCGGGGCCCTCGCCTACCTGGTCAAGCCCTTCCAGCGGTCGGAGCTCATCCCGGCGGTGGAGGTGGCCCTCGGCCGGTTCCAGGAGATGAAGGCCCTCGAGTCCGAGGTGAAGGACCTCAACGACCAGCTCGAGACCCGCCGGGCCGTCGACCGGGCCAAGGGCGTGCTGATGGACCGGCACGCCCTGAGCGAGCAGGACGCCTTCCGGTTCGTCCAGCAGACCGCCATGCGGGAGCGGGCCACGATGCGCTCCGTCGCCGAGCGGGTGCTCGACGGCACGCTCGCCCCCGACGGGTCGGTCGATCGGGGCTGATCGGGCGGGCCGAACGGGCCGGGAGCCGGACCGGACGGCGGATTTGGTCTGGCCCTAACGTGAGCACGGCATGGGCACCCTCCTGCTCCTCGACGGCAACTCGCTGACGTACCGGGCCTTCTTCGCGCTGCCCACCGACATGGCGACGGCCTCGGGCCAGGTCACCAACGCCGTGTACGGCTTCACCTCGATGCTGGTGAACCTGCTGCGCGACCACCGCCCCACCGCCCTGGCGGTGGCGTGGGACCGGCCCGAACCGACGTTCCGCCACGTCGAGGAGCCGGCCTACAAGGCGCAGCGGGAGGCGGCGCCCGACATCCTCCGCCAGCAGCTCGGCCTGGTGCGCCAGGTGTGCGACGCCCTCCGGATCCCGATGATCGAGGTGGCCGGCTTCGAGGCCGACGACATCATCGCCACGCTGGCCACCCAGGGCCGCGACCGGGGCGACGACGTCGTCATCGTCACCGGCGACCGCGACGCCTACCAGCTGGTGGAGGACCCGCACGTGAAGGTCCTCTACAACCGGCGGGGGGTGAGCGACTACGCCTTCTACGACGAGGCCGGCATCAAGGAGCGCACCGGCGTCACCCCCGCCGAGTACCCGCAGTACGCGGCCATGCGGGGCGACCCGTCCGACAACCTGCCCGGGGTCCCGGGCGTGGGGGAGAAGACGGCGGCCAAGCTCATCAACACCTACGGCGGCCTCGACGGGATCTTCGCCAACCTGGCCGACCTGTCGCCGAAGCTCCGGGAGAACCTGGCCGCCCACGAGGTGCAGGTCCGCAAGAACGTGCGGCTGATGGTGCTCGACCGCCAGGTGCCGCTCGACGTCGGTCCCGACGACCTGGTCCGGGTGCCCTTCGACGGCGACGAGGTGCACAAGGTCTTCAACTTCCTCGAGTTCCGGACGCTCTACGAGCGGCTCGTCGAGGCGGTGGCCGAAGCGGGCGACGCGCCCCTGCCGGTCGCCGAGGGCACCGGGCGGCTGGCGTGCGAGACCGAGGTGGTGGCGGGCGAGGACGCCGCCGTCGCCCTCCTGGCCGACCTGGCCGGGGGGTCGGCCGAGCCGGCGCTCCCGCTGGCGGCCGCCTGGGAGGGTGCGCCGGGCCGGTCGCCGCTCGCCGGCCTCGCCGTCGTCACCGCGCCCGACGCCGGCCGGGCGTCATGGATCGCCGGCGACGTGCTCCGGGCGCCCCGCGTGCTCGACGCCCTCCGGACGCTCGTGGCCGAGGGCGGCCGGCCGGTCGCCACCCACGGGGCCAAGGCCCTCATGCGGTCGCTGCTCGCGCTCGGCGTCGACGTCCGCACGCTCGACATCGACACCGAGGTCGCCTGCTACCTGCTCGACCCGGCCCAGGCGTCGTACCAGCCGTCCGACCTCCTGCTCCGCTACACCGGGCTCACGCTCGACCCGGCGGCGGGCGCGGCGGCGGCTCCGCTGGAAGGGATGCTCGACCTCGACGGCCGGGGCGACGACCTCCCGGCCGGGACCGGGCGCCTGGCCGCGGCGGTGGCCCGGCTGGCCCCGGCGGTCACCGAGGCGCTGGCGAGCCAGGGCCTGCGCCACCTCTACGACACGATCGAGCGGCCGCTGGTGCGGGTGCTGGCCCGGATGGAGCACGTCGGCGTCGCCGTCGACGCCGCCTATCTCCGGGGGCTCAACGACCGGCTGGCCAAGGAGGCCGGCGAGCTCGAGGTCGCCATCCAGGAGGCCGCCGGCCGGCCCTTCAAGGTGAACTCCACGCCCCAGCTGCGCGAGGTCCTGTTCGACGAGCTGGGGCTGGCGCCGCAGAAGAAGACGAAGACCGGCTACTCCACCGACGCCGCGTCGCTCGAGAAGCTCAAGGGGCTGCACCCGATCATCGAGCTCCTCCTGCGCTACCGCGAGGTCGAGAAGCTGCGGTCCACCTACGGCGAGGGCCTGATCGCCGAGGTCGCCGCCGACGGCCGCATCCACGCCAACTTCACCCAGACCGTGGCCCGCACCGGACGCCTGTCGTCCGACCAGCCCAACCTCCACAACATCCCGGTCCGCACCGACGAGGGCCGGCTCTTCCGGCGGGCCTTCGTGCCCGCGCCCGGCTACGAGCTGCTGGTGGCCGACTACAACCAGATCGAGCTGCGGGTGATCGCCCACCTGGCCGACGACCCCGGCCTCGTCGGGGCGTTCACCAACGGCGAGGACATCCACACCACCACCGCGGCACGGGTGTTCGGCGTGGCGGAGGACGCCGTGCGCCCCGACCAGCGGGCCAAGGCGAAGATGGTGTCCTACGGGCTGGCCTACGGCATGGAGTCGTACGGGCTGGCCCAGCGCCTGTCGATCCCCGTGGCCGAGGCGGCCGAGATCCTCGACGCCTACTTCGTGGCCTTCCCCAACGTGAAGGCGTACATGGAGCGGACCGTCGCCGAGGCCCGCCAGCGGGGCTACACGGAGACGATGATGGGCCGGCGCCGGCCCATCCCGGAGCTGTCGTCGCCGAACTTCCGCATCCGCCAGGCCGGCGAGCGCCAGGCCATGAACGCCGGGATCCAGGGCCTGGCCGCCGACATCTTCAAGGTGGCCCTCGTCGAGCTCGACCGGGCGCTGGAGGAGCGGGGCGCGGCCAGCCGGCTCATCCTCCAGGTCCACGACGAGGTGATCCTCGAGGTCCCGCCCGACGAGCACGACGCCATGGCCGACCTGGTCCGCACCACCATGGCCGCCGCCTGCGAGCTGTGCGTCCCCCTCGAGGTCAACCTGTCCTTCGGCGACTCCTGGGCAACCGCCAAGTAGTCCCCGCCCGCCTCGGCCTCTCGCCCGCCCCCTTGCGAACCCCCTTGCGAACTGGGTGCCACTGAAGCCGCAGGGCGGCTTCAGGGGCACCCAGTTCGGTGCGGTGCGACGACCGTGTCACAGGGCCCGGGCATCGTGGCGGGATGCCGGTCGGGGAGACGTCGGAAGCAGCCATGCAGGAGCTGGCCGAGGCGCAGCACGGCGTCGTGGCCGCGTGGCAGTTCGACCTCGACGTGCGGTTCACGAGGCGCTGCCTGAGCGGCCAGTGGGAGGCCGCGACCCGGTCCGTCCTCCGTCGGCTGGGGACGCCGAGGTCCGCCGAGCAGCAGGTGATGATCGGGGTGCTCGACGCCGGCGACGGCGCGGTGGCGTCGCACGGCACGGCCGCCTGGCTCTGGCAGCTGCCCGGCTTCGGCGTGTCGCCGATCGAGGTCACCAGGGGTCTCCGCCGCAACAGCCGGGAACGCCCGGTCGCTGTGCTCCACCGGCCCCGGCTGCTGCTGCCGGGGCACGTGACGGAGGCGCGAGCCGTCCCCGTCACCTCGCTGGCCCGGACCATCTTCGACCTGGCGGGTCGCCTGCACGAGGAGCGGGTGGCGCGGCTGGTCAACCTGGTGTCGAACCGGAGCCCCGGCACGCTGGTCGCACTCCATCGGCTGCTCGACGAGCTCGCCTGCCGTGGTCGACCGGGCATCTCGCTGATGCGCACCGTCCTCGCCGAGCGACCGGTCGGCTCGGCGCTGCCGGCCTCCGGCCTCGAGCTGCGCGTCGAGCGGATCCTTCGCGAGTCCGGCCAGGCGCCCCTCAGGCGCCAGGTCGACCTCGGCGGCCACGAGTGGACCGGCCGGGTCGACCTCTACGACGACGAGACCGGGCTCGTGGTCGAGGTCGACAGCGCCGCCCACCACACCAGCCCCATGGACCGGGCGCGGGACAGGCGGCGCGACGCCCAGCTCCTCGCGGCCGGGTTCCCGAAGGTGCTGCGGATCCCGGACGAGCACGTCTGGTACCAGCCCCACCTCGTCCACCTCGCGGTGCGAGACGCCCGGAACGACCTCCGCGAGCAACTGGGTGCCGCTGAAGCCGCCGAGCGGCTTGCGTGGCACCCAGTTCGGTCTGCGTGACGGTGACACCCGGAACTGGGTGCCGCTGAAGCCGCCGAGCGGCTTGGGTGGCACCCAGTTCGGTGGGGTGGGAGGTGGGGGACCGAGTAGAGAGGGGGGATGCCCGACCACTGGTTCGAGGGCCTGGCCGAGCACGCCGGGGAGGCGTACCTGCGGTACTCGTTCACGAAGGGGACGGCCCAGGAGGTGGGCTTCCTCGTGGAGGTGCTGGGTCTGGGGCCCGGCAGCCGGGTGCTCGACGTGGGCTGCGGGCCGGGGCGGCACGCCCACGCCCTGGCCGCCCGGGGCGTCGAGGTGCACGGCGTCGACGTGTCGCAGCGCTTCGTCGACCTGGCCCGGGCCGACGCCCCGCCGGGCGCCACCTTCGAGCGCCGGGATGCCCGCCACCTCGACTTCGACGGCGAGTTCGACGCCGCCATCAGCCTGTGCCAGGGCGCCTTCGGCCTCATCGGCGGCTCCGACGACGGCGACGGCCGGGTGCTCGACGGCATGGCCCGCGCCGTCCGCCCGGGCACCGGCCTCGTCGCCCTGAGCGCCTTCTCCGCCTACTTCCAGGTCCGCTACCTGGAGGACACCGACACCTTCGACGCGGCCACCGGCGTGAACCACGAGCGGACCACGGTCAAGGACCCTGGCGGCGCCGACGCCGAGTTCGACCTCTGGACCACCTGCTTCACGCCCCGGGAGCTCCGCCTCCTCGCCGCCCGGGCCCGGCTGGAGGTGCGCGACCTCTGGTCGGTCACCCCCGGGGACTACGCCGAGCGACCCCCCACCGTCGACACCCCCGAGTTCCTCCTGGTTGCCCGGCGACCCTGACGACGTAGCATTGCCGCCGATCGCGCCGACCGTCGGCGCCTGTCCGGAACCCCAAAGGCGACCTACCTCATGTCCGACGTCACCACCGATCCCACCACCGCCGTGGCCGAGAGCCCCTTCGGCACCTTCGACGAAGCCGGGGAGTACACCCCCCGCCAGGTGGTGAGCGACGACCTCGGTGGCCTGTCGTTCGACGACGCCATCAACGGCACGATCGTCGAGTTCGACGACGGCGACATCGTCACCGGCACGGTGGTGAAGGTCGACAAGGACGAGGTGCTCCTCGACATCGGCTTCAAGTCGGAGGGCGTCATCCCCTCCCGGGAGCTGTCCATCCGCAACGACGTCGACCCCGGCGAGATCGTCTCCCTCGGCGAGCAGATCGAGGCCCTCGTCCTCCAGAAGGAGGACAAGGAGGGTCGGCTGGTCCTCTCCAAGAAGCGGGCCCAGTACGAGCGGGCGTGGGGCGACATCGAGCGGGTCAAGGAGGCCGACGGCGTCGTCAAGGGCCTCGTCATCGAGGTCGTCAAGGGCGGCCTGATCCTCGACATCGGCCTCCGCGGCTTCCTCCCCGCCTCGCTCGTCGAGCTCCGCCGGGTGCGCGACCTCCAGCCCTACGTGGGCAAGGAGCTCGAGGCGAAGATCATCGAGCTCGACAAGAACCGCAACAACGTGGTGCTCTCCCGCCGGGCCTGGCTCGAGGAGACGCAGAAGGAGCAGCGCGAGGAGTTCCTCGCCAACCTCAAGCCCGGCGAGACCCGCAAGGGCGTGGTGTCGTCGGTCGTCAACTTCGGCGCCTTCGTCGACCTCGGCGGGATGGACGGCCTCGTGCACGTGTCCGAGCTGTCCTGGAAGCACGTCGACCACCCCGGCTCGGTCGTCCAGGTGGGCGACGAGATCGAGGTGCAGGTGCTCGACGTCGACCTCGACAAGGAGCGCATCAGCCTCTCCCTGAAGGCCACCCAGCAGGACCCCTGGCAGGAGTTCGCCACCACCCACCGGGTGGGCGAGCTCGTCTACGGCCGGGTCACCAAGCTGGTGCCGTTCGGCGCGTTCGTGCAGGTCGGCGAGGGCATCGAGGGCCTGGTCCACATCTCCGAGATGAGCCAGCACCACGTCGACCTGCCCGAGCAGGTGGTCACGCCGGGCGAGGAGCTGTGGGTCAAGATCATCGACCTCGACCTCCAGCGCCGCCGCATCAGCCTGTCGATCAAGCAGGCCGCCGAGGGCGGCGAGGTGGCCGCCGAGTACCAGCAGCACTTCGGCGAGCACGCCTACGACGAAGCCGGCAACTACGTCGGCGGCTCCACGCCCGACGGCGAGATGTCCGACGCCGAGAAGGCCTGGGCCGAGTACTACGAGCAGTACCCCGAGGCCGCCGCCGAGGCCCAGGCGGCCGCCGCCGCGGAGGCCGCCGGCGAGGGTGCACCGGCCGGCGACGACGCGGCGCTCGACACCGTGGCCGGCGAGACCGCCGAGGGCGGCGACGCCACCGACGCCACCGACGCCACCGACGGCACCGACACCACGGGGGCCTGAGCGGACGACCCGGTCGCGGCCGGCCGGGCACCACACCGGCCGGCCACGAACGGGGCCCGGCCCGATCGCCGCTACGGTCCTGCGCCCGTGAAGGTGATCGGGTTGGCCGGCGGCATCGGCTCGGGGAAGTCGACGGTGTCGTTGCTGCTCGCCGCCCGCGGCGCGGTGATCCTCGACGGCGACAAGATCGCCCGCGAGCTCCAGGAGCCGGGCCAGGGCGTCTTCCTCGCCATGGTGGGCCGCTGGGGCCCCGACATCGTCAATCCCGACGGCACGTTGAACCGCCAGGCGATGGCCGACATCGCCTTCACCGACCCGGACCAGCTCGCCGCCCTCACCGCCATCACCCGGCCGGCCATCGAGGCCACGCTGCTCGAGCGGATCGAGGAGCGGGAAGGCACCGACGACGTGGTGATCCTCGACGTCGCCCTGCTCGTGCAGGCCCACCAGTACGGCGAGCAGGCGACGATCGTCGTCGACGTGCCGGTCGACGTGGCGGTCGAGCGGCTGGTGGCCTCCCGGGGCATGGGTGAGGCCGACGCCCGGGCCCGCATCGCGGCCCAGATCACCCGGGAGGAGCGCAAGGCCTTCGCCGACTTCGTGATCGACAACGCCGGCGACGAAGCCGCCCTCGCCCCCCAGGTCGATGCCGCCTGGGCGTGGATCGAGGGGCTGCCCCACCGCTGACCGTCGCCGGTCGCGCCCGATCCCGCCTCAAGTCGCGGGCGGCCTCGACCGATGGGCAACAGATCGGATGGAGGCGATGACCGGGCGCCGCGGCGCGGACCGAGCCGGGCCGGGTCGCGCCCGCCCGGTGCCGGTCCCGGTCCTGGTGCTGGCCCTGGTGCTGGCCCTGGTGCTGGCCGGCCTGGCGGTGGCCGCCGGCGCGGCCGTGGTGGCCAAGTTCGCCGGGACCGACGAGGCCGCCCGGCCCGAGCGGACGTCGGGGATGACGTTCCCGCCCCGGCAGGCGGCACCGGCGCCGCCCGACCCGGGCACGGCCGCCGGGCCGGTGCCGACCGCACCGGCCCCGCCGAGCGCCCCGGGTCCGGCGCCGACCTCGACGACGGACGTCCCAGCGGTGCCGGCCGAGGTCGCGGCCCCCGCCCGGCCGCCCCGCCCCGCCCCCGACCCCTGGCTCCCGGCCACCCTGTTCGTGGCGCCCGACGGTCAGGCCGCGGCCCAGGCGCTCGCCTGGCAGGGCACCGACCCGGCCGGCGCGGCCCTGATGCAGCGGGTGGCCGCCGTGGCCCAGGCCCGGTGGTTCGCCAACGACGGCGGCGGTGCCGTCCGGGGTGCCGTGGACGCCCACGTGGCGGCGGCGGCCGCGGCCAGGGCCATGCCCGTCCTCGTGCTGTACCGCGTGCCGAAGCGGGACTGCGGCAGCCACTCGGGCGGCGGGGCGGCGTCGCCGGAGGACTACGCCGGCTGGGTGCGGGAGGTCGCGGCCGGCATCGGCGATCGACCGGCCGTCGTCGTCCTCGAGCCCGACGCCCTGCTGCACCTCACGAAGTGCCTCACGCCCGACGAGCAGGAGGCGCGGCTCGCCCTCCTCCGGGACGCCGTCGCGGTGCTGGCGGCCCGGCCGGCCGTCCACGTCTACCTCGACGCCGGCACAGCCGGCTCCCACACCCCGGCGGCGATGGCGGCGCGGCTGGACCGGGCCGGGATCGACCGGGCCGACGGCTTCAGCGTCAACGTCGCCGGCTTCCACACGACGGAAGCCAACGTGGCCTACGGCACCGCCCTCTCGGCCCTGGTCGGCGGGGCCCACTTCGTGGTCGACACCAGCCGCAACGGGGCCGGCCCCACCGACGACCGCCAGTGGTGCAACCCCCCGGGCCGCGCCCTCGGCTCGGTGCCCGAGGTGGCACCCGGCGTGAGCCCGCTGGTCGACGCCTTCCTCTGGGTCAAGACGCCGGGTCGCTCCGACGGGACGTGCAACGGCGGGCCGAAGGCGGGGGACTGGTGGCCCGAGTACCTGGCCGACCTGGCCCGCCGGGCCGGCTGGTAGCCGGGGCCGGCACCGGACCCCGTTGCGGCGACGGTCCGGCGACGGTCGGGGCGCTCGGTGCCGAGGCGGTGCGGTGGACCGGTCGATGTCCCACCCCCTCCCTATCCTGAGCGGGTGGCCATCGCCCTCGATCACCGCTTCAAGCTCGTGTCGGACTTCGAGCCGGCCGGCGACCAGCCGGCGGCGATCGCCGCGCTGAGCCAGGGCATCGAGGCGGGCGAGCGGTTCCAGACGTTGCTCGGCATCACCGGCTCGGGCAAGAGCGCCACGATCGCCTGGACGATCGAGCAGGTCCAGCGGCCCACGCTCGTCATCGCGCCGAACAAGTCGCTGGCGGCCCAGCTCACGTCCGAGTTCCGGGAGTTCTTCCCGCACAACCGGGTCGAGTACTTCGTCAGCTACTACGACTACTACCAGCCCGAGGCCTACATCCCGTCGAGCGACACCTACATCGAGAAGGACAGCTCGATCAACGACGAGATCGACCGGCTTCGGCACTCGGCCACCTCGGCGCTCCTCACCCGGCGGGACGTGATCGTGGTGGCGTCGGTGTCGTGCATCTACGGCCTGGGGTCGCCCGAGGAGTACGCCGGCCAGATCCTCCACGTCGAGGTGGGCCAGACCCACGACCAGCGCACGGTCCTGTCCCGCCTGGTCGACATGCACTACGAGCGCAACGACGCCAACCTCGTGCGGGGCAAGTTCCGGGTGCGGGGCGACACGATCGAGCTGCACCCGGCCTACGAGGAGCTGGCCGTGC
The DNA here is from genome assembly GCA_050249235.1 of Acidimicrobiia bacterium. Taxonomy (GTDB): domain Bacteria; phylum Actinomycetota; class Acidimicrobiia; order Acidimicrobiales; family CADCSY01; genus JAEKLB01. The sequence continues at coordinate 2,663 of JBFWQW010000041.1, read as the reverse complement.
GCATCGAGCTCTTCGGCGACGAGGTCGAGCGCATCACCCAGGTCGACATGCTCACCGGCGAACGGGTCGCCGAGCTGTCCGAGCTCACGGTGTTCCCCGCCACCCACTACGTCGCCGGCGACGAGCGCATGAAGCGGGCCATCGGGCGCATCGAGGGCGAGCTGCAGGAGCGCCTGGCCTGGTTCGAGAAGGAGGGCAAGCTCCTCGAGGCCCAGCGGCTGCGCATGCGCACCCAGCACGACCTCGAGATGATGCAGGAGCTGGGCTACTGCAACGGGATCGAGAACTACTCGGCGCCCATCGAGGGACGGGTGTCGGGCAGCCCGCCCAGCACGCTCATCGACTTCTTCCCGGACGACTTCCTCCTCGTGATCGACGAGAGCCACGTCACCATCCCCCAGCTCCACGGCCAGTTCGAGGGCGACCGCTCCCGCAAGCTCACGCTGGTCGAGCACGGCTTCCGCCTCCCGTCGGCGGCCGACAACCGGCCGCTGCGCTTCGAGGAGTTCATCGAGAAGGTCAACCAGGCCGTCCTCCTGTCGGCCACCCCGTCGAAGTGGGAGCTCTCGCACTCGTCCACGGTCGTGGAGCAGATCGTGCGGCCCACCGGCCTCGTCGACCCCGAGGTGATCGTCAAGCCCACCCGGGGCCAGATCGACGACCTCATGCACGAGATCAACGCCCGCACCGCCCGGGGCGACCGCTCCCTCGTCACCACGCTCACGAAGAAGATGGCCGAGGACCTCACCGAGTACCTGCTCGAGCAGGGGCTCCGCGTGCGCTACCTCCACAGCAACGTCGACACCATCCAGCGGATCGAGATCCTGCGCGACCTGCGCCTCGGCGAGTTCGACGTGCTGGTCGGCATCAACCTCCTGCGGGAGGGCCTCGACCTCCCCGAGGTGTCGCTGGTCGCCATCCTCGACGCCGACAAGGAGGGCTTCCTCCGGTCGGAGACGTCGCTCATCCAGACGATGGGCCGGGCGGCCAGGAACGTCGACGGCCAGGTGATCATGTACGCCGACGTCGTCACCGACTCGATGCAGCGGGCCATCTCGGAGACCCAGCGCCGCCGGGGCGTGCAGGAGATCTACAACCGCGAGCACGGGATCGACCCGCAGACGATCCGCAAGGGCGTGACCGACATCCTCGCCCAGTTCCGCCCGGCCGGCGCCCCCGAGGCGCCCCACCCCGGGCGCGACCGGCGGTCCCGCACCCACGACCGGGCCCGCTCCGACCTGGCCGAGCTGCCCGAGTCCGAGCTCGAGCGCCTCATCGCCACCCTCGAGGCCGAGATGAAGGACGCCGCCGCCGAGCTCAAGTTCGAGTACGCCGCCCGCCTCCGGGACGAGATCAAGGACCTCCGCCGCGAGCTCCGCGACGCGGTGAGCTGACCCCGGCCGCGGCCCGGGAGCGGCACGGCGCCCGTGTCAACCGGATCGAGGGCTGAGGCGTCTGTCCGGGTGATGATGGCCGTGGTGGGGGTCGAGGGTGCGGGTGCGGCGACCGTCGCCGGGGCGGTGCAGGTCGAGGCCCTCTTCCGGTCGGAGTACCCCGGCCTGGTGCGCCTGGCGTCCCTCCTGCTCGGTGACGTGGCCGCCAGCGAGGAGGTCGTGCAGGACGCCTTCGTGCGCCTGCAGCTCGACCGGGGTCGCATCCGGGAGCCCGCCAAGGCGCCGGCCTGGCTCCGCAGTGTGGTGCTGAACGGCGCTCGGTCCCGGCTCCGGCGCCGGGCGGTGCGGCGCCGGAGCCCGGAGCCGGTGCCCGGCACCGTCCCGTCGGCCGAGACGGGTGCGCTGGCGCAGGACGAGCACCGCCGGGTGGTCGCCGCCCTCCGCCGACTCCCGGTCCGCCAGCGGGAGGCGCTCGCCCTCCGCTTCTACCTCGACCTCTCGGAGGAGGCGACCGCGGCGGCCATGGGGGTCTCGGCGGGGTCGGTGAAGACGCACGTGCACCGCGGCCTGGCCACCCTGGCGCCGATGCTGAGGGAGGAGCGGTGAGCATCGAGGACCACCTGCGGGCCGCGACCAGGGCCGAAGCCGACCGGATCGAGCCCGATCCCGGGGCGTGGGCGGCGGTGCAGGCCCGGGTGGCGGCGCGGCGGGTCGCCCGGCGGCGGGCCACCGCCCTGGCGGCCGCGGCGGCGGTCGGCGCCGTGGCCCTCGGGATCGGCCTGCTCGCCGACCGCGACGGGGGCGACCGCGTCGTGCGGGCCGGCCCGGGCGACACCTCCACGACCACCACCACCGCCACCACGACCCCGCCGGACGACGCCACGCACCTGCTGGACGCGGTCTGGCCCTTCACCACGCTCGATCAGCTCACCACCCACCTGGCGGCACAGCCCGCGGGCACCGACCCGGGTGCGGAGGCCACCGCGCTGGCGTTCGCGGCGGCCTACGTCGGCCTGCCCGACCCGAAGGTGGTGGGCCCGGTGGTGCCGGCCGCCGGGGCGACGGGCCGCTCGTTCGAGGTCACCGTCCAGCCCAGGCCGGGATCGCCCCTGCGGACCACCATCGCCCTCAGGGAGGTGGGGGGACCGGAGTCCTGGATCCGCCTCCCCGACGGGAGCCGCCTCGACGACCGGCCGGTGTACCTCGTGACGGGCGCCTCGACGCCGAACATCCTGCTCGACGAGGCCGGGGTCACCCGCGATCGGCCCG
>JBFWQW010000040.1:0-22979 GCA_050249235.1 Acidimicrobiia bacterium | reverse complement strand
GCTCGGCGTCGCCGACGCGCCCGTGCGGTCGGCCGAGGCCGTGGCGCTGCTGCGAGGGGGGCCGCCCAGCCGGGCGGCATTCGAGGCCGCGGCCAACGCCGCGGTGCGCGAGCTCACGCCGCCCTCCGACCTGCACGGCTCGGCCGCCTACCGGCGGTCCGTCGCCGGGACGCTGGTGACGCGGGCGCTGGAAGGAGCGGCTGCGGCCGCGGGAGGGGCGTGATGGACGAGACCTTCGAGATCGCCGTCAGGGTGAACGGCGAGGCCCGCTCGGCCCGGGCCGAGGCCCGCAAGACGCTGGCCGACTTCCTGCGGGAGGACCTGCACCTCACCGGCACCCACGTCGGGTGCGAGCACGGCGTTTGCGGCGCCTGCACGGTGCTGCTCGACGGCGAGCCGGTGCGCTCCTGCCTCCTGTTCGCGGTCCAGGCCCTGGGCAGCGAGGTCACGACCATCGAGGGGCTGGCGGCCGACGGGACGATGAACCCGCTGCAGGAGGCCATGTGGGAGAGCCACAGCTTCCAGTGCGGCTTCTGCACGCCCGGCTTCGTGATGCAGGCCACGGCCCTCCTGGCCGAGTCGCCGGGCGCCGGCGAGGCCGAGATCCGGGCCGCCCTGTCGGGGAACATCTGCCGCTGCACCGGCTACGAGAGCATCGTCGACGGGGTCCTGCGGGCCACCGGCGTCGACGTGCCGACCGGTCACTCGACCCGCTAGCAACGTCGGAGGCCATCGTGGAACAGGTCGGGGAGCGGTTCACCGGAGCCCGGGTCAAGCGTTCGGAGGACCGCCGCATCCTCACCGGGACCGGTCGCTACGTCGACGACGTGCAGCTGCCGGGCATGCTCCACGCCACGTTCGTGCGCAGCACCATCGCCCACGGCCGGCTCACGAGGGTCGACGTCGACGAGGCCCGGGCCCTCCCCGGCGTCGTCGCGGTGCTCACCGGCGAGGACATCGAGGCGATCCTGCATCCGGGCGCGGTCGGCATGGCGGCGATGATGGGCGGACCGGCCGGTCCCGCCTTCTCGCTGCTCTGCACCGACAAGGTCCGCCTGGTCGGCGACCCCATCGCGCTGATCGTCGCCGAGAGCCGCTACCTGGCCGAGGACGCCGCCGAGCAGGTCGAGGTGGACTACGACGAGCTGGCCGCGGTCACCTCGGCCGAGGCCGCCCTCGACCCGTCGAGCCCGCCGATCTTCGAGGACCTCGGCTCCAACGTCATGCCGGCCGCGGCACCGAACGTGTACGGCGACGTCGAGGGCGTCTTCGCCCGGGCCGACCGGGTGGTGGCCGTCCACCTCCGCCAGCACCGCCACCAGAACGTGCCGATGGAGGGGCGGGGCGTGGTCGCCTCCTTCGACCCGGCCCGCGGCGAGCTCACCGTCCACGCCGCCACCCAGGGCGTCCACATGGTCCGCTCCACCCTGGCCAAGCGGCTCGGCCTCGAGCCGGACAAGGTGCGGGTGCTGGCCGAGGAGATCGGCGGCTCCTTCGGGCTCAAGTTCGGCACCAGCCGCGAGGAGATCGCGATCGCGGTCGCGTCGAAGCACCTCGGCCGGCCGGTGAAGTGGATCGAGGACCGCAACGAGAACCTCACCGTCTCGGGCCAGGCCCGGGAGGAGAGCTTCGAGGTCGAGGCGGCCGTGAACGACGACGGGCGGGTGCTCGGCCTCAAGGTGAAGATGCTCCTCGACTCGGGCGCCTACCCGGGCATGGGCGCCATGGTCGGCAACATCATCCAGGGGATGATCCCCGGGCCGTACCGGATGGAGGCCCTCGCCTTCGAGGCCAGGGTGGCGATCACGAACAAGGCCAGCTACGTGGCCTACCGGGGACCGTGGGCGGCCGAGACCTGGGTGCGCGAGCGGCTCTTCGACCTCATCGCGGTCGAGCTCGGGATCGACCCCTACGAGCTCCGGCTCCGCAACGTCGTGACCGACGGCGAGGCCCCGCTGGCGATGGTCACCGGCCGTGCCCTCACCGGCGTCACCGCCCGCCAGTCGCTCGAGCGTCTGGCGGAGCTGGTCGACCTGGCCGACTTCCGGAGGCGCCAGGCCGAGGCCCGCCGGGAGGGTCGCTACCTCGGGATCGGCATGGCCACCTACATCGAGGCCGCCCCCGGTCCCCGCGCGGAGGGCGGCCCGGCCCTGGGCGCCGAGAACGCCCGGGCCCGGCTCGAGGCCGACGGCACGGTGAGCGTCTTCACCGGTCAGATGCCCCACGGCCAGGGCCACCAGACCACGCTGGCCCAGATCGCAGCCGACGAGTTCGGCGTCCCGTTCGACGCCGTCCGCGTCGTGGTCGGCGACACCGACCGGGTGCCGGCCGGCTTCACCGGCGGAAGCCGCTCGGCGACGATGGCCGGCGGGGCCGCGCTCACCGTGGCCAGGGCCCTGCGGGGCCGGGTGCTCGACCTGGCGTCGCACCTGCTCGAGGCCAGCGCCGCCGACCTCGAGATCGTCGACCGGGCCGTGGCGGTGAGGGGCGTGCCGGCCAGCGCGATGTCGCTGGCCGACATCGCGGCCGCGGCCTCGGAGCCTGGCCGGTTCCCCGACGGCGTCGACACCGGCCTCGACGTGGCCATCGTCTACGACGGCGGCAAGGGCGGCTGGTCGGGCGGCACCCACTGCGCCCAGGTCGAGGTCGACGTGGCCACCGGGCTCGTGCGCATCGACCGCTACGTCGTGGTCGAGGACTGCGGCGTGCTCATCAACCCCGCCATCGTCGAGGGCCAGGTGCGGGGGGGCGTGGCCCAGGGCATCGGCGCCGTGCTCCTCGAGCACTCCGCCTACGACGACAACGGCCAGTTCCTGGCCGGCAGCTTCATGGACTATCTGCTGCCCACCGCCACCGAGATCCCCCGCATCGAGATCGAGCACCTCGAGACCGTCCCCCTCGACGCCGACGTCAACTTCCGGGGCGTGGGCGAGGGCGGGATGATCGTCACGCCGCCCACGGTCGGCAACGCCATCTCCGACGCGCTGGCGCCGTTCGGCGTGCGGGTGCTCGAGCAGCACCTGCCGCCCCAGCGCCTCCTCGAGCTCATCGGCACCATCGAGGCCCGGTAGCAGCCCGACGGGTCTCGGGTCGGGTTCGGTCTGCGGGGGACGCCCGTATCGTCAGGTGGTCGGGGCGGGGGCGGCCGGGCCGGACGGGCGCTCGATCGGGGGACCGGCGCCCTCCTCCTCGGCGATGGCCGCCGCCACCCGCTCGAGGGTGTCGCCGGGGCGGTCCTCGAGCGTGCTCGACGGGAGGTGGCGAGACCACCGGATCAGCGGCACGCAGTAGGCGAGGCACACCACGCCGGCGCCGGTGAGGGTGGCCGCGATGCCGAACGACTCGGCCAGCCAGCCGCCCGAGATCGAGATGAGCGGGAGCATGCCGACGAAGCCCACGGAGTGCAGGGCGAGGACCCGGCCCCGCATCTCGTCCGGCGTGCGGTGCTGGATCACGTTCAGCACGAGGGTGTTGGTGGCGAAGTGGGTGGCGCCGATCACGAACCCCACCGCCAGCGCCGGTCCTAGCGAGCCGACCTGCCCGAGGGCGATGAGGCCGAGGGCCACGCCGGTGGACGAGGCCACGATGGCGAGGGCCGGCCGCCGCTTTGCGAGGTCGGCGACGCCGAGGATGCCCACGAAGGCGCCGGCGCCGAGGGCGGCCTGGAGATACGTGTAGTAGGTCGTCCCCCGGCCGGAGGCGCCGCCCGCCAGCACGTCGGTGGTGAAGGCGACCCCGAGGGGTTGGTACATGTTGCCGATCCCCGCGATGACCAGCGTGGTGGCCATGGCCACCAGCAGGGCCGGCTGCGAGCGGACGAAGCGGAACCCGGCGGCGATGGCGGCGAAGGTCCGGGTCTCGGCCATCGGGGGCTGGCGGGGCACGTGGGTGGTCGCCCAGACGAAGATGATCACGCCGAAGCTGGCCGAGTTGATCCAGAACAGCCAGGGCAGGCCGAGGGTCTCGAACACCAGGCCGGCGAGGAGGGGACCGAACACCCGGGTGGCGGCCTGGGTGGCCGAGTTCAGGGTGATGGCGCTGGTGAGCGACTCGCGGGGCACGAGGGACGGCACCATCGCCTGCTGGGCCGGCATCGAGGTGGCCTGGGCCAGCCCGACGGCGACGGACACCGCGCCGACCGTGGCCACCGTCGCCGAGTCGGTCAGGGCGAGGACGGCCATCATCACCGAGCCGCCGGTGGCCGCGACCTGGCCGGCGATGAGCACCCGCCGCCGGTCGAACCGGTCGGCCACCACCCCGGCGAACTGCGACAGGAGCAGTTGAGGCAGGTAGCTCAGGAAGTAGATGGTGCCGAGCGCCGCCGTCGAACCCGTCGCCTCGTAGATGAGCGCGGCCCGACCGGTGATCTGCATCCAGTTGCCGATCTGGCTCACCAGGCCGCCCAGCCACACCCGGCGGAACTGGCGGTGGCGGAGCGCCTCGACGCTGGTCGTCAGTGCCATCGCCGGGGAGACTTCCACACCGCCGGCCCTGGACGCGAGGTGGGGGCGGGCGTCACGTCGGCGGGCGGGACGGGTCGTCGACCGCGGCGGCCGCGGCGGCCGCGGCCGGCACGCCGAGCACCTCGATCCCCGGCGCCGCGTCGGGCCGGGGGGGCGGCTCGTCCGCGTCGGCCCCGCCGACCATGGAGAACTTGCCGGTGGCGACGAAGCCGGCCGAGAAGACGAGCAGGACCGACGCCGCCAGGCCGACCGTCCAGGCCGGGCCCAGGAGCGACGCCAGCACGCCGGCCGACACCGCGTTGAGCGGCACGATGCCGGCGTTGGCCATGCTCAGGAAGCCCATGACCCGGCCGCGGTACTCGTCGGCGGTGGCCACGACGACGACCGTCGTCACCAGGGCGTTGAGCAGGAAGTAGCCCAGCCCGAAGAGCACCAGGCAGGCGGCGGTGACGGCGGTGATCCTCGAGAGGCTGAGGACGAGCAGGGACGCGGCCATGCCGATGGCGCACACGGCCATGGTGCGCCGCCTGGCCTGCCCGCCGGTGATCTCGCCGGCTGCGATCGCGCCGATGAAGGCCCCGACGCCCGGCGCCGACGACAGGAGGGCGTAGGTGCCGGCGTCGCCGTCGAGGAGCTCCTTCACGATGACGGGCATCAGGGGGGCGTGCATGACGCAGAACGCGCCGACGGCGGTCAGCAGGAGCAGGCGGCCCACCGACCTGTTCCGCCGGGCGTAGGTGAACCCGGCGCGGAGCCGCTCCCCGAAGGATTCGGTGTCGGCCGCGGCGGCCAGTGCCGGCACGTGCACGAACCACCAGGCGATCACCACCGCCGAGAAGGAGATGGCGTTGAGGTGGAAGGCCCAGTCGATGCCCCAGGTGCTGATGGCGAAGCCGCCGATGCCTGGCCCGATGATCCGGGTGGCGTTGGTCATGCCGCTGTTGAGCGCCACCGCCTGCTGCACCTCGCCGAGGGGGACGAGCTGGGGCACCAGCGCCATCGAAGCCGGCATGGTGAGGGCCTGGGCCACCCCGCCGAGGAAGACCAGGAAGATGAGCATGCCGACGCCGATGGCCTCCTGGTGGAGCAGGAGACCGACCGCCACGGGCGGCAGGGCCATGGCGACGTTCCCGTACATCACCAGCTTTCGCCGGTCGAAGCGGTCGGCGATGACACCGGCGAAGGGGGAGAGGAACAGGCTGGCCGCCAGCGGCGCGGCGAAGGCGACGCCCAGAGCCACCTTCGAGTCGGTGAGCTCCTGGGCGGCCCAGCCCACGCCGACGTACTGCGACCACGTGCCGAGCTGCGACACCAGGTTGCCGATCACCACGAGGCGCAGGTCGCGATGGCGGAGGACCCGGAACGAGCGGGGGAGGAGGCTCACACCGCCATCCCTGCACCGCCCCACCCCGGTGCCATCCCGGCAGTCTGGCCGCGGCCGCTGTCCATGCACGAACGACCCGAGCTCCGTCGACCGGGCCGGGGTTGCTCCCGCCCAAATCGACAGGGAACGGGAGGTGCGGCGCCTTGACGGGGCCCGGTGCGGTCGGACAGCGTGCGCGGATGGACCTCGGACGGGTGGGTGTGTGGACCTCGGCGTTCCGGATGCTCGAGCCGGACACCCGGCCGGCGGCGGTGCGGGAGCTCGAGGGCCTCGGCTACGGGGCCATCTGGTTCCCGGGGGGCGCGCCGGACGGCGCCTTCGCCCACGCCCGCGACCTGCTCGAAGCCTCCGAGCGGCTGGTGGTGGCCACCGGGATCGTCAGCGTCTGGAGCGCGACCGCCGAGGTGGTCGCGGCCGCCAACCGGTCCCTGCGGGCCGACCACCCCGACCGGTTCCTCCTCGGCCTCGGCATCAGCCATCCCGAGGGTGTGAACCGCCAGGCACCCGGCACCTACCGGCGGCCGCTCGCCACCATGGTCGAGTACCTCGACGCCCTCGACCGGCTCGATCCCGACGGCCGGCCCGGGCAGCGGGCGTTGGCGGCCCTCGGCCCGAAGATGCTGGCCCTCTCGGCGGCCCGCACGGCGGGCGCCCATCCCTACTTCGTCCCGGTCGAGCACACCGCCTTCGCCCGAGCCGAGCTCGGCGGTGGCGCGCTGCTGGTGCCCGAGCAGATGGTGCTCGTCGAGACCGACCCCGAGCGGGCCCGTGCCATCGCCCGCCAGCACATGGCCGTCTACCTCGGCCTCGTGAACTACACGAGCAACCTCCGCCGCTTCGGCTACGGCGACGACGACTTCGCCGGCGGCGGGAGCGACCGCCTGGTCGACGCCATCGTGGCGTGGGGCGACGCCGAGACCGTGGCGGAACGGGTCCGCGCCCACCTCGACGCCGGGGCCGACCAGGTCTGCCTGCAGGTGCTCACCGAGGACCGGACCGAGCTCCCGATGGCCGCGTGGCGCACGCTGGCCGAGATCCTCGACCTCGCCTGACACCTCCCGCCGTCCGTTCGGGGTTCACGGATCCACTCATGTGTGGGAACCGTGAACCCAGGGCGGGTCAGGAGTCGGAGCGGAGGCTGGTGAGGGCGGAGCGGGGGGACTCGTCGAGCTCGAGCCCGGGTGGGAGGCCGGTGACGGCGACACCGTCCTCGTCGACGCGGACGTCGACGCGGGCGCCGCCGAGGGGGATGCCGGCGACTTCCAGGCGGCCCAGCCAGCCCGGGAGCGCCGGCGCGATGCACACCCGCTCGTGCGGCACCCAGGGGTCGAGCCGGAGCAGGAGGCGCAGGAAGAGCAGGGGGGTGGCCGCGGCCCAGGCCTGCGGCTCGCAGGACGTGGGGTAGGACGCCGGCGCGCCCAGCTCGTCGCGCCCGATGCCGCTGAGCAGCTCGGGCAGTCGGCCGCCGTTGGCGTCGGCGACGTCGAGGATGCCCCGCATGATCCGGTGGGCGTGGTCGAGCTGCCCGTAGCGGACCAGGCCGGCGGCGATGATGGCGTTGTCGTGGGGCCAGACCGAGCCGCAGTGGTAGCTGAGCGGGTTGTAGGCCCGCTCGTCGGCGGCCAGCGTCCGCACCCCCCAGCCGCTGAACATGGCCGGTGAGAGCAGGGCGTCGGCGACGGGGCCGGCCCTGTCCTCGTCGACGATGCCGGTCCAGAGGCAGTGGCCCTGGTTCGAGGCGAGCGAGTCGATCGGTCGCTTGTCGGCGTCGAGGCCGACCGCGAAGAAGCCCCGGTCGGGGAGCCAGAAGTCGCGGTTGAAGCGGGCGCGGAGCTCGGCGGCCCGCTCGCTCCAGTGCCGGCGACGCTCGCCGTCGCCCGCTTCCAGGGCGAAGTGGGCCCGGGCCAGGTAGGCGGCGTAGGTGTAGCCCTGCACCTCGCAGAGGGCGATGGGCGCCTCCGCCACGGCGCCGTCGGCGTAGCGGATGCCGTCCCACGAGTCCTTCCAGCCCTGGTTGGCGAGGCCGGCGGGGGTCGCCCGGAGGTACTCGACGTAGCCGTCGCCGTCCCGGTCGGCGACGTCGGTGATCCAGGCGAGCGCCCGGTCGGCGTGCGGCAGCAGGCGCTCGACGAGCTCGTCGGCGACGCCCCAGCGGCGCAGCTCCCCGAGGAGCATGACGAACAGTGGGCTGGCGTCGACCGAGCCGTAGTAGACGCGGCCCCCGCCGAGCGCGAGCGACGACGACTCGCCGAACCGCATCTCGTGGAGGATCCGCCCGGGTTGCTCCTCGGTGGCGGGGTCGTCGCGGCCGCCCTGGAACCGGGCCAGCGTCTCGAGCACCCCGGTGGCGAGGTCGGGGTCGACCACGAGCGCCATCCACGCCGTGAGCAGCGAGTCGCGGCCGAAGGGCGACATGAACCACGGGGCCCCGGCCGCCACCACCACGTTGTCCGGGTGTTCGGGGTCGAAGATCCGCAGGCTCCCCAGGTCGGCCGCCGACTGGCGGACGGCCTGCACCAGCGAGGCGTCGTCCGCCTCGACGCGCGGCGTCTTCGACTCCCAGCCGGCCAGGGCGGCCGTGAGCTCCGGGGCCACCGCCACCCCGTCGACCGCGGCGGACACCACGACCGTCGTCGACCAGGCTTCCCCGCCGCCGAGGAGCACCGTCCACGTCGCGCCGGTCTCGATCCGAACGTCGCCCTCGAAGGTGACGATCGCCTCCCGGGACAGGCCGATCCGCAGGTGGCCGAACCGCAGGTCGTTGCTGCCGGCGTGCCGGCCGTACCAGCCCTCCCGCCTGGTGCGGCTCTCCTTCACCTGGAAGAGGTCGGCGAAGTCGGCGTCGACCTGCAGGGACACGGTGACGGGCCGGGGCCTGGTGCTGTGGTTGCGGACCGAGATCTCCTCGGTGAAGCCCTTTCCCACCGTGCGCCGCCTGAGGACCGAGGTGGCCGAGTCGGTCCGGCCGAAGAACGTCGCCGAGCGGGGATCGTCGAGCGCGAACCCGAGGGGCTCGACCGGGTGCCCGTCGATCCGAAGCTCGAACGTCGACAGGAAGCGGGAGTCAAGGAGGAACAGCCCGTGCGAACAGCCGGCCTCGATGTCGCCGTTCCGGGCGGAGAGCACGAAGTCGGCACCGTCGATCAGGGTGACGGCCCGGCCGTCTCGGCCGGTGCGGGCGATCTCGCCGTCGTACGCCCAGGGGCTGGATTCCACGCGCGCCTCTCGTCGAGGGGTCCGGACTGTGCCTCAGCTTGGCGTGCCGAGAACCCCCGGGAGGAGGACGGTGCCAGCGCCCGGCCCCGGCGGCGCCGACGGGGGGGCGGAGCGGGCGGCCAAGGCCTCGATGGCCCGCCGGTAGAGCGAGACGTGGCGGTCGACGAAGCGCCCGAGGGAGAAGCGCTCCGCGGCGCTGGCCCGGCAGGTGGCCCGGTCGAGGCCGGCGACGTCGCCCACCCGGGCCGCCATGTCGGCCTCGTCCCTGCAGAGGAAGCCGTTCCGGCCGTGCTCGACGATCTCGGGGGCGGCGCCCTCGGGGAACACCAGCACCGGCGTCCCACAGGCCAGCGCCTCGATCATGGCCAGGCCGAACGGCTCCGACCACCGGATGGGGTTGACGAGCGCCTCGGCCCCGCCGAGCAGCTCGAGCTTGCGGGCCCCGCCCACCTCGCCGAGGTAGCGCACGTCGTCGCCGAGGTGGGGCTCGACCTCGTCGTGGAAGTAGCGGTGCTCGTCGGGCTCTCGCATCTTGGCCGCGATGACGAGCGGCCGCCCGGCGGCGCGGGCCACGGCGATGGCCCGGTGGGCGCCCTTGGTGGCGCTCATGCGACCAAGGAACAGCAGGTAGCCGCCGTCGCCGGCGCCCAGCGGGAAGGCGTCGAGGTCGATGCCGTGGTGGATCACCTCGGCCACGGCGACGCTGGGCGCGGAGCGTCGGTGGGCCTCCGAGATGGCCACGAGGGGCATGCGGCGGGCGACCCACTCGAACCCCGCCAGGAGGTCGGCGGAGAAGGGGCCGTGGTTCGTGGTCACCACCGGGAGGTCGGGGTGCCGGGTGGCGGCCCACAGCGGCCCGGCGACGGTGTGGTCGTGCACCACGTCGACGCCGGCCTCGGCGAGGCGGGCGTACGCCGCCTGCACATGGGCCGCCTCCGCCCCGGGCGGGGCGCCGGTGCCGAGCGCGGTTGCATGCAGCCACCGGGTCGGCACCGGGCACGTCGAGTCGCCCGTCGCGAACAGCTCCACGCGGTGCCCGGCCCGCACGAGGCCGCGGGCCAGGGTGTCGACCACCATCTCGGTCCCGCCGTAGACGGGCGGGGGCACCGGCACCCAGGGTGGTGCCACGATCCCGATGTCGAGCGGCGCCGACACGCCCATGCGGGGCAGCCTTGCCGGTCGGGTGCCGCTCCGTCGAGCGCTCACGGTCGTTCGGGACCCCCCTCGGCCAGGCGCTCGACCGGGGCCTTCCCCGAGTCGGTGGCGTCGTACGACCAGTCCGGCTGCTTGTCGAGCTGGTCGAGGTCGAGCACGAACCGACCGTCGGCGCCGAGGTCCCTGATCGGCAGGACGGGCTCGGGGGTGGTGCCGCGCTGGCCCGGGTCGAGGTGGCGGCGCAGGTCGTCGGGGAACCGGGACAGGAAGCTGGCGACCACCTGCTCGTGTTGGAGGGCGAGGGCGCATCGGGCGCCGGTGGCGACGGTGCCGAGTCGGTCGGCCACGGCCACGAGGTCGAGGTCGGTCCCCTCGCCGGCGCACACCCGGGCCAGCATCTCGGCGATGGCCAGCCCGTCGTGCTTGCAAGGGGTGCACTGGCCGCAGGACTCGACGGCGAGGAACCGGGAGACGCCGGCTGCGACGGCGGCGAGGTCGGTGCGGTCGTCGAACACGATGAACCCCGCCGCGCCGAGGCCGCTGCCGATGGCGGCCATGGCCTCGTAGGTGAGGGGCGTCGAGAAGGCGTCCGCCGGCACCAGCGGGTTGGCGACCCCCGAGAGCGCCGCCACCAGTCGGCGGTCGCGGCGGGCACCGCCGCCGATCAGGTCGACGACCTCGGCCAGGGTGGTCCCCATCGCCACCTCGGCCACGCCGTGGCGGCGGGTCGCGCCGCTCACGGTGCAGAGCACCGTACCGGGTGACTCGGGCGTGCCGACCGACCGGAACCAGTCGGCGCCTTCGGCGAGCAGGTGGGCCACGTGGGCGAGGGTCTCGACGTTGTCGACCAGCGTGGGCGGTGCGCCGCCCGGGCCGGGCCGGGAGAGCTCCGTGCCGGCCGGCTCCTCGGGCTCGGTGCCGACCTCGTCCACGCCGTGGCGGAAGGGCGGGGCGAGGCGCGGGAACGGCGGCCGCCCGTCGAGCACCTCGAGCAGCCCGGTCTCCTCGCCGAAGAGGTACTCGCCCGGGCCGGCCACGACCGAGAGGGCCACGCCCTCGGACCAGCCGGCCCGCTCGATCTCGCGCGTGGCGGCGGCGAGCCGGCTCCGCTCCTCGCCGAAGGACGCCTTCAACGCGAAGACGACCCGGTCGGCGCCGACGGCGAGGGCGGCGACGAGCGCGCCTTCGATCACCGAGTACGGATCGGCCCGCAACAGGGCGCGGTCCTTGAACGTGCCGGGCTCGCCCTCGGCGCCGTTGGCGACCACCGTGGCCGGCACCGTCGTCGACCCGTAGGACGCCACCGTGCGCCACTTCACGCCGGTGGGGAAGCCGGCGCCGCCCCGACCCCGCAGGCCGGACGCCTCCACCTCGTCGACGACGGCGGAGGAACCGAGGCGGCGGGCAGCGTCGAGGCCCCGTCCGCCCCCGGCCGCCACGTGGGCGTCGAGGTCGGCGACGGGTGCGGCCGGGAGGACCCGCGAGAGGGGGCCGGTCACGGCCGGGCCGCCTCGAACGGCGGCGATGCCGAGGGTGCTCGGGGGACGGGCGGGACAGCTCGGGACACGGGAGCCTCCGGTTGCGGCGGGCAGGAGCGACGGCGGTCCCTACCCATCGGGGAGCGCCCCCGCACCTCGGCCCCGCCGACCCCGGCCGGGCGCCGTCGCCGGCTCCACGCGTCGGTGGCCGACCTCGTGACGGGCGTTTGGGCGGACCTCGCTGCCGGGCAGACCGGGCTCACAACGTGGTCGCGGCCGGTGGATCCCCACCGTCCGACGCCCGCTCTTCCAGGAGGTCCGTCATGGGTGTGGTCGTCGTCCTGCTGCTGCTGGCGCTGCTGTTCGGCGGTGTCGGCCTGTTCGTGGAAGGCCTCAAGTGGGCCCTCATCGTTGCCCTCGTCCTCCTCGTGGTCGGTGCCTTCACCGGCTACCGCGGCCGCTCCATCTAGCCCCGAGCCCGTCTCTGTCGACGCAGGTGGAACAACCCCGCCTGCGTCGACAAGGTTCGGGGCCGTCAGCCGCCGTAGGGACGGGCCGGTCGGCCCCGCACCCCGACGTGGGCACGGAACAGGGCACCGGCCAGGCCGGTGTCGCCCGGCCCCTCGCCCGCCTTCGAGGTCGTGATGTAGAGCTCGTCGAGCGCCGGCCCACCGAAGGTGCAGGCCGTGACCCGTGGCACGGGGACCTCGACCACCGCGTCGAGGTCCCCGTCCGCGTCGTAGCGGCGCACCTGGCCGCCACGGTGGAGCGCCACCCAGACGCCGCCTTCCGCGTCCACCGCCAGGCCGTCGGGGTGGCCGTCCGCGTCGGGCACGACGACGAAGGGGCGGCGGCCGGTGAGCCCGGTGTCGACGTCGTACCCGAAGGCGTCGATGCGACCGGTGGCCGTGTCGACGTAGTAGGCGATGTTGCCGTCGGGACTCCAGTCCAGGCCGTTCGAGACCGTGACCCCGCCCAGGACGGTGGTGACCGTGCCGTCCGGGTCGAGGCGGTGCAGCCGGCCGGTCGGCCGTCGGGCCTCGACCATCGACCCGCAGTAGAAGCGGCCGTCGGGGTCGCAGCCGCCCTCGTTCATTCGCTCGCCCGCGTGGTCCCACAACGGAGGCAGGACCTCGACCGTCCCGTCCGGGGCCTCCAGCGCGAAGCCCCGCTCGACGCCCAGCACGGCTCCGCCGCCGCGGCGGGGCCGGATGGCGGCCACGACCGGGGCTACGTGACGCCGGTGCACACCACCACCCGCCTCGAGGTGCAGCACGTCCCCGGCGAGCTGGTCGACCCACCGCAGGCCGCCCCAACCATCCGACCACACCGGACCCTCCCCGTGTCCTGCGACGGGGCCCGTCACCGCCTCAGCCTGCATGTCGTCCCTCCCTCACGGATCGACCCGTCGGCAGTCCCGCCCCCGGCACCGACCGGGGTGGACGGGCGCCGGCACGCGACCATCGTGGCCGGTTCGGGGCGCCGGACCCGCACACTGGCCCGGCACCCCGCCACCGACCTGTCGGTGGCGCCCGCCCCGGTCGCCGGACCGGGGCCACCCGACCCGGAGGAGCGCTCGTGAAGATCGGCATGGTGGGCCTCGGCCGCATGGGAGCCAACATGGCGAAGCGCCTCGTCGACCGCGGCCACGAGGTGGTCGGGTTCGACCCCAACCCGGCCACGGTGTCCGCCGCGGCCGCCGACGGGGCCGAGGCGGCGGCGTCCCTCGACGCGCTGGTGGCCGCCCTGCCGCGCCCGCGCGTCGTCTGGCTGATGGTGCCGTCGGGCGAGCCGACGGAGTCGACGATCGCCGCCCTCGGCGGGCTGCTCGACGCCGGCGACACGATCGTCGACGGCGGCAACTCCCGCTACCGCAACGCCCAGCGGTGGTCGGCCGAGCTGGCCCCGTCGGGCATCGGGGTGGTCGATGCCGGCGTTTCCGGCGGGGTCTGGGGGCTCGAGCTCGGCTACTGCCTCATGGTTGGCGGGGCCGACGAGTCGGTGGCCGCCCTCCGCCCGGTGCTGGAGGCGTTGGCGCCCGCCGACGGCTTCGCCCACGTCGGGCCGTCGGGCGCCGGGCACTACGCCAAGATGGTCCACAACGGCGTGGAGTACGGGCTGCTCCAGGCCTACGCCGAGGGGTTCGCGCTCCTCGACGCCGCCCCGGAGCTGATCGGCGACGTCCATCAGCTGGCCGCCCTCTGGAACCACGGGTCGGTGGTGCGCTCCTGGCTCCTCGAGCTGGCCGAGCTGGCCCTGGCCGAGCCGGCCGAGTTCGGGCGGATCAAGGGCTACGTGGAGGACTCGGGGGAGGGCCGCTGGACGGTCGACGAGTCGACCGCCCGCTCGGTGGCGACACCGGTCATCACCGCGTCCCTCTACGCCCGCTTCTCGTCGCGGCAACCCGACTCGTACGCGGCCCGCATCGTCGCCGCCCTCCGCAACCAGTTCGGCGGCCACAAGTTCTTCGAGGAGGCGGGCGGGGCCCGGGCGGCGGAAGCGGCCGAGCCGCCGGGCTCGTCGATGGTGGCGGGCCATGGCGGCGACACCGGCTCGGTGAGGCCATGACGGCCGCATCGGGGGCGGCCGGGCCGCACCGGGCCCCGCCGCAGGACAGCCCTCCGCAGGACAGCCCGCCGCAGCACAGCCCCTCGGCAACGACGAGCCAGCCGGCCGTGCTCGTGATCTTCGGCGCCACCGGTGACCTCACCGCCCGCAAGCTCATGCCGGCCGTCGCCGCGCTCGAGGCCGGCGGCGAGCTGCCCGAGGGCTTCTCGGTGGTCGGCGTGGGCCGCGACGAGATCAGCGACGAGGCCTTCGCGGCCCGCATGCTGGCGGCGGCGACGTCGGGCGACGCGAGCGACTGGGCCGAGGTCGCCCACCGGGCCCGCTACGTCGGTGGCGACTACGGCGACCCCGAGACGTTCCGCCGCCTCGACGTCGTGCTCGCCGAGATCGACGCGGAGCGGGGATCGTCCGGCAACCGCCTCTACTACCTCGCCACGCCGCCTTCGACGTTCGCCATGGTGATCGGCCGGCTCGGCGAGCACGGCCTGGCCGAGCCCGGCCCCGGCGGCTCGTTCGCCCGGGTGGTCATCGAGAAGCCGTACGGCCACGACCTCGCCAGCGCGGTGGAGCTGGACCGGGTCGTCCACGCCGTCTTCGACGAGTCGCAGGTGTACCGGATCGACCACTACCTCGGGAAGGAGACGGTGCAGAACCTCCTCGCCCTGCGCTTCGCCAACGCCGTCTTCGAGCCCATCTGGAACCGGCGCTACGTCGACTCCGTCCAGATCACGGTGGCCGAGTCGCTCGGCGTCGGTCACCGGGCCGGCTTCTACGAGCAGGCCGGGGCTCTGCGGGACATCGTGCAGAACCACGTGATGCAGGTGCTGGCCCTCACGGTGATGGAGCCGCCGGTGAGGATGGACGCCCAGGGCATCCGGGACGAGAAGGTCAAGGCGCTCCGTGCCGTCGACGTGCTGACCGCCGACGAGGTGGCCACCGACGTCGTCCGGGCCCGCTACGAGCACGGGGTCGTCGACGGCGAGGAGGTGCCCGGCTACCGGGAGGAGAAGGCCGTCGACCCCCGCAGCCAGACCGAGACCTACGTGGCCATGCGCCTCCGGGTCGACAACTGGCGGTGGGCCGGCGTGCCGTTCTACATCCGCACGGGCAAGCGCCTGCCCCGCCGGGTCACGGAGGTGAGCCTCCTCTTCCGCGCCGCGCCCCACCTGCCCTTCGCGCCCCACCAGGTGACGGGCCTGGGCCCGAACGCCCTGGTGCTCCGGATCGAGCCGGACGAGGGCATCACGCTGTGCTTCGCCGCCAAGGTGCCAGGGGAGGCCTTCGACGTCCGCACCGTCGCCATGGACTTCAGCTACCGCCGGGCCTTCGGCGCCGAGCCGCCGGACGCCTACCAGCGGCTGCTGGGCGACGCCCTGGCCGGCGACCCCACCCTCTTCATCCGCAGCGACGAGGTGCACGAGGCGTGGCGGATCGTCGACCCGATCCTCGAGACGTGGCGCAACGAGGACGTGATCCTCGGTCGCTACCCGGCGGGGACGTGGGGCCCGAAGGAGGCCGACGAGCTGCTGCGCCGCGACGGGCGGGACTGGCGCATCCCGTGACCCCCGGCCCGGTGACCGCCCACCCGCCGGCGGCCGGTCCCCTGCCAACCGGTCGTCCCTGATCCGGGCCCCCGGACCGGGCCGTCCCGGGTGGTCCTATGGTTTGGCCGTGGCCGATCGGAGACGCGCCGGGCACGGCCGGGCCCGACGGCCCGGGCCGGCCGGAGGACCCTCGTGAGCGATGCCGACCCCTGGGCCGGCCTCGCCGGCGTCCTCCCGCACCAGCAGCTCCTGCGGGCCATCGACGAGCGCATGGTGCGGGCGGCCAAGCCCATCCCGTCGCTCAACGTCCAGCCGGCCAGCATCGACCTGCGGCTCGGGGCGGTCGCCTACAAGCTCCGCTGCAGCTTCCTCTCCGACCACGAGACGGTGTCGGCGAAGCTGAAGGACTACCTGCTCGACGAGGTCGACCTCACCGACGGGGCCATCCTCGAGCCGGAGCGGCCCTACCTCATCCCGCTCCAGGAGCGGCTCGACCTGCCGCCCTTCATGCGGGGCCGCACCAACCCCAAGAGCTCGACCGGGCGGGTCGACATCTTCACCCGGGTGATCACCGACCGGAGCCACAGCTTCGACGTGGTGGCCGAGGGGTACTCGGGCCCCCTCTACCTGGAGGTGGTGTCCCGCAGCTTCACCGTCCGGGTGGCGGCCGGCATGAGCCTCAACCAGCTCCGCCTCTCGGTGGGGAGCTCGGCCGTCGACGACCACGCCCTCCGGGCCGAGCACGAGGTCAGGCCGCTCGTGGTCGACCCGACCCGGGGCGGCCGGGGCCGGAAGATCCCGGAGAAGGAGCTGGTGCTCGGCGACGGCCTCTTCCTGAGCCTGTCGCTCCGCGGCGACCGTGACGGCGTGGTCGGCTACCGGGCGCGAAAGAACTCCCGCGTGCTCGACCTCACCCACATCGGCGGGCACCGGCCCCGCGACTACTGGGAGCTCGTCTACCGGGAGGAGGACGCGCCCCGCGTGATCCTCGAGCCCGAGGAGTTCTACCTCCTCATCTCCCAGGAGGCGGTGCGGATCCCGCCCAACTTCGCGGCCGAGATGAGCGCCTACGCGGAGTCGGCCGGCGAGCTGCGATCGCACTACGCCGGGTTCTTCGACCCCGGCTTCGGGCACGACCCGGCGAAGCGGGTGAAGGGCAGCCGGGCGGTCCTCGAGGTGCGGGCCCACGACGTGCCGTTCGCCGTCGAGCAGCACCAGCCGGTGTGCCGGCTCGCCTTCGAGAAGGTCACCGCCGCCCCGACCGTCCTCTACGGGCAGGACACGTCGTCGAACTACCAGGGCCAGGAGGGGATGCTGAGCAAGCACTTCGCCCGCGACCACTCCTTCGACGGCCAGCTCAGCCTCCTGGCCGAGGTGTCGTAGCCGGCCCAGGCGTCGTCGCTGGCCACCCCGACCGGGGCGGCGGGGCGCAACGGGAGGTCCCTCCTCCCGCTGCCACCCCGTCCGACCGGGACTCGGGCGTCCACCCATCGTCATCGTTGCCGACGGGGGTGACTTGTGACGCGGCGACGACGGGTGCGTAGCATCGCGGCATGCCTCTGCAGCCTGACGTCCAGGTCGTGTCCGTCGACGACCATGTCATCGAGCACCCCAACGTCTGGCAGGACCGTCTGCCGGCGAAGTTCAAGGAAGCCGGTCCGAAGAACGTCCGCGACGACGAGGGTCGCGACGTGTGGTGGTTCGAGGGCAACCCCTACTTCAACGGCGGGCTCAACGCCGTGGCCGGCAAGCCCCGCGAGGAGTACGGCCTCGACCCGGTCCGCTACGAGGACATGCGCAAGGGCTGCTACGACCCCAAGGCCCGCATCGAGGACATGGACCTCGACGGCATCCACGCCCAGCTCTGCTTCCCGAGCTTCTGCGGCTTCGCCGGGGGCACGTTCTTCCGGGCCACCGACAAGGACCTCGCCGAGGCCTGCGTCTCGGCCTACAACGACTGGATGATCGACGAGTGGTGCGCGTCGATGCCGGGTCGCCAGATCCCGCTCGTGCTCATGCCCTTCTGGGACATCGACGCCACCGCCAAGGAGGCCGCCCGGGTGGCGGCCAAGGGCGCCAAGGGCGTCACCTTCACCGAGGCCCCCCACGCCCTCGGCCTCCCGTCGTTCCACACCGACCACTGGGACCCGTTCCTCGCCATCTGCGAGGAGAGCGGCATGGCCCTGAGCCTCCACTTCGGCTCGGGCGGCGCCCCGGCGGTCGCGCCCGGCGCGCCGTTCACCGCCGCCATCGCCCTGTTCGGCCTCAACTCCCAGATGTGCACGGTCGACCTCGTGAACTCGCGGGTCTTCGAGCGGTTCCCGAAGCTGAAGGTGGCCCTCTCCGAGGGGGGCATCGGCTGGATGCCCTACATCCTCGAGCGCACCGACTACACGTGGGAGCGGCACCGCTTCTACACGGGGATGGCCGACGCCTCCCGCCCGTCGGAGATCTTCCGCAACAACATCTTCGGCTGCTTCATCTACGACGATGCCGGGATCGCCAACATCGACCTCATCGGCGAGAACAACATCATGTTCGAGAGCGACTACCCGCACTCGGACTCGAACTTCCCGCACGCCCGGGAGATGCTCGAGAAGTCGCTGGCAAACGTGTCCGACGCCCAGGCCCGCAAGATCGCCGAGGACAACGCCCGGCGCGTCTACAACTTCCCGCGCCAGTAGCGGCGACCGCCTTCGGGTGGGCGGCAGCGGCCTTCGGGTCGCTGCCGCCCTTCCTCGTTTTCGGCCCGGCGTCGGGGTCAGAGCTTGGCGATGACCTCGTCGGCGAAGCGCTTGGTGAAGTCGCCCACCACCTCGGGGGTGATCCGCTCCCGCACCATGGGGGCGACCACGATCCGGGTTGCCCCGGCCTCCTCGCAGCGGCGGATGCCCTCGACGTCACGGCCGAAGTTGCCGCCCAGCGTGACCTCGAAGGGCAGGTCCTGGCGGCCGGCCTCCTCGCGGTGGGCCCGGATGACGTCGAGCTTCTCGACCGCCGACTCGAGGGTCGGCGAGCCGATCTCGATCCACCCGTCGCCCAGCCGGCCGGCCCGGCGCAGCGCCGGCTTGCTGATGCCGCCCACCTCGATCGGGATGGTGCCGAAGCGGGGCTTGGGCTGGAACTTGATCGGCGGGATGTCGAAGTGCTCGTCGTGGTGCTCGATCACGTCCTCGGTCCAGAAGCGCCGCATGAGGGGGATCATCACGTCGGTGCGCTTGCCCCGGTCGTGGAAGCTGCGGCCCACGGCGGTGAACTCGTCCTCCAGCCAGCCCACGCCGATGCCCAGCGTGACCCGCCCGTTCGAGAGCCGGTCGAGCGTCACCACCGAGCGGGCCACCTCGATCGGATGGCGAAGCGGCAGGACGTACACGTTGGTCGCCAGCCGGATGGTGGAGGTGGCGTGGGCGATGTTCGACAGGGACACCCAGACGTCGAACAGCGGGGTGTCGGGGTTGACGGGGGGCTGGCCCGAGTCGGTGTAGAGGTAGGTGCTGGGCATCTCCTCCGGGAAGACGAGGTGCTCCGGCATCCACACGGACTCGAAGCCGTTGTCCTCGGCGACCTTGGCGATGTCGGCGTAGTAGCGGGGGCTGACGCCGAAGAGAGGGAGACCGAACTTCATGGCGCCACCGTAGGTCGGCCCGGGGCCGCGGCCGGCTGGACGGCGCCGCCGCCGGCCCGGGCGGCGCGGTGTCGGCCCGGGCGGGCGCCCGCCCCGCCGTCGTAGGGTTCGGCCCGTGGACATCAACGCCATCGCCCTGACCTTCCTGGAGATCCCGGCCGAGCTCACCCAGGAGTACAACCGCTGGTACGACCTCGACCACATGCCCGAGCACGTCTCGAAGGACGACGTCGTCATGGGGCGCCGCTACGTCGCCACCCGGGCCCACCGGGAGGCGCCCGGTGCGCTGGCCGACGAGGACTTCGGGAACTTCGCTCCCTACGCCACGATCTACTTCCACGGCGGGCCGCTCGACTTCACGAGCGACGAGGCCCGGGAGCTCTGGCGGGTGATGGACCACCGCATCGTTCGGCAGGGCCGCTACTGGAAGGACGGCCGTGCGCTGGGCGGGGGCCGGTGGTGGCTCGCCGAGGGCACGGCCCGGCCCGGCGTGCTGGTGGCCCCGCCGGCCATCCCGCACCTCAACCACCGGGGCGTGATCTTCGCCTACGGGCGGGCGCCCTCGGTCGAGCGCCGGGACGCGGCGGTGGCGTGGTGGCGTGACACCCACCTGCCCGACCTCTTCACCGTCCCCGGCGTGTTCGCCGCCCTCCGCTTCGACCCCGTGCCCGGCGATCCCGGCGGCGACGACCGCCTCCTGCACGTGATCCTCTGCGACGAGCCGCCCATCGAGGTCATGGGCCGCATCGAGGAGTCGAAGCGCTACACCCGGGCCATCGGCCGCTTTCCCGCCCACGGCGGCGCCTACGAGCCGCTCGCCTTCCTGCCCTACGACCGCATCGTCCCGTTCGAGTACGACTTCGAGTTCTGACCCCGGTGGGCGCCACCGTTGCGGGCTCCAGGATCCGCGCAGGCGCAGGAGCGGTGCAGCCGGCAGCTCTGCAACAGTGTTGACATGACCGACGACGTCATGGCCGCCACCCTCGACCTGACCGCCTGCAGCGTCACCGACGACTTCTTCGGTGCGCCCTACGTCGATGTCGACGAGTGGCGGGAGACGCCTTCGCCGCACCGCCACGTGCACGGCGGCTTCGAGGGAACCGACACCCGGTTCACCTTCTACTTCCCGCCGTCGGCCAGCTACGAGGGACGGATGTACCAGCCCCTGGAGGGGGCCAACGCCGGCCACGAGGACTCGTTCGGGAACGAGCACGGCAACCTGCTCGGCGGCCTTCCCATGATCGTTCGGCTCGGCGGCTACATGGTCGAGTCGAACATGGGCCACATCGGCGACGTCTTCGACCCGAAGGCGGGCGAGGACCCCACGATCTACGGCTTCCGGGCCGCGGCCGAGGCGGCCCGGCTCTCCAAGCAGGTGGCGGCCCAGGTGTACGGCGAGCCGCCGCACCACTCCTACGTCTGGGGCGGCAGCGGCGGCGCCCGGCGCTCGCCGCTCTGCCTCCAGTACGCGCCCGGCGTCTGGGACGGGGCGCTGCCGTTCATGGGCGACGCCAACGTCGCCGAGCACGGCGACTTCAGCCTGCTGCGCACCCAGGGCGGCAACTTCGCCTGCATGTTCAACGTCCAGCGCCTCCTCGGCGACAAGCTCGCCGACGTCGTCGACGCCATGCAGCCCGGCGGGTCTGGCAACCCCTTCGAGGGACTCGACTTCCACCAGCGGGAGGAGCTGGCCAACCTCTACCGGCTGGGCTACCCCCGCGGCGACGAATGGGTGATCGGCCAGCC
The DNA here is from genome assembly GCA_050249235.1 of Acidimicrobiia bacterium. Classification (GTDB taxonomy): domain Bacteria; phylum Actinomycetota; class Acidimicrobiia; order Acidimicrobiales; family CADCSY01; genus JAEKLB01. The sequence continues at coordinate 1,800 of JBFWQW010000040.1, read as the reverse complement.
GTCGGGGACGATCTGGCTGTGGTGTTCGATGGCCGACCGCCTGCGCCACGACTACCCCGACTACTTCGAGGCGTTCTGGACCCAACCCGGCTACGTGGGCCACGACTCGCCCGAGCAGGTGCGCCGCGACCTCGTGCACACCACCGCCACGGTCACCAGGGTGCTCACCGCCCGCGACTTCATGGAGGACCCGGCCTTCCGGACGCCCAAGTACCAGCGCCTCCGGCCGAGTGCCGTGATGCTGGCCGGGACCCGGGGCCTCGACCTCCCCATCGCCATCGAGGTCGGCGAGGTCGACGGCTACGTCCTCGGGATGGGCGTGCGGCTGACGACGGGCAAGGCGGCCGGGCGCCAGCTGTTCACCATGTACTTCGCCGGCGGGGTGCTGCTCTGCGACGGGGCCGGCGAGGCCAGCAACGAGCGGTTCACGGACGTGGCGGTGGGCGACGAGGTGGAGCTCGACAACCGCTCCTTCCTGGCCTGGTGCTACTCGTACCGCCACCACGTCCTCGACTTCGAGGAGTGGCAGTTCCTGCGGGTGGACGGCAACGACGTCCACGTCCAGCACGAGATCCCGACGGCCTCCCCGTTCATGGGCGTCCCCTACTCGGGGCGGTACGAGGGGAAGCTCATGTGGGTGCACCACACCCACGACGCGTCCCTCTGGCCGCCGCAGGGCATCGCCTACCGCAACGCCGTGCTCCGGGCCCAGGGGCCTCAGGGCCTCGCCGACAACTTCCGGCTGCGGTGGACGGAGAACGCCGAGCACGTCCCGGCCGAGTTCGTGCCGTCGTTCCCCGGCCGCAAGTCGAACACCTGGCTCATCGACTACCGGCCCGTGATCGAGCAGTGCCTGGTCGACCTGGCCGACTGGGTCGAGCGAGGCGTCGAGCCGGCGCCAACCGACTTCAGCTACGCCGACGGCCTCGTCACCCTGCCGGGCACCGCCGCCGAGCGGGGCGGCATCCAGCCGGTCGTCACGGTGACGGCGAACGGCGGGTCGAGGGCCGACGTGAAGGTGGGGGAGCAGGTGACCCTCGAGGTCCACGCCGAGACACCGCCCGGCGCCGGCACCATCGTGTCGGTGGCCTGGGACTTCGACGGCTCGGGCACCTTCCCGTTCGTGCACCCCGAGGTCGACGGCTCGACCGCCGAGGTGACCCTGGCGACCACCCACGCGTTCGACGGTCCCGGCACCTGGTTCGTGACGGCGCTGGTCCACTCCCACCGCGACGGGCCGGCCGGCGTTCCTGATCGCCGCATCCCCAACCTGGCCGCGGCCAGGGTGGTCGTGACCGGGGGCTGAGGGCGGCACGGCGCGGCGCTCGAGCCGGGTCGCGTTCAGAGGGTGCGCCGTCAGTCGCACCCGTGGCCCGAGCGGCCCGGCGCCGGAGGCGCCGAGAGCGGAGAACGCAGCGCCTTCTCGGCGCCGAAGGAGCCGAGAACCAGAACGGACGTGATCGATCCGCGCGGACTCTCAGGGGGTGCTGGGGTTGGCGGCGAGCATGGCTTTGAAGGCGGCGTCGGCGTTGGGGAACCAGTGCAGGGAGTGGTGGGTGTCGGGGTCGTGTTCGAAGATGGACCACAGGGCCAGGACGTCGACCCAGTTGCGGAGCTCGTCGACGAGTAGCGGGTACCAGGCCGGGTTGTCGTTGCCGCCCCGGCCCAGCCGTCCGGCGTTCGACGGGGCGTCGGGCCACGGGGCCCGCCACAGCCCGGTCTCGGGGAGGAGGAGCTTCTTGCCCCGGCGGCGGGTCTCGGTGCCCCACCACTGCAGGTCGGGTCGGGCGTCGGCGTCGA
>JBFWQW010000039.1:0-23408 GCA_050249235.1 Acidimicrobiia bacterium | reverse complement strand
CCCGGCAGGTGCCTTTCGTCGAGGACGGGTCGAGGCTTCAGACACCCGAATCGTCCTTGAACGAAAGGCCCTTGTCGCGGATGGGCTCAACTCACCTCCGCACTACCTGCGGATCCCGGTCTGAGCCACCACGGACGCCCGGGCGGCGGCGGGCCGCTGATCGGCGTGGTCGCTTGCCACAATGGTCCCGTGAACGACCGCCGCCCGCCCCGCCTGTCCGGCGACGGCTTCGTGCAGGTGGCCGACGGGAGCCACCGCTGGGGGGTGTTCGGCGCCGCCGGCGTGCTGTTCCGCCACCGCGACGGCGAGGGCACCGCCTACTTCGTGGCCCAGCGCTCGCACTGGACCCACCAGGGCGGCACGTGGGCGGTGCCCGGCGGGGCGCTCGACGAGGGCGAGACGCCCCTCGAGGGGGCGCTGCGCGAGTTCGGCGAGGAGATCGGCCTGCTCCCCGACCGCTACGAGCTGGCCGAGGTCTTCGTCGACGACCACGGCGGCTGGTCGTACACCACGCTCGTGGTCGACGTGCCGGAGCCCTTCCCCCTCCCGGTCTCGCTGCACTGGGAGACGGCCGACGTGGCGTGGGTCGACGAGGGCCAGCTCGCCGAGCTCGAGCTGTTCCCGGCGTTCCGGGCCGCGCTGGGCCACCTCGGCGTCCTCTGAGCGTTGGTCGCCCTCCCTTCCGGCCCCGGCGTCGGCGCCACCCGACCGGCGTCGAGCTCAGAAGATGCCGGCGTCGAGCCCGGCCGCCATCGAGGCCCCGAGCTCCCGCGCCTCGGCCAGGTGGGCCTCCGTCACGTCACCCACCACCCGGACCGGCGGCAGCACCTGCTTCCAGCGCAACCCCTTCACGATCCGCTCGACGGAGCTCACGCACCCGTCGACGTCCGACTCGCCCTTCACGAAGAGGCCCCACGGCCGGCCGACCGTCTCGTCGAGCAGGGGCCGGTAGATCCGCTCGAAGAAGTCCTTCAGGGCGCCGCTCATGTACCCGAAGTGGGTCGGGGTGCCGAGCACGATGCCGTCGGCCCACCGCACGTCGTCGACGCCGGCGTCGAAGGCACCGAGCACCCGCCGCTCGCCCTCCGGGCAGCCCTCCTCGAGCCCGGCCACCACCGCGTCGCACAGCGACCGGGTGCCACCGGACCGGGTGTGGAACACGACGAGCAGCCGGGGCGGGCTCATGGCCGGTGGACGAACTGCTCCGGCACCACCGGCGGCAGCTCGCCGTCGTCCACGGCCACGGTGCCCGTGACCACCTCGTCGAAGCCGGGCCGGGCCCTGGCGATGATCGCCGCAGCCACGAGGGACAGCCCGCCGGAGAGCACGTAGGTCAGCACGAAGGGCCCGACCGTCAACGAGTCGGCGGCGAGGGCGGTGAACAGGCCGAGCCCGAACACGCTGCCGATCTGGCCGGCGGTCTGGTTCAGCGAGGTGGCCAGGCCGAAGTGCTCCTCGGAGACGCTGTTGCTCATGATCGCCATCAACGAGGGCTGCACGTGGCCGAAGGTCCAGCCGCTGAGCGCGAGCGACACGACGAGCACGGCGATGGTCGTGGACGCGGCGCCGAAGGCCATCAGCCCGAACACCGCGGCCAGCGCCAGCGCGCCCCAGATGGCGACCCGGCGCTCGCCGTGGCGCATGCCGAGGCGGCTGGCCACCGGTGCCGACAGGGTGATGAACGCGGCCCGGGGCGCGCTCGCCAGCGACGTGGCCCCGGCCGACATGCCCATGACGCTCTGCATCAGCAGCGGGGTGAGCACGAAGTTGCCCATCCAGCTGGCGTTCGTGACGAACGAAGCCGCGGCCGTGATCCGCACCCCCAGTTGGCCGAGGATCTCGAGGGGGAGGATCGGCGACGGGGCCCGTCGCTCGATCCGCACCAGCGTCACGATGGCGATCGGCGCCACCACGAGCGTCGCCAGCACGACCGGCGTCGGGCCCCAGACCGCCAGGCGGTTGACGCCGAACGTCAGCGTGAAGGCCGAGATGGCCAGGGCCACCGCGCCCGGGTAGTCGATCGAAGCGTCGACGTGGACGTCGTCCGGCTTCAGGACCACGAACGCCGGCAGCAGCGCGACGAGGGCGATGGCGGCCTGGACCACGAAGATCGGGCGCCAGCCGAAGGCGTCGACGAGGGGCCCGCCCACGACGAGGCCGCTGACGGCCGCGCCGGCCAGCGCCGCCGAGCTCAGGGCCGAGGCCCGCACCCGTTCGTTCGGCGGGAAGGAGCGGAACACCATGGCGAACGACGACGGCACCGTGGCCGCCGCGCCCAGCTGGGCCACGGTCCGGAAGCCGATCAGGGACGTCGCGTCCCAGGCGAACGACGTCAGCACCGAGAACACGATCGCGACCGAGAAGCCGTAGAGGTAGAGGCGGCGGTGGCCCCGGATGTCGCCGAGGCGGCCCAGGATCGGCGTGGCGACGGCCGCGGCCAGCATCGGCGCCGTCGTCACCCACGACACGGTGGCCGGCGTCGTGTCCAGCTCGTCGGCGATGACCTTGATGGAGACGGTGAGGATCGTCGCCGGGAAGCTGGTGGAGAACATCCCCACCAGGCAGTTCACGAGCAGGATGTCGCGGTACCGGGGGTGGTCCCAGACCCGCCGGCGGAGCCCCTGCACCCGCCCCGTCGGCTCGGCGCCGCTCACGCCACCAGGCCGACCCGGGCCGGCTTGGCGTAGCCGTCGTCGCCCACCGTGATCATCGCCGCCGAGCGGTTGGCCTCGAGGAACCGGCGCTGGGGGTCGGTGAGCACCCGGTCACCCTAGGCACGGCGCATCCGCCCGGGTGCCGGAGGTCCACCGGAGTCGACGGGCCGGCAGCTGCCCTGGAGATGCCGATCCCGGAACGGCGGCCGGAAGGGGGCGGTCGCGGGCCCGGTCCGTCGACGAGGTCCCGGTGGCTGTCACCCCCCGGGTCCATCATGGGGTGGTGCGAGGAACCGCCAGCCGACCGCCCCTCTCGGGGCTCGAGCCGAACCCCGATCCCGGCACCACCGCCGGCGGGTCCACCGGCCTCGAGGCCGCCGCCCGGCGGCTGGCGGCCCTGCTCGGCGGCGGCGCCGGGGGGCTGGCCGACCCCAACCCGGCGAGCGACCTCCGCTTCGAGGCCGAGCCCGAGATTCGCCCGCTCACCCGGCGACCCGGGCCCCACGAGGTCTGGGCCGTCGACGGCGGCCAGTGCCTCGTGGCCGACGCCCGCTGCGTGCAGCTGCTGGCCACGCGGGCGGCCCGGGTCCGGTTCCTCGACGGCGAGTGCGTGCTCGAGGACGAGGGCGACATCCGGGCCACGGTGCTCGGCGGCCAGGCCGACCGCCTCGCCGCCCTCGGCTCGCTCGGCCGGCACCACGGCCCCGGGGCCGGCATCGCCGCCGAGAGCTCGGTCGACGTCAACCTGCTGCGCGACCACGACGAGTGGGTCGCCGTTTCCCGGGCGGTCGACGACGCCGGCCCTGGGGCCATGGTGCTCGTCGACGGCGACCTCCAGCCCGACTGGCGCATCCCCTCCACGTTCCTGGCCGGGCTCCTCGAACGGGCCGCGGCCCGCGGCGTCACGCTGGCCGGCGTCACCAAGCACACCTCGCTGGCGCGTGGCGGCGCCCCGCTGCTCGGCTGGCTCGAGGGCGAGGCCGAGGCCGCCCTCGGCCCCCGGACCACGTGGTGGGCCCGCATCGGCCGCACCCGCGCCGACGTGGGCGGCGTGCAGGTCGTCGCCGCCCGGCTCGACCCCGACGCCCGCTTCTCGTTCCGGGTCGACCTCCCGCTCGACGCCGACGCCGAGCACGAGCTCGGCCGCCTGTCCGCCCTCGCCGACGACGCCGCCTTCCCCGGCTACCCCTACGCCCTCTCGGTGGCCGACCGGCTGGCCGCCTGCCCGGGCTGGCTCCGGGCCGAGCTGCGGGCCCGGCTCGACGACCTCTTCGACCTGGCCGGCCTGCCGCTCGACGTCCGCGAGCGGGCCTTCACCGACCGCCACGCGCTGATGGAGCGGGGATGACCCGGGGCCGGCTCTACGGCAAGAACGTGCTCGACGGGGTCTTCCGGGCCGCGCCCGACGAAGACCTCTTCCTCGGCGAGCTGTTGGTCGCCGTCGACGGCGCCACCGGCCGGCGCTACCTCTTCCGCGTGGTCGACGTGTCGTACGGGTCGGAGCACCGCGAGCCGGGCTGGGCGGAGCGGGTGGCCGGCACCATGCTGGCCGACGACGCCCGGGGCGAGTCCGGCGCCCACCCCCTGCACGACCAGGACCGCCGCACCTACCGCGTGGCCGACTGCCGCTGCCTGGGCTACCTCACCCCCGCCGACGAGCACGGTCGCCAGGAGTTCCGCAAGCCGAAGAGCCTGCCCACGCAGTTCTCCCGCGTGGTCGCCCCCGAGCCGGCCGACTTCGAGTTCCTCCGCACCAGGATGGGCGACCTGCCCATCGGCCACCTGCGCAGCGGCGAGACCGTGGTCGACTTCGAGGTCGGCATCCCCGGGCGGAGCCTGGCCAGCCACGTCGGCATCTTCGCCACGACCGGCATGGGCAAGTCCAACCTCATGAAGGTGCTCGCCGGCGGCGTGCTGCGGGCCGGCGGCCGCTACGGCCTGCTGCTGGTCGACCCCCACGGCGAGTACCGCACCGAGCTCCCCCGCCATCCCTGGTCGGCCGGCGACCGGCTGCGCACCTACGCGGCCCGCACCCTTCCCAACACGTCCACCCTGCGCATCTCGCTGGCCGAGCTGATCGTCGACGACCTCCGCACCGCCTACGACTGGAGCCGGCCCCAGGAGGAGGCGCTGTTCGAGCTCGAGCGCCACTACGGCGGCGACGGGCTCTCCTGGCTCCTGCTCTTCGCCCAGCTCGACGACCTGCCCGGCTTCCGTGACGTGGAGCTCGGCGGGCGGATCGCCCTCAACACCCTCCAGGTGGTGCACCGCCGGGCCCGGCGCATCGTCGAGCTCCACTGCATCTCGCCCGACCCGGCCGTCTCCGTCGGTGGCGCCATCGTGCGCGACCTCGAGCAGGGCCGGGTCGTCCTGGTCGACGTCAGTGGGTTGGGCTCCACCGAGGAGGTCATGGTCGCCTCCTTCCTCACCCGCAAGGTGCTCGAGCGCTGGTCGGCGGCCTACCTCGACGACCCGGAGCGCCACGAGCAGCTCCCGGTCGTGGCCATCGTCCTCGAGGAGGCCCAGCGGGTGCTCTCCCGCTCGAGCGACCGCGAGTCGAACGTCTTCCCCCGGGTCGCCCGGGAGGGCCGCAAGTTCAAGGTCGGCCTGTGCGCCATCACCCAGCAGCCGAAGCTGCTCGACGACGAGTTGCTCAGCCAGTTCAACACCTTCTTCGTCCTCGGCCTGGCCGACGAGAAGGACCGCAACATCCTGCGGGGATCGTCGAAGCAGGACCTCTCGGCCTCGGCCGGCGAGATCCAGACGCTCATGCCGGGCGAGTGCCTGCTCGCCAACCTCGAGGCCCCGTTCGCGGTTCCGGCCCGGGTGGTGCTGTGGGACCACCTCGTCCGGGCCGTCGAGCCTCCCCCGGCGGCCCGGCCGGTGGCCGAGCCCAACATCGCCGCCCTGGTCGACTGATGCCGACCTCGCCCCCCACCCGGAGCACCTCGTGAAGGTGGCGGCCCTGGGCGACGCCCACCTCGGGCGCAGCTACCTGTCGGTGGTCGACACCGCCACCGGGGTCAACCGCCGCGAGCTCGACTTCGAGGAGTCCTTCACCGCCGCCGTCGACCTCGCCCTCGCCCAGGAGCCAGACCTCCTCGTCTGGCTCGGCGACGTGTTCGACCATCCCCGCCCCAGCTACCGCTCCTTCCGCGTGGCCCAGCGGGCCCTCCTGAAGCTGCGGGCCCACGGCGTTCCCCTCGTGGCCATCAGCGGCAACCACGACACGCCCCGGCTCCCCGGCACGGGCAGCCCCTACTCGGCGCTGGCCGACGCCTTCCCCGAGGTCCACTTCGCCACCCGGCTCACCTACGAGGCCTACGATCTCGCCGGCCTCCGGGTGCACTGCGTGCCCCAGATGCTCACCGTCGACGCCACGCTCGAGGCTCTCGACCGGGCCGACCGCAACCGCAGCCTCGACCGCTCCAACCTGCTCCTCACCCATCCCCGCGTCACCCAGGTCGAGCCCCGCTACGCCGACATCAACGAGATCGAGGTCGACGCCCGCGAGCTCAAGGCCGACCTCGTGCTCCTCGGCCACTACCACTTCCACACCAAGGTCGGCGACGGCACCTGGTACGCCGGCTCGACCGACACCTTCAGCTTCGCCGACGACCCCGACAAGGCGAAGGGGATCGTCGTGCTCGACACCGACGACGGCTCGATCGTCCACGTGCCGGTGCCCGGCCGGCGCCCCCTCGTCACGCTCGACACGGTCCACGCCCTCGGCCTGTCTCCCGGCGAGGTCGAGGAGCTCGTCATGCAGCGGGCCGGGTCGGTCCCGGCCGGCGCCGTGGCCCGGCTCTACGTCGAAGGCGTCGACCCCGAGGCCTACCGGCTGCTCGACCTCCAGCAGGTGCGCGACGCCGCCGGGGCGGCCCTGCACCTCAAGCTCGAGCCGACCTTCGCCGGCACCGAGATGAGCGTGGAGATCCCCGACCTCGACTCGATGGCGGCCCGGTGGGACCGCTACATCGAGCACCAGGACCTCAACGGCTACGACCGGGAGCAGCTCGTCGCCCTCGGACGCGCCTACCTGGCCCGAGCCGTGGAGGAGTCGGCCGGGGCATGAGGATCACCCGCCTCCTCCTCCGCAACTACCGGGTGTTCGAGGACGAGCTCGAGCTCCACCTGCCGGCCGGGCTGGTCGGCATCTACGGGCCGAACGGGGCCGGCAAGAGCGCGCTGATCGAGTCGATCCGCTGGACGCTGTGGGGCCAGGCCCGCACCGGCAAGGACGAGGTCCGCACCGCCGGCGTCAACGCCGAGTGCCTCACCGAGGTCGAGTTCGAGCACGAGGGCCACCTCTACCTCGTGCGCCGCACCCTCACCGGGGTCAACCACACCGTGCGGGCCGAGGCCCACTGGAACGGCCGGCAGGTGGCCGAGGGCGTGCGCGACGTGGCCACCTACGTCCACTCGGTGCTCGGCATGGACGACCAGTCGTTCCGGGCCTCCGTGTTCGCCGAGCAGAAGCAGGTCGCCGCCTTCTCCGCCCAGAGCCCCGGCAAGCGCCGCGACCTGGTGCTGCGCCTGCTCGGCATCACGCCGCTCGACCGGGCGCGCGACGGCGCCCGCACCGACGCGCGCGAGGCCAGGGCCGACCACGACCGCCTGGCCGCCCGCCTTCCCGACCTCGACGCCCTCGCCGCCGCCGCCGAGGCGGCCGGAGCGGCCCGGGCGGAGGCCGAGGCCGCCGCCGCCGAGGCGGCCGCCGCCCTCGAGCGGGCCGGGGTCGAGCTGGGCGAGGCCGAGGCCGCCTTCGAGAGGGTCGACGACCTGGGCCGCACCTACGACAACCTGGTCGCCGACGGCCGGGGCGCCGCCGACCTGGTCCGGGAGCACACCGACCGGATCGAGCAGCTCACCCGCGAGCACGACGAGCTCGAGGCCGCCGCAGCCGGCCGAGACGACCTGGTGGCCGCGGCCGCCGGCATCGACGCCCTGGAAGGGCGGGTCCGGCTGCTCGTCGCGCTCGACGAGGCGCGGGCCCGAGCCGAGGCCGTGGCCGTCCCGGCCGTCGAGCCCCCGGTCCCCGACCCGGCGCCGGCCGAGGCCGCCCGCGCCGCCGCCGAGCGGGCCGCCACCGCCGCCTCCACCCTCGACGGCACCGTCCACGGCCTCGGCGCCGAGCTGGCCCGGGCCCGGACCGCGGCCGAGCGCTCCGACGCCCTGTCGCCCCACGGCGAGTGCCCGGTCTGCGGCCAGGCCCTGGGCGACGCCTTCGAGCAGGTCCAGGCCCACCGGGCCGCCGAGGTCGTCGATGCCGAGCGACGGCTGGCCGAGGCCCGCCGTCGCCTGGCCGAGGCCCGGGCCGACGCCGGGCGGGCCGCGGCGGCGGCCGAGGCGGCCCTCGCCGAGGTGGCCGCGGCCACGGCAGCCCGCCAGCGGTGGGAGCAGGTGGTGGCCCGGCGGGCCGAGCTCGACGACGCCGCCGCCCTCCACGCCGCCGCCGTCGACCCCCCACCGGTCGACGGCGAGCGGCCCGGGCTCGAGCGGTCGCTCGACGCGTCCCGGGCCGCGGCGGCGGCACTGGCCCGGCTCGAGGGCCGCCTCGAGCGCCGGGCCAAGCTCGCCCTCGAGCTGGCCGAGGCCCACGAGCGCCGCGACGACGCCGCCGGCCGGCGGGAGGCGCTGCTCGAGAAGGTCAAGGCCCTCGGCTTCTCGGCCGCCGACCTCCAGGCGGCCCGGACCCGGCGCGACGAGGCCCGGGCCGCGCTCCGCGCCGTCACCGCCCGGGCCGAGGACGCCCGCATGGCCCTCGCCACCGCCTCCGCCACCGCCGAGCTGGCCGCGGCCCGGCTCGACGACGGTCGGGCCCGCCACGCCGAGATCCACGACCTGGCCGAGCGGTCCCGCCACGTGGGCCGGCTCGCCGACCTCCTGGCCGACTTCCGCAACAACGTTGTCGCCACTGTCGGTCCGCGACTGGCGACCCAGGCCGCCGAGCTGTTCGCCGAGCTCACCGACCACGAGTACGACCGGCTCGAGGTCGACCCCGACTCCTACGAGCTCCAGATCAGCGACGGCGGCCGAGTGTTCGGGCTCGACCGCTTCTCGGGCTCCGAGACCGACCTCGCCAACCTCGCCCTCCGGGTCGCCATCAGCGAGCACGTCCGGTTCCAGTCCGGCGGCGCCGTCGGGCTCCTCGTGCTCGACGAGGTCTTCGGCCCGCTCGACGAGGACCGCAAGGCCCGCATGCTCCTCGCTCTCGAGCGGCTCCGCAGCCGGTTCCGCCAGGTCCTGGTGGTCACCCACGACCCGGAGATCAAGGAGCAGCTCCCGAGCGCCATCCAGGTGGTCAAGCTGCCGGGCCGCCGGGCCACGGCCCGGGTGCTCAGCGGGGTCTGACCGGGATCAGCACGGCGTCCCGGCCGTACACTCGTCGTGATGTCGGGCTCCACCGCGACCGTCGCCGGCCGCACGCTCAAGTCGAACGATCCCTGCTGGTGCGGGAGCGGCCGCAAGTACAAGCGCTGCCACCGCACAGCCGAAGGTCGCGTGCTCCCCGGCCGCATCGGTCCCGAGCGGTCCGTCCCCGACCACATCGTCAAGCCCCCGTACGCCGACGGCACCCGGGTGCCCCGCCGGCCCGAGGCCAGGGTGAAGTCGGCCGACGTGATCGAGCGCATGCGCCGGGCCGGCCGGGCCGGCGCCGAGGTGCTGGCCGAAGCCGGCATGGCCGTGGTCCCGGGCATCACCACCGACGAGCTCGACCGCATCGTCCACGAGGCCTGCATCGCCCGGGGCGGCTACCCCAGCCCCCTCAACTACGGCAACCCGCCCTACCCGAAGTCGGTGTGCACGTCGGTCAACGAGGTGGTGTGCCACGGCATCCCCGACGACCGGCCCCTCGTCGACGGCGACATCGTCAACGTCGACGTCACCATCTACCTCGACGGCGTCCACGGCGACACCAACGCCACGTTCCTGGTCGGCGACGTCGACGACGCCTCCCGCCGTCTGGTCGACGTCACCCGGGAGTGCCTCGAGCTGGCGATCGCCACCGTGCGTCCCGGGGCGCCCTTCAACGTGATCGGCAAGGCCATCGAGGACCACGCCACCGCCAACCGCCTCGGCGTCGTGCGCGACTTCATCGGCCACGGGATCGGCGAGCAGTTCCACACCGACCTCCAGATCCCGCACTACTACGACCCCCGCTACACCCTCCCGATGGAGGAGGGCATGACCTTCACCATCGAGCCGATGATCACCCTCGGCTCGTGGCGCATCGGCGGGATCTGGGACGACGGCTGGACGGCGGTCACCGCCGACGGCAGCCGCACCGCCCAGTTCGAGCACACGGTGCTCGTCACCCACGACGGTGTCGAGGTCCTCACCCGCCTCCCCTGACGAGCCGACCGGCCCGTCGCTCCCGATGGGGCCCGTCACCGGGAGCCGCCCGAGCCGGGAGAGCCGGATCGACGGGGATCGACCGGAACCAAGGAGTCGGCCACGCCGACCGGGACCGACCCCGCCGACCGCATCGGCCGTCGACGGCTCGGTCCGGCTGGTCCGGAGCTGAGCCCGCCCCGGCCATACTGGGCGGGACGGTGAGCCGGCCGGGTGGCCGCGGCGCCAGGGCACCTCGGTGTCAGGGCGTCGAGGAAGGTCGGGGCTCCACAGGGCAGGGTGCTGGCGTGAGCCAGGACGGGGTGACCTGTCGGTTGAAAGGGCAACAGAGAGCAGACCGCCGATGGCGGGACCTCGGTCCCGCACAGGCAAGGGTGAAACGGTGCGGCAAGAGCGCACCAGCGTCCGGGGTGACCCGGGCGGCTGGCAACCCCCACCCGGAGCAAGGCCGAAGCGTGGGACGACCGGCCCGGTCACAGGTCCCCAGGTAGGCCGCACAGATGGATGGCCACCCATCCGGACCCCCGCAAGGGACCGGTGGACAGAACCCCGCCTACAGGCCGGCTCACCGTCACCCACCCGTCTGACCTGGACTTTCCTAGCTCACCCGGTCGGGCGCCCGACACCAGCGTGGAGGAGCTCCGCTGCCGAACGTTCGGCGAGTCGTGGTCGCCGCCACGGGATGCGCCGGGCATGCTGCCGTTCGAGGCACAGGAGTGGCGGTCCGACGACGATTCGCTCCTGCTCTTCGACGACCACGACTGATCGGCTTGCCGTCCCTGGACCTAGCGCGGCGGTTCGAGCCGCTCGACGGTGGTGACGCCATCGATCGTCCTGTCGAACGAGGCGATCACCCCCACGCCGGTGCTCTCTGCACACGCCACGAGGTAGGCCTCGGCGAAGTCCAGGCGCTCGGTCTCGTACACCTCGACGGCGCGCAGGAGGAGCGCAGGGTCGACGCACACGACCGATCGGAACGCCAGCAGCGAGCGCATGGCCTCGGCCACGACGTCCCGCGGCACCTCGTAGAACCATTCGAGGACGTAGACCGTCTCGGCCGCGATCAGGTCCGTCAGGAGGAGTTCGCTCGCGTCGCGCAGGTAGGCCGTGGCCCGGGCGGCCATCGCCGGCGGATCCCCGGTGAGGTGGCGGACGAGGATGTTCGTGTCGACGAACGCGCTCACCGACGCGCCGAGGCCCGGGCATTCCTCGTTCGACGGATGACCTCGTCCCAGGCGACGTTCCGCTTCGCCGCCGGCACCTTCACCGAGCCGGCGAGATCCAGGAAGTCCGGGGTACGGGCCAGCACGGCGCGCGTCCCTTCGACGCGGAACACGACCTCGTCACCCTCCCTGATGCCCAACGCGTCGCGGACCGCCTTCGGCACGGTGACCTGCCCCTTCGACGTGACCCTGGCAGCAGCATCCACATTGGCCTCCTTACGCTCCATCTGGAGTAAGGATAATCACGCAAACGTCCGAGCTGCGGAGGAAGCCTGAACCCACGCCGACACGGAGTGGATCCCACCTTCGGGCGATGCTTCCTCTGGAGAGGCCGGGCTGCGGTGGGCCCGGGGACGGGCCGGTCGGCCGGCCGGGCGAGGCCTCAGCGGTAGCCGGTGGTGTCGGCGGGAAGGCCTGGGTCCTGCACCTCGACCATGTAGCGCCAGGCATCCGGTCTGCTGCCGTCGACGTCGGTGAAGCCGTAGACACGGGCCAGCTGGCCGCTCGAGAGCGAGGCGCCGTTCCAGCGGGCCCGGTCGGGATCGGCGGCCAGGGCAGCCACGGCCCGGCCGACGAAGCGCGGGCTCTCCGAGATGGCGAAGTGCGGCACGTGCTCGGTGGCGTCGCGCCAGTTCTCCTCGGTGACGCCGAAGCCCTCGAGCATCGATTCCGACCGCAGCCAACCGGGGGTGAGCGCCACCGCCGTGCCGCCGTGGGGCGCCAACTCGTGGCCGAGGGCGAACGCCATGCGGAGGTTGGCCGCCTTGGCCAGGTCGTAGAAGAACGACACCCGGTAGTTGGTGGCGTTGTACTCGGCGGTGCCGTCGGTGACCTCGACCACCAGCCCGCCCGGCTCGCGGATGAGCAGCGGGAGGGCGTGGTGGTTGGTGATGGCGTGGGTGTCGATGGCCAGGTGCAGGGTGTGGAGCCCGAGCGCCAGCGACGACTCCCACACCGTCTTGTCCCACTCCATGGTGGTGAGGCCCCAGATGTCGTTGACGAGGACGTGCAGCCGGCCCTGCTCGGCGTCGATGCGGTCCACCAGGGCCGCCACCGCGGCCGGGTCGAGGTGGTCGACCTGCACCGCGATGCCGTGCCCGCCGGCCCGGTCGACCAGCTCGGCCGTCTCCTCGATCGTCTCCGGACGGTTCATCTCGGAGGGCGCCGACCTCGTCGTGCGGCCGGTCACGTACACCGTCGCCCCCGCCGCCCCGAGCTCGACGGCGTTGCCCCGTCCGGCGGCCCGGGTCCCCCCTGCCACCAGAGCGACCTGTCCGGCCAGCGCTCCCGCCACGGGGGCGACCCGACGTCGCGCGGGGCCGCCTCCGTCCGGCCGACGCCCTACACCGACAGCCGAGCGCCCGGGCGTCAGGCGGTGGCGGCGACGGCGTGGAGGCGGTGGGCCTGGAGCATCCGGTGTGCTTCGTGCCGGTAGGCCAGGTCGTCGATGGCGCGGGCCGCCCGCCGGGCGCGGAGGTGGGCGAGCTGGTCGAGCAGCGCCACCTCGTCCTGCGAGGCGGGCGGGGCGGACAGCGTGGTATCGGCCATGCCCACTGGTTCCACGCTCTCCGTGTGGCCTCCTGCACGGAACGTGCGACAAGGCGCCGTTGCGTACGGAGTTGGGCGTGCAGTGGGCTGGGCGGGTCCCGCGGGACCGGCCCGAGGCCTCAGGACGCCGGCCGGGCCGGGCTGGCCTCGCCCGTGAGCAGGCGGCGCCGCTCCTCGAGCTCGTGCATCGAGTCCTCCAGGTGGTGCACGAGCTCGCCCGACTTGTCGTGCAGGTCCTGCTCGTCCGGCACGGGTGCCTCGGCGTCGTCGTGGACCTCCAGTGGGCCGACGTACTCCTCGGCGTCGGCCAGGCCTTCGGCCTCCATGGCCCGGGCCGCCATCGCCTCGGCCGGTTGCGCCTGGTGCTCCTCGTCGTGGGGGCCCACGTAGTCCTCTGGATCCCACTTCGTCGCCATCGCTGCTCCCTCCTCACCGGACGCTCGGGGGTCGTCCGGGTGCTCCCGCCCCCCCTACCCCCCGGGGCCGCGAGAAGCATCCACCGTCCAGGTGGTGCCGGGTCTGATCGGCGGCCGGGGACGAGGATGGCGGCGGTCGCACCCGTCGAGCCGGAGGAGAGCCCGTGAGCGCCGATGCAGAGGAGAGGGATGCAGAGGAGACGTCCAACGTCCACCCCGTCGTCAGGGCCCATCGAGACCACCGGGCCGCCGACGTCCAGCTACGGATCGCCGACGCGATCACCGCCTTCGCCGGCTCGATGCGGTTCGTCTACCTCCATGCCGTCGCCTTCGCCGTCTGGATGACCCTCGTCGAGGACGACCCGTGGCCGAAGCTCACGCTGGTCGTCTCGCTCGAGGCCATCTTCCTCTCGACGTTCGTGATGATCGGCCAGAACCGCCAGGCCGAGTTCGCCCGTCGGAAGGCCAACCACGACTTCGTCGAGCAGGAGCGCGAGCTCCACTTCAACACCGAGCTCACCCAGGCCGTCCACGAGATGGCGGTCGCAATCCACCGGAAGGTCGTCGCCGACGTCGAGGCCTGATCCGTCTGCCGTCGACGTCACCGGCCGTCCTGAGCCGGCTCGTCGTCCCCGCCCCGGCGGCGGGCATGCTGTGGCCGACCTGAGTTGGGGGGGGCGGACGACGGTGCTGGCCTGGTGGGACGACGGAGAGGTGCTCGACCCGGCGCGGGCGGGACCGAAGGCGGCGTCGCTCGCCGCCATGGCCCGGGGCGGGCTGGCCGTGCCGGCCGGCTTCGTCGTGCTCGCCGACGCCCCCCGTGACCCGGACGGGCGCGCCACTGCGGCCCTGACCGACGCCATCACGGCGGCCTACCTCGCGCTGGGGAGGCCGCCGGTCGCGGTCCGGTCGTCGGCGACGGCCGAGGACCTCGAAGGGGCCAGCTTCGCGGGCCAGTACGACACGGTCCTCGGCGTCGAGGGCGAGGCCGCGCTGCACGAGGCCGTCGGCACCGTCTGGCGGTCGCTCGGCTCCGAGCGGGCCGTCGCCTACCGCCGGGAGCGGGGCATCGCCGAGGAGGGGCTCGGCATGGCCGTGGTCGTCCAGGCGATGGTGCCCGCCGACGCCGCCGGGGTGCTCTTCACCCGCCACCCGCTCACCGGCGACGACGGCGCCGTGATGGTCAGCGCCGCGGCCGGCCTCGGCCAGGGCGTGGTGGACGGCACGGCCGCGGTCGACACGTACACCCTCGACGCCGCCACCGGCGCGACCCGGAGCGTCGAGCTCGCCGGCCCGGCACCGGTGCTGGACGACGACGCCCTCGCCGCCCTGGTGAAGCTGGCCGGCGACGTGCGGTCGATCTTCGACGGCCACCGTGACGTCGAGTTCGCCTTCCACGACGGCGACGTCTTTGCGCTCCAGGCCCGCCCGATCACGGCCCTGGCCGAGGCCGACGGGTTCCCCGTCGAGTGGGACGACCCGGCCGACGGGGCCCGGTCGTGGACCCTGCGCAGCGGCGAGCCGGTGCTCACCCTCGAGCTCGACATCCAGGCCGCCATGTTCGAACGGATGGCCGCCGGGTTCGCCGAGGTCGGCTCGCCGATGATGCAGCTCCACGTCTGGCGGGAGGTCAACGGCTACGTCTACGCCCGCCGGACCGACGCCGACCCGGATGAGGTCAGCGCCCGCCAGGCCGACCTGCGGGCCAGCCACGAGCGCTACGCGGCCGCGGGCACCTCGGTCTTCGAGGTGGAGGTCGAGCCGGTGCTCGTCGAGCGGTTGGCGGCGTTGCGCCGCCTGCGGGCCCGCCGCTCGCTGGCCGGTCGGGTCGCCCTGGTCGAGCAGGCGATCGCCGTCTACGCCGACGCCATGGGCAACCAGCACTGGCGCATCCAGAGCCAGCCCGTGGACTGGCCGGCCCGCTACGCCGAGCTCACCGGCCGGCCGGCGGACGAGGCGACGATCCTCCTCCAGGGCCTCGACAACCGGACCACGCGACTGATCCGCGACCTCCGCCGGCTGGCCCGGCTCGTGCAGCAGGATCCGGCCCTGGCCGCGGCCTTCGAGGCCCGCGACTGGGCCGAGCTCGACGCCCTGCTGGGCGGGCCCTCGCCGGCGCCGGCAGGCAGCCCGCGGGCCAGGTTCGCCGCCGGCTTCCGGCGCCTGCTGCGGGCCCACGGCCTCCGCACCGGCATGGGGATGGGCGGCACCGCCACCTTCACCTCCCCCACCTGGAACATGGCCCCCTCCATCCCCCTCGGGATGATCGCGTCCTACGTCCGCCAGGACCTCGACGGGCTCGACCGGCGGCAGCGGGGGCTGCGCCGCCAGCGCCAGCGCCTCGAGCGGGCCATCCGGGCCGGCCTGGGCGACGACCCCGACCGCCTGGCGAGCTTCGAGCTGGCCCGGCGGCGCATGGTGAACGACGCCCGCACCACCGAGGACCACAACCACCTGATGGAGCAGGCCGCCGGCGGCTCGATGCGGGAGGCGGTGCTGCTCGCCGGGCAGCGCCTCGTCGCCGACGGCCGCCTCGACGATCCCGACGACGTGTTCCACCTCTCCCTCGACGAGCTGCGGTCGCTGGCCGCCGGGCGGGACGCCATCGACGTGGCCGGCCTGGTGCGGGCCCGGGTGGCCCGCCGCCGCCACCAGCGCGGCCTACGGCCGCCCCGGACGCTCGGCCCGCCCGACGACGCCGCCGGCGGTGGCGGCATGGCGTGGATGGCGGCGGCGCCGGAGGGCAGCGGGCTCGACGGCGACGTGCTGCGGGGCATCGCCGCGTCGCGGGGGCGGGCCACAGGGCCGGTCCGGGTGTCGCCTCCCGAGCACGCCCCGCCCGACGTGCGCCCCGGCGACATCCTCGTGGCCCGGCTGGTGGGCGAGGCCTGGACCCCGATCTTCCCCCTCCTCGGCGGCCTCGTCCTCGACTTCGGGGGCATCTTCCAGCACGCCGCGGTGGTGGCCCGCGAGTACGGCATCCCGGCCGTGATGATGACGAGGGAGGCCACCAAGGTGCTGCGCGACGGCCAGGTGGTCACCGTCGACGGCGACCTCGGCGTGGTGCTGCTCGGCTGAGCCCGGTCCCACCACCCGCTCCGAACCGGGTGCCGCTGGAGCCGCCGGGTGGCTTCAGCGGCACCCAGTTCAGGCTCGGGTCGGGGTCGGGCCGGGGACGGGGATCGGGGATCCGGGGCGGGTCAGACCTGGTCGCGCCGGCGGTCGCCGCCGGTGTCGCCCCGCTCGAGCAGCTCGAACTCGTCGGCGAGGCGGACCTCCTCCGGGAGGTCCGTGCGCTCCTGGGCCAGGCGGCGAGCCTTGCGCAGCACCGTCACCGCCGCCCACCGCACGTCGGGGTCGAGCGGTGTGGGCGCGTGCTGGAGGATGATCTGGGCCTCGAGGAGCACGCCAGGGCGCTCCCGACCGATCTGGCGGGCCCACTTCCGGGCGACGCGGTCGAGGTGGACCGTGCTCGTCCCGTACTCGCCGATCGCCCCCACCACGAGGGACGCCAGCAGCTCACCATCGGTCATCGACGCCATCGCACCGACGTTGTTCGATGCGGCCGGGCCCGACTCCTCTGCCCGGCCGGTCGGCACGACCCGGCCGGAAGGGGGCGGATCCTTCCCTCCGGCCGGGCAGCCTGCTCTACTTCTTGCAAATCGCGCCGTCCGTGGCGCCCCAACAAGGGGGACCCTGGTGGACCTGAGCAAACTCACGTTGAGCGACAAGATCATCGGGGGGACCGGGCTCGCCCTCCTCATCGACCTCTTGTTCTTCCCGTGGCACCACGTCGAGTTCGACCTGGCCGGCCTCGCGTCCTTCGAGGAGTCCTACAGCGCCGTTCAAGAGATCAAGACTCTCTGGGCCTGGCTCGCCATCCTCGTGATCCTGGCCATCCTGGCCGCCCTGTTCATCACGAAGTTCACGAGCACCAAGCTCCCGGACCTGCCCGTACCCCTGAACCAGGCCATCTTCTTCGGCACCATCGCCGTGCTCGTCCTGCTCCTGATCAAGCTGGCCTCGGAGACGGACTACCTGGGCTTCGGCGCCTACCTCGGCATCCTGCTGGCCGCCGGTGGCGTGTACGGGGGGTTCCTGAAGAGCAAGGAGCCGGTCGAGAGCCCCGGTCTCGCCTGATCGTTCGGCCCGACGACGCGCGACGAGGAGCCGGTGCCCGCGGGCACCGGCTCCTCCCGCTCTCGGACCCGTACGTCCGTGCACCCGTTCGCTGTCGACGCTGGCGGAGCGATGCCGCCTGCGTCGACAAGGAACGAGCGGGGATCAGTCGATCTTGATACGGGCGAGGAGGGCGGACTTGCGCTCCTCGTACTCCTCGAAGTCGATCTCCTCGGCGTCGAAGCGACGCTGGATCTGCTCGACCATGCGGAGCAGCTCGTCGGGGGCGAGCTCCCCCTCGCCGGCCGGCAGCTCCTCGAGGGCGTCGACCTCGTCGCCCCGCTCGACCCGGCGCTCGCGCTTGGCGGCCGCCTTCGCCTTCTTCGAACGTTCGCGATCCAACTTTGCGAAGCTCGTGCCTCGTGCACCCATGGGAAAGACCCCTCATCGGCGGATGTGGACCGACCGCTCGAGCTGGCCGAGGCGGCCCGCGACGACGGGTGCCCGGCGCTCCCCACCTCGGTGGGTGCGATCGCTGCACCCACCCTAGGGGTCAGAGCCGCCCAGGTGGCGCGCGGCGGCCCGGGCCGGCACTCCGGGCCCGGGTGTCTAGGCCGACCCCGGGAGGGCCGGGCCCGGTCGGGCTAGGGTCGCCGCACACGGGGTGCACGCACGAATCAGGCCGTTTCTCGCCCGATGAGCCGCGGAGCCGAAGGACAGCAGAGCCGAAGGGGATGCAGATGGCCGACTACAAGTACGTCACCTACGAGACGATCGACGACGGCACGATCGCCAGGATCATGCTCAACCGGGAGAAGAGCCGGAACGCGCAGAACCGGGGCCTGCTGGTCGAGCTGAACGACGCCTTCCTCCGGGCCGAAGCCGACGACACGGTCCGGGTGGTCATCTTCGGGGGCAACGGCCCGCTCTTCTCGTCGGGCCACGACCTCGGCTCGGCGGAGTCGATCGCCGAGCGCACGCCCGGGCCCGACATGCACCCGAGCTTCCTCGGCAACGGCGGCACCTACAAGGGCGCCGAGGGCCGGATGCTCCAGGAGTGGCACTACTTCTTCCAGAACACCATCCGCTGGCGGAACCTGCGCAAGATCACCGTGGCCCAGGTGCAGGGCACGGTCTACGCCGCCGGCCTGATGCTGATGTGGGCCTGTGACCTCATCGTCGCCTCCGACGACGCCGAGTTCGCCGACGTGGTCGGCACCCGGCTCGGCATGTGCGGCGTCGAGTACTTCGCCCACCCGTGGGAGTTCGGTCCCCGTCGCACCAAGGAGCTCATGCTCACCGGCGACTCGCTCAGCGTCGACGAGGCCCACCGCCTCGGGATGGTGTCGAAGGTCTTCCCCCGGGACGAGCTGTCCGAGAAGACCCTCGAGTTCGCCCGCCGCATCGCCTCGCTGCCGACGGTCACCTCGCTCCTGGTGAAGGAGTCGGTGAACCAGACCATGGACAACATGGGCTTCATGAACGCCCTCACGGCCTGCTTCAGCCTGCACCAGATCAACCACTCGCACTGGGCCGAGGTGCACGACAACAAGATGCCGGCCGCCCTCCCCGAGGACGGCATCCCCAGCTGGCGTGAGGCGCCCCCGGTCGTCCCGCTGTCGAAGGCAGAGGTGCGCGGCAGCCGCTAGAGGTCCGTCGTCGACCCCCCGGCCCGGGCCGGGGGGTCGACCCCGTCCGTGGCGGCCGCCGGCTGCGAGCGGTTCCGCCTCCCGTGGCAGGCTGCGGCCATGGACGAGATCCCCCTGAACGACCTGGCACCCGGCGCGCTGTGGTGCGCCTCGTTCAGCGACGTCGGCCCCGACCCCGACGCGGCCCTGGCCCAGGCCGGCGCCGACATCCTCGTCTCGCTGGTCGAGACGCCGGAGATCCATCTCCGCTTCCCCGACTTCGAGCGGTGGCTGGACGAGAACCCGTCGAGGTCACGCCGTCACCCGATCCCGGACTGGGGCGTGGTCGGCGACGACGAGCTCCTCAACACCGCCGACCAGCTCACCGGCCTGGTGGCCACCGGCCACAAGCTGATCCTGCACTGCGGCGCCGGCATGGGCCGCACCGGCATCCTCTCCACCCTCGTGCTGGTCAACCTGGGCGTGCCCCACGCCGAGGCCGCCCTGCACGTGCGGGCCCACCGGGGCGGCGCCGGCCCCGACAGCCAGCTGCAGCGGGAGCAGCTCGACCGGGTCGCGGCCCGGATCGAGGCGGCCCGGGCCTGAGCGCGCCCACCGCTCGACCCACCCCTCTCAGCGCGGGAGGCGGCCGGTGGTGAGGAACCGGCGGCGCACCGCCGGCTGATCGAGCCGGAACGTGCGCCAGGCCCACACCAGTGCGGCGGCGCCGGCCAGCTCGAGGGCCAGGTTGAGGACGCCCCGCTCGACGCTCGGCAGGGGACGATCGGCCACGTCCGGACCGAAGAACGGCCACCAGAACCGGTCACGGTCGGCCCACATGCCGTCGAGGACCAGGTGCAAGAACGTGCCGATCGGCAGGGCCAGGAGCTGGCGGCGCCGGAGCCGGCGTCCCCTCGTGCCGAGCATCACCCCGGCGAGCAGCACCACGCTGGCCAGCAGCGTGTGGGCGAACCAGCGGCCCCCGGTCGGGGCGTCGATCAGGTCCGGGAGGAGCGCACCGGCGACCACCAGGCGGTGGTCGATGGCGGGGTCGCGGAAGACCACCCAGACGGCGAGGAACGACATCCCCGCGAACCACAGCAGCATCAGCGGACCAGGATCCGGCCGCACTCCTCGTGGGTGACGAGCGCCCCCTCGGGGGCCCGGCGGATGGCGTCGACCTCCGTGGCCGGCAGGGACAGGTGGCAGCCGAGGCACCGGCCGCCCTCCAGGCGGGCCACGGCCACGCCCCCGAGGCGCGACCGGCGGCGCTCGTAGTCGGCCAGGACGTCGGCGGCGACGGTGGCGGCCAGCGCCTCCCGGGCGGCCGCGGTGGTGGCCAGCTCGGCGTCGATGGCGGCCTCGGCCGCCTCGATGGCGCCGATGAGCCCGGCCGCCTCCTGCTGGCGGGCGGCGAGCTCGCCCTCCTCGCCGGCGATGTGCCGGGTGAGCTCGTCGACCTCGTCCATGTGGGTGAGGACGTCGTCCTCCAACGCCCCCTGGCGGCGCACGATCGACGCCAGCTCGGCCTGGACGGCCTCGACCTCGCGGACCGCCGTGACCCCGCCCCCGTAGAGCCGCCGCTCCTCCGCCTCGGCCCGGCCGGCCAGCGCCTCGAGCTCGCGCTCGGCCGCCCGCTGCTCGGCCACGGTGCGGTCGAGCGAGGCACGGAGCTCGACGAGGCCGCTCTCGTGGTCGTGGGCCGCGGACCGGGCGGCGGTGAGGCGGGCCCGCTCGGGGAGGGTGTCCCGCCGGTGCCGGAGCTGGTCGGCGGCGACGTCGAGATCCTGGATCTCGAGCAGGCGGTGCAGGGGATCGGTCATCGGACGGCCAGTCTGGCTGACCGGGGGGACGACGCGGGTGCCGTAGCATGCGGCCCTCGTGGACGAGGACCTCGGGGGCATGGCCGGCTGGGTCGTCGACGTGATCGACCGCCTCGGCGTGGTCGGCGTCGGTGCCCTCACCCTGCTGGAGACGATCTTCCCGCCCATCCCGTCCGAGGTGATCCTGCCGTTCACCGGCTTCGCCGCCTCCCGGGGCGACATCAACGCCGTCGCGGCGTGGGCCGCGGCCACGATCGGCGCGCTGATCGCCGCGCTCGTGCTCTACGCCGCCGGCGCCGCCTTCGGCTACGAGCGGCTCGGTGCCCTGGCCGAGAAGCGCTGGTTCGTGGTGTTCGGCCCGAAGGACCTCGAGCGGGGCGAGCGCTTCTTCGAGCGCCACGGCGGCGTCGTCGTGCTGGTCTGCCGCTGCATCCCCCTGCTGCGCAGCATCGTGTCCGTCCCGGCCGGGGTGGCCCGCATGCCGCTGCCCAAGTTCATCGGCCTCACGGTCCTCGGCAGCGGCGTCTGGAACGCCGCGTTCATCTACGCCGGCTGGCAGCTGGGCAACCGCTGGGACACCGTCGAGGGTTGGGTCGGGCCGGCCGGCTACACCGTGCTCGTCCTGCTGGTCGCGGCCCTCGTCGTGCTCGCCGTCCGCAAGCGCCGGATGGTCCTCGCCACCCGCTGAGCCCGTGGCCGCCCGGGCCTACGACGGGTGGGGGCGGAGCCGGAGATCCTGGTAGTAGGAGCGCCGGCGGAGGGCCGGCACCCGGTGCAGCAGCCCGTCGACGGAGGCCGCCGGCCGGTCGAGCCGGCCCTTCGTGAGGTAGGTCGACGCCAGGCGGGCGAGGTACGTCTCGCGGATGTCGACCTCGACGGCGAAGTGCCGGCGGAGCTCGGCCACCTCGCTCGGCTCCAGCGGGAACTCGTCGTCGTCGCCGTACTTCGGGACGCCGAAGCGCCCGACGACGTGGTCGCGGAACCAGATCAGCAGGCCGCTCATGGCGCTGTTCTCGTGGAAGTAGGCCCGCCCGTCCGGCGCCAGGGCGGCCCGCAGCACGGGCGCGAACTCGGCGAACGGCTCGATGTGGTGGAGGATGAACTTCCCGAAGACCAGGTCGAAGGGCCCGAGCCTGGCGATGTCGAAGGCCTCGGCCGCCACGGGTTCGACGTTGTCGATGCCACTGTCCCGGCAGGCCTGGCGGAGCGCCTCGGCGGCGACTTCGCTCCGGTCGAGCGCCACCACCCGGGCACCATGGCTGGCGAAGAAGACGGAGAACTCGCCCCGGCCCGCGCCCAGGTCCAGCAGCCGACGACCCTCGACGTCGCCGAAGTGGTCCAAGGCAGCGACGCCGACCGGGTCGTCCGGCGCGACGAGCGAGAGCGGCCAGTGCCGGTAGACCTCCTCCCAGTGCTCCCGCGAGGTCACCACGAGCGCATCCTCCTCCCTCCTCGACCGACGTCCACCCCCACCGCACCCGCGAGGGTCGAGCACGAGATGCAAGCATCCTCCGTGGCAGCGCCAGCGCCAAGGCAACGCCGGCCCAACTCTCGACGGCCGGCCGACCGGCGGTGCGAACGGACGGGCGGGGCGAGCGGCGCGACGGGCGCGACGGGCGCGCCGCCGTGAGCCGGGGGCACGGCCCTCAGGCCGTGCCCGGCGGCGCCTCCAGCGCCTCCACCACGAACATGCGGCTGACGGCGGCGCCGTGGCGGATCGGGGCCACCTGCTGGTAGGCGTCCGACTCGTACCAGGCCACCGCGGCGTCGAAGTCGGGGAACCCGAGCACCACCACGCGGGAGCGGGGCGGCTCGCCCTCGAGGCCCCGGGTCCGGCCCCCCCGGGCGAGGTAGCGACCCCCGCTGGCGGCGACGCTGGCCGTGGCACCGTCGACGTAGGGGCCGTAGGCGTCGGTGTCGTGGACGTCGACCTCGACGATCACGTAGGCGGCTGCGGGCACGGGGTCCTCCCTCGCGGGCTGGTGGACGGGTTCAGAGGAGGCCGCGGACGGACCCGCCGTCCACGGCGAGGGCGGTGCCGGTCACGTACCGGGCCCGCTCCGAGCAGAGGAAGGCCACCACCGCGCCGAAGTCGACCGGGTCGCCGATCACGCCGGCCGGCACCGACCCGGCCAGGCCGCCCAGGTCGTCGCCGTACAGGCTCGTCAGCCGCTCGGTGGCGTGGTAGCCGGGGAGCACCGAGTTCACCGTCACGCCGTCGGCGGCGACCTCGAGAGCGAGGGTCTTGAGGAACCCGGTGGCGCCGGCCCTGGCGGTGTTCGAGAGGATCAGGTCGGCGATGGGCTGGCGCACCCCGAACGAGGTGATGGCCACCACCCGGCCCCAACCCTGCGACCGCATCGCCGGCACCGCCGCCCGGCACATGCCGACGACGGACAGCAGGTTCGCCGCCAGCGCGCCCGGATAGGCCTCGAGGGGGGTCGACTCGAACGTGCCGGCCGGCGGGCCGCCGCCGTTGACGACCAGGATGTCGAGGCCCCCGAGCGCCTCGACCGCCTGCTCCACGAACGCGGTCGCGCCCTCGCCCGTGCCGACGTCGGCTCGGACCGCCACCACCCCGCCGCGGCCCCGGTCGCCGTCGGCGGCCGGGAACGACGCGGCCGCGGCCGCCAGCCGCTCC
>JBFWQW010000038.1:0-23748 GCA_050249235.1 Acidimicrobiia bacterium | reverse complement strand
AGTCGCTCACCGTCGCCGCCCACGTCGGGATGCCGGCGGCGCTGGTGTTCGTCGACGGCGGCCACGGCGAGGCCCCCGCCCACGCCGACTACGCGGCCTGGTCACCGCACGTGGCCCCCGGGGGCCTCCTGGCCATCCACGACGTGTTCCCCGACCCGGCCGACGGCGGCCGCCCGCCCTACGAGATCTACCTCCGGGCGCTGGACGACGGCTTCGAGGAGCTGGCCGCCACCGGCTCGCTGCGGGTGCTGGCCCGGCCCCGGAGCTGACCGCGGAGGGGGATGACGCCCGGGGCCATCGGGGGTAGACCGGTCTCCATGGCCAACCAGACGTACGCGATCACCCACATCGTCGGCACCTCGCCCGACGGCCTCGACCAGGCGATACGGAACGGCATCGCCAAGGCGGCCGAGTCGCTCCGCGAGCTCGACTGGTTCAAGGTCACCGAGATCCGGGGCTGGATGGATCACGGCGCCGAGGTCCGTGACTTCCAGGTCACGATGGAGCTGGGCTTCCGCTACACCGCCTGACACACCCCCCCGTCTGACCGGACACGCCGTCCGACCCGGGCTGCCAAGCTGGCTGGCCATGGCTCGGATGCGCACGTGGGTCGCCCTGCTGCGGGGCATCAACGTGGGCACGGCCAAGCGGATGGCGATGGCCGATCTCCGGGATCTCCTTGCGGCCCTCGGCCACGGCGACGTGCGCACGCTGCTCAACAGCGGCAACGCCGTCTTCACGGCGGCGGGGAACGAGGCAACGGTCGCGGCCGGCGTCGAATCGGCGATCGAGCGCGACCTCGGGATGAGCGTGCGGGTGATTCTGCGATCGGCCGCCGAGCTGGCGGACCTCGTCGGCGACAACCCCTTCCTCGCCGAGGGCCTCGACCCGAAGAGGCTGGCCGTCGCCTTCCTCGACGCCGAGCCCTCTGCCGCGGCATGGAGTCGGCTCGAGCCCGACGCCCACCGGCCCGACCGCATGGCCCGTGGCAGGCGGCTGGTCCACCTCTACCAGCCGAACGGCTTCGCCGGGTCGACGCTCCCCGATCTCGGCAAGCTGCTCGGGGTCACCAACACCGCCAGGAACTGGAACACGGTCACGAAGCTGGCTTCGCTCGCCACCGACGGCTGACCGCGGCGTCACCGGCGACCGGCGTGATCCGCCCTTTCAGTCGAGGTCGAGCTCGGCTTCGAAGTCGACGACGGCGGGAAGCAGGTCGTGGTCGACGAAGAGCCCCGACGCCGGGCTGGTGCGGGACAGGGCGTCGGCGGCGAGGACGACGGCGGCTGCCGTGTAGGTGGAGCGCTCGCCGTCCGGATAGCTCACGCCCTGGGGGTGGACGTCGCCGGTGAGGTACGAGCCGTCGTCGGTGCGGAGCCGCTGGGCCCACCCGAAGAGCTGGCGGGCCCGGTCGGGCTGCTCGGCGGCGAGGAGCGCGAGGGCGCACTCGCAGGTCTCGGCGGCCGTGACCCAGGGCCGGTCGCTCACGCACCGCACGCCGAGGCCGGGCATCACGAAGCGGTCCCATTCGTCGTCGAGCCGCTGGCGGGCCTCCTCGCAGCGGAGCACGCCGACGAGCACCGGGTAGTACCAGTCCATGGCCCAGCGCTCCTTGGGCTGGAAGGCCTCGGGCACGTGGTGGATGGTCCGCACCAGGGAGGCGACCGAGAGCTCCCAGTCCGGCCGTTCGTGACCGAGCTCCTCGGCGAGGGCGATCGCGCAGCGGAGGCTGTGGCTGATCGAGGAGGAGCCGGTGAGGAGGGCGAAGGGCCAGGCGGTGCCGTCGACGTGGCGGGCCCAGCGGATCTCGCCCCGCGGCGTCTGCAGGTCGAGGACGAAGTCGATGGCCCGCTCGACCATGGGCCACATGGTCTCGATGAAGCCCCGGTCGCGCGTGAGGAGCCACTGGTGCCACACGCCGGCGGCCGGGTAGGCGCAGGTGTTGGCGTCGAGCTTCGAGTCCTCCACCGAGTCGCCCAGGTAGTACTGGTGCCAGGAGCCGTCGGGCCGCTGGGCGTCGAGCAGCCACTGGTAGGCGCGCTCGGTCTCCCGGTGACGGCCCCCGAGGGCGAGGGCCATGATCGCCTCGGTGTGGTTCCACGCGTCGCCGTGGACGCCCCGGGCCCAGGGGATGAGGCCCGACGGGAGCTGCTCGCCGGCGATCGAGTCGAGGGTGGCCGACACCTCGGCGGCGGTGAGGATGCCCGTGACGGTCGGCAGCATCAGGACGCCGCCTTGCGGGCGTAGACGACGAGGCTCTTGCCGAGGACCGGGGCGAGGAGCCGCTCCGGCACGCGGGTGTAGGCCGGCCCGTCGACGATGTCCTTCACAAGCAGGCGGTGGTAGCCCCGGACGAGGGGGTGGTCGTCGCGGTGGGGACCGACCGCGCACTTCAGCCACCAGAAGGGCGAGTGCAGGGCGTGGGTCCGGTGCGAGCCCCAGGGCCGCAGCCCGGCCGACCGGAGCACGCCGGCGAGGCCCGACCGGCGGTAGATGCGGACGTGGCCGCCGGGCACGTGGGGGGCGTGGTACTCGTCGGACAGCTTCCAGCAGAGCTGCTCGGGAAGCCACGACGGGACGGTGACGGCGATGGTGCCGCCCGGGCGCAGGACCCGGGCCAGCTCGCGGGCCGCGCCGCCGTCGTCGCCGATGTGCTCCATCACCTCGGAGGCGATCACCCGGTCGAACGCCTCGTCGGGGAAGGGGAGGGCCAGGGCGTCGGCGCCGAGGGCGGCGATCCCCGCGCCGTCCGGCAGCTGGCCGGCCTCGTCCATCGAGGCCGCGACGTAGCGGACCTCGCCGAGACCCTCGACGTCGAGGTCGGCGGCGACGACCCGGCCGCCGAGCCGGGCGGCCTCGTAGGCGTGGCGGCCGCCACCGCAGCCGAGGTCGAGGAGGCGGTCGCCGGCCCGGAGCCCGAGGACCTGGTAGCGCACGGTCAGCACGGGCTGCCCGCCGCCGTGTCCGGATCGCCGGTCACGGGCGGCCTCGACCGCCGTGCCGGGCGATCACCTCCCGGTAGAGGGCGGCCGTCTCCTCGGCCGTGCGCGTCCACGAGTACCTCGCCACGACGCGCGCCCGCCCGGCGGCGCCGACCGTCTCCCGGCGGGCGGGGTCGTCGAGCAGCTCGGCGATGGTGGCGGTCAGGGCGGCGGCGTCGCCCGGCGGGACGAGCACGGCCGTCGTGCCGTCGTCTCCCACGACCTCGGGGAGGGCGCCGCCCCGGGTGGCGACCAGTGGGGTGCCCGTCGCCATGGCCTCGACGGCCGGCAGCGAGAAGCCCTCGTAGAGGGACGGGACGACGGCCAGCTCGGCCTCGGCGTAGAGCTCGGTGATCCGGTCGTCGGTGATGCCGGTGACGAAGTCGATGGCGTCGGCGATGCCGAGCCGGTCGATGAAGCCGGGGATCCCGGAGCCCTGCTTGGGCCGTCCGATGATGGTGAGGCGGACCTCGGGCCGCTCGGTGCGGAGCTTGGCCAGCGCCTCGAGCAGGTAGACGAGGCCCTTCATCGGCACGTCGGACGACGTGGTCGTGATGAGCCGGCCCGGGATGCGGCCGATGTGGGGAAGGGGCCGGAACTGCTCCGGGTCGACCCCGATCTGGACGACGCGGAGCCGGCCCGGGTCGACCCGGTGGTCGCGGACGATGTCGGCGTGGGACGACTCCGACACGGTGACGATCAGCTCGAGCTGCTTGGCGACCCTCGTCTGCATGCGGGTGAAGCCGTACCAGCGGCGGATCTGCAGCCGCTGGCGGCGGTTGGCGGCCTGCCCGAGCTCGACCCGCCGGTCGACGGTGATGGGGTGGTGGATCGTGCCGAGCACCGGCAGGCCGGCCTTCATGATCCCGAGCAGGCCGGTGCCCAGGCACTGGTTGTCGTGCACGACGTCGAACTCGTCGAGTCGGGCCACCAGCGCCCGCCTGGCCCGGAGGCTGAACGTCCAGGGCTCGGGGAAGCCGGCGGCCGCCATGACCCCCACCTCGCCCACGTCGATGAGGTCGCGGTACTCCCAGGGGGCGGGCAGCCGGAACGGGTGGGGCTCCTCGAACAGCTCGAGGCTGGGGAGCCGGGTGAGCGGCACCCGGGGGTCGAGCTCCGGGTAGGGCGGGCCGCTGAAGACCTCGACGTGGTGGCCCAGCTCGACCAGCGCCTTCGACAGCCGGCGGGTGTACACGCCCTGGCCGCCGACGTGGTTCTTCCCGCGGTACACGAGCAGCGCGACGCGCAGGGGGTCGCCAGCCATTGCCCGTGGAGCATGGTCGGAACTTGACCGAGCGGTCAAGTTGTGCAGGTCACCGGGGGTGCCCGCGGGTCACGCCGGGGTCGGCCGCGCCCCCTGGTCCGGGGTCGGCTCGTCCGGTGCCGGCCCGTCCGGTGCGGGCCCGTTCGGGGCCGGCGACCGACGGCCGGCGGATCCGGGTGGGGACGGTCGGCGACCCCGGTCGCCAGATTGTCCGCAGCCGGGTCGGCGGCGTCGGGGGCCTCACGAGGATCGAGAGCGCCCACGCCAGGGTCAGCGCGAGCACGGCGACGACGACGAACGGGCCGTCGCCCAGCCGTTGGTAGAGCGTGTCGCCCGTGCGGCGGTCGATCACCGCCACCGCCACCTGGCGGCGCCCCAGGTCGGTCTGGTGGTGGACCCGGCCCTCCGGGTCGACGAGCGCGGTGAACCCGGTCGGCGCGGCCTGGGCCACCCATCGCCCGGTCTCCACGGCTCGGAGCCGGGCCGCGCCGAGCTCGAGCGACGGCATCTGCGCGTCGGAGTACGACGAGGCGTTGGTCGGCACGAGGAGCACCTCGCCGCCGGCGGCCACGGCGTCCCGGGCCCGGCGGGCGAAGAAGACCTCGTAGGAGATCACGACGCCGAGGCGGCCGGCGTCGGTGCCGAGCAGGCCGGGCCCCCGGCCCACCGTGGCGTCCCGGGGCACGGCGCTGACGTCGGCCAGCCGCTCGATCGTGGACCGGAACGGGATCCACTCGCCGAAGGGCACCCGCTGGTTCTTCGTGTAGGCCGGGCCGGGCTCACCGTCCGGTCCCCACGCCTGGGCGTAGTTGCGGAACCGGTCGTCGTCCACGTCCTCGACGACCCCGACCACGAGGGTGGTGCCGAGCCGCTGGGCCAGCGCGGCCAGCCGCTCGGCCTCGTCGGTGCCGAGCAGGCCCTCCTCGACGTCGACCACGTCCTCGGGCCAGAGCGTGAGCTCGACACCCGGCGGCACGGCCTCGCTGGCCGCCAGGTGGGCGTCGAACACCGAGCCCGGCTCGGTGTCGACCGCCCGGGTGCCCCGCTCGCCGCCCCCCTGGACCAGCGCGATCGACAGCGGCCTGCCGGCCGGCGGGGGGTCGACGGCCAGGCCGGCAGCGATGGCGGCGACCACCACGGCGGCGGCGACCGCGGCCGGCCGCCAACGACGGCGGCCGGCGGCGGCGAGGGCGACGCCGGCGGTGGCGACGACGGCCGTGACGCCCAGCGCGCCGCCCAGCCGGGCCACCTGGCCGACGGGTCCGCCCACCTGGGTCTGGGCCAGTGTCGCCACCGGCACGCCGCCGAAGGGCCATGCGCCGCGGAAGGCCTCGAGGCCGACGAGCGCGGCGGGAAACGCCAGCGCGGTCCACCGGCCCGGCACGACGAGGGTCACCGCCACCGCCACGCAGGCGGCCACGAGCAGGGCAGCGGCCACGAAGCCCGGCATCGAGAACTCGGTCATCCACCAGAAGCCGGGGAGGATCCAGCCCACGCCGCCCGCCAGGCCGACCCGCAGCCGGCCGGACCAGGCCAGCCCGTCGGCGGCGAGCAGGAGGAGGGCGCAGCCGAGGGCGGCGAGCGGCCACCAGCCGAAGGGCGGCAGGGCGGCGGCGATCGCCGCGCCGGCGACGAGGCCGGCGACCAGGCGGGCGGGCACGGCCGGCACCGTATCGAGGCCAGAACCGGCGTCAGCTCGCCAGCTCGAGGTGCACCACGTAGCGGTAGCGGGCCGAGCCGGGCGGATGACAGGCGAAGAGGGTGGCGGTGCGGGCCTCGGTCTGGTCGAGGATGTACATCCCGGTGGGGGGCACGACCTCCGAGCCGACCATGCGGTAGGTGAAGCGCCCGGCCGCGGTCTCGAAGATCACCTCGTCGCCGTCGACCAGGTCGTCGATGTCCCGGAAAGGTCGGGTGTGGGTGACCCGGTGCCCGGCCACGACGGCGTTGCCCACCTCGCCGGGCATGGCGCTCCCCGGCCAGTGGCCGGGGCCTCGGTCGAGCGTGCCCATCGTGATGCCCTCGGCGAAGGCCAGCCGGAGGCCGAGCTTGGGGATCTCGATCGTGCCGATCTCGACGTAGGGCTCCGGCGCCTCGGGGTCGGGCGGGGCCACCGGGACGGGAAGCGAGACCGGGACGGCGGCCGGCGGGGCCGGCACGGCGGGGACCGGCGTGGCCACGGTGGTCGTGGTCGGCCCCGAGGTGGTGTCGCCGGACGGGGACGAGCCGCAGGCCGCGATCGTCGCACCCAGGCAGGTGGCGACGACGAGCCCGGCCAGGCGCCGGGCCAGCGGGCCGGTCACGCCGTCGTCCTCCCGGCGCCGGTCCGGAGCCGGGCCGCGGCCGCCCGTCCCGTGCCGATGCAGGCCGGGACGCCGACCCCGGCGAGGGCGGCACCGGCCACCGTGAGGCCGGGTCGGAGGGTCGACAGCTCGTCGAGCGCCCGCGCCATCCGGGAGAGGTGGCCCGGTGAGAACTGGGGGAACGAGCGGGGCCAGCGGTGGATGCGCAGCGCCGTGGGGGCCGCCCGCAAGCCCATGGTGGTGGCGAGGTCGGACCGCAGGCGGTCGACGAGCTCGTCGTCGGGAAGGGCGGCGTCGTCGTTGTCGACCCGCCCGGCCGACACCCGCATGAGCACCTGGCCGGGGCGCCGGAGATGGCCCCACTTGCGGTCGGCCCAGGTGCAGCCGGTCATCGTGAGCCCCTCCGGGCGGGGGACGACGAAGCCGCTGGCGTCGAGGGCCCGGGTGACCGACGCCTCGTCGAAGGCCATCGTCACCAGGGCGACCGAGGCGTGCTCGACCGACGCCAGCACGGCGGCCGGCGCCGGCGCCAGCCCGCTGAGCAGCCTGGCCGACACCCACGCCGGACCGGCCAGCACCACGCCGTCGACGGCGAGGCCGTCGGGGGAGCCGTCGTCCACGAGGTAGCCGCCGCCGTCGGGCACCAGCCGCTCGACGGCGCAGCCGGTGTGCACCGCGCCGCCGTTGGCCTCGACGGACGCCACGAGGGCGTCGATCAGGCGTCCCAACCCCCCGGGCAAGGTGAGGAACACGGGCGGGGCCGCCCCGCCCGCCGCCGGGCGGGGCGCCGACGCGGCGGTCTCCCGCAGGGCTCGGGTCATCGAGCCGTCCCGCCGGGCGGCGGCGGCCAGCTGCGGCGCGGCGACGTCGATCGACAGCCGGTCGACGTGCCCGGCGTTGATGCCCCCGACGAGGGGGTCGACGAGCCGGGCCGCCACCTCACGCCCGTACCGCCGGCCGACCAGCTCGCCGACGGCGGCGTCGCCGCGGAGCGGCCGACCGGGGAGTCGCGGCTCGAGGGAGGCCCGGGCCGCCCCCCGCCGTGACAGCACGCCGGAGCGGCGCAGGGCCGTGAAGTCGGTCGGCACGCCGAGGACCGATCCGGCCGGCATCCGGCGGAGGGTGCCGCGTGTGTACAGGTAGGCCGAGGTCTCGGACGGGCCGACCAGCTCGCCGCCCAGGCCGAGCTCGTGGCAGAGGTCGACGGCCTCGGGCCGGCGGGCGACGAACGAGTCGGCGGCTGTCTCGAGGTCAACGCCGGCGAAGGGCACGGCGTGGAGCTTCCCGCCGGCATGGTCGGACGCCTCGAGCACCACCACCTCGTCGCCCCCGGCCGCCAGGTCGTGGGCGGCCGAGAGCCCGGCGATGCCGGCCCCGACGACGGCGACCTTCACCGCCCCACCGCCACGGCGTCGGCCGCGGCCCGCACCCGGGCGGCCAGCCCGGCGAGGACGGCCTGGTCGGCGTTCACGACGGGCGTCCGGGCGAAGGCCAGCCCGGCCTCGGCGGCGACCCGGCGGGCCTCGATGTCCACGTCGTACAGCACCTCGAGATGATCGGCCACGAACCCGCACGGGATGACGAGGATCCCGTCGACGGCCCCGCCGGCGGCGAGATCGCGGACGAGGGTGCCCAGGTCGGGGCCGAGCCAGGGCTCGGGGGTGCGGCCCGCGCTCTGCCACCCCGTCCGCCAGCCCGGCCCGTCCCCGACCGCCTCGGGCAGGCCGACCACGGAGGCGACGGCGGCGGCGGTCTCCCGGAGCTGGGCGGGGTACGGGTCGCCGGTGTCGAGGATCCGGGCCGGCAGGGAGTGGGCCGTGAACAGGCAGGCGGTGCGGGAAGGGAGCGCCTCGACGCCCTCGGCGACGGCGGCGGCGAGGAAGCGCACGTAGGCCCCGTCGAGGTGCCAGGACTCGACCGCACCGAACGCCACGCCCCGCTCGCCGGCCCGGTCGCCGGCCCGCGCGAGGTACCCGCCGACCGACAGGGCGCTGTAGTGGGGGGCGAGGACGACCGCGGTCATCGCCGCCACCCCGGCGTCGGCCAGCTCGTCGACGGCGTCCTCGATCGACGGCCGGGCGTGCTTGAAGCCGGCGACGACACGGAAGCGGCCGGGCTCGAGCTCGGCCAGGGCGGCGTCGAGGCCGGCCCGCTGGGCCTCCGTGCGGGCCCGCAGCGGCGAGACCCCGCCGATGGCGTGGTAGCGGCGGACCAGGTCGGCGAGCTGCTCGGGGGTCGGGGGCCGGCCCCGGCGGATGTCCGTGTAGTAGGCCTCGACCTCGTCGGGGCCACGCGGGGTCCCGTAGGCGAGCACGAGCACGCCCTCCTCGGCCCGCCCGCCGGCCACGGGTCAGGCCTCCCCGTGCACGAGCTCGACGACCCGGGCGAGCACGTCCGGGTCGGTGTCGGGCAGCACGCCCCAGCCGAGGTTGAAGACGTGGCCGGGCTCGTCGCCGGCGTCGGCGAGGACGGCCCGGGTGCGGGCCTCGACCACGTCGGGCGGGGCGAAGAGGACGGTCGGGTCGAGGTTGCCCTGGACGGCCCGCTCGCCGACGAGCGTCCGGGCCGTGGCGAGCGGGGTGCGCCAGTCGACGCCCACCACGTCGGCGCCGGCCTCGGCCAGGAGCCCGATCAGGTGGGACGTGCCGACACCGAAGTGGATGCGGGGAACGCCGGTGTCGGCCAGGCCGGCGAAGATCCGGGACGAGGCCGGCAGCACGTGGCGGCGGTAGTCGTCGGCGGACAGGGTGCCGACCCAGGAGTCGAACAGCTGGACGGCTTGGGCGCCGGCCGCGACCTGGGCCCGCAGCGTGGCCAGGGCGATGTCGGCCAGGCGGCCGGCCAGCTCGGCCCAGAGCTCGGGCTCGCCGTACATCAGCGCCTTCGTGCGCCGGTAGTCGTTCGACTTGCCGCCCTCGACGAGGTAGCTGGCCACGGTGAAGGGCGCGCCGGCGAAGCCGATCAGGGGGACGTCGGCGGGCAGCTCCTCGCGGAGGTTCCGCACCGTCTCGAGGACGTAGGGAAGGTCGACCTCCGGCTCGATGGGCCGCAGCCGCTCGAGGTCGGCCCGGGTGCGGAAGGGCTGGTCGACGACCGGGCCCAGGCCGGGGTGGATGCCGACACCGGGCACGATCGACTGGACCGGCGTCATGATGTCGCTGAAGAGGATGGCGGCGTCGACGCCGAGCCGGCGGACGGGCTGCAGCGTCACCTCGGTGGCCAGCTCGGGCGCCCGGATCACGCTGTCGAAGGCGGGGTGGCGCTCGCGCAGGGCCCGGTACTCCGGGAGCGAACGGCCCGCCTGGCGCATGAACCAGACCGGCCGGCGGGTGGTCGGCAGCCGACGGCAGGCGGCGAGGAAGGGCGGGAGCTCGTCGGGCACGCCACGACAGTACGAGCCGCTCCGCCCGGGGACGCAGGCGGGCGGGCACGCCCCGGCGTGGACCGCCCGGCGGGGCACCGTGGCGCGGTCCTGGCAGCATTCGGCGATGCGCCGATCGATCGACGATGCCACCGATGCCCATCCCGCCGGCGACGACGACGACAAGGTGCCGGCGTCGTGGATGGTGCAGCTGCTCGACGACTGCGACGCCTGCGCCGACCTGCGGGTGTCGCTGACGCTCGAGGACGTGGGCCGGGCCGGCTACGGGGTGGTGGCCCACCTCGACGCGGACGGCGCCCGGCGGCTGCGGGGCGCGCTCGCCGACGCCCTGCGGGAGGTGGGCGAGGACCCGGGCCGCTGACCGGCGTCGAGGCTCACGCGTCGCGCAGGGCGCGGAGGAGCTCGGTGAGCCGGTCGGCGTCGGCGCCGAGCGGGGCGGCGACCCGCCGGCGCAGCGACTCGACGTGCTGGGGGAGCGAGCCACGGAGGATCTCCTGGCCGGCCGGCGTGAGGACCGCGAAGGCGCCCCGCCGGTCGTCCGTGCAGGACTGGCGGGCGACGTAGCCGGCCTCCTCCACCCGGTCGACCAGCCGGGTCAGCCCGCTCGTGCTGAGGCCGACCTGGTGGGCCAGCTCGGCCATGCGGAGCCGCTGCTCCGGGCTGCGGGCCAGTCTGAGCAGCACCTCGTACCAGGGCAGGGGGATGCCGGCCATCGCCTCGAGGTCGCGGGACACGTCGGCCAGCACGGCGGCGTGGGCCTCGTGGAGCATCCCGAAGGTCGTGATGATCGGGTCGTCCCAGGGCTCGGCCACGGGGGCAGCGTAGCGACTGGTTGCAATCGCAACTATCTGTCTCTACAGTGATTGCGAGAGCAATCACTTGTGGCGCAACACCTGCGGCCGCAACCACTGAGGAGGAACCCCCATGTCCCAGCCCGCCCGCGACGCCCTGCCCGCACCCGGCGACTGGTCCGTCGACGTCAGCCACACCGAGGTCGGCTTCTCCGTCCGCCACCTCGGCCTGGCCAAGGTCCGGGGCCGGTTCCGGGCCTTCGACGGCGTCGTCCGCGTCGCCGACCGGCCCGAGGACTCGTCCGTCGAGGTGACCGTCGACGCGGCGTCGATCGACAGCCGGGACGAGGCGAGGGACGCCCACCTCCGCAGCGCCGACTTCCTCGACGTCGAGTCCTTCCCGGCCCTCACCTTCCGGTCGACCCGGGTCCGCCCCGGCGGGCGAGGCTGGCTCGTCGACGGCGACCTGACCATCCGGGGCGTGACCCGACCGGTCGTGCTCGACGCCGCCTTCGAGGGCATCGGGGGCGACCCGTGGGGCGGGCGCCGGGCGGCGTTCAGCGCGTCGACCGAGATCGACCGCGAGGACTGGGGCCTCACGTGGAACGCCGCCCTCGAGTCCGGCGGCTTCCTGGTCGGCAAGAAGGTGCGCATCGAGCTCGAGGTCGAGCTGGTCGCCCTGGCCGCCGACGGCGACGTCGCCGCCGACGACGGCGGGGTCGAGAAGGTCGCGTAGGGGCTGGTGGGGCCGGTCGGGCACGATCCTGGCGGGCCCCACGACGGCCGGTAGGCTCTCCTCTCCCCCCGGCGGGCGGTCGGGGGCGAAGGGACCAATGGCCACCAACCCTGGCGCACATCCCGAACTCGAGGCTGAGCAGGCCTACGTCGACCATGCCTACGCCAGCCTCGAGGCGGCGAGGGAGCGGGCCATCTCGCTCCGACGCCTCACCGAGGTCGGCCCGGGCGGCACCCACCAGGCCCGCTACGAGAGCGAGATGGTGGAGGACGCCATCCGGGCCCGCCTCACCCAGCTCGACTTCGGCGACGCCGCCCTGGTGTTCGGCCGGATCGACCCCGACCTCGACCTCGACAACGGGTCGGGCGGGGCGCCGGAGCGGTTCTACATCGGCCGGGTGGCGGTGGCCGACGCCGACCAGGAGCCGGTCGTCGTCGACTGGCGGGCACCGGTCGCCGAGCCGTTCTACCGGGCCACGGGCCGCAACCCCATGGGCCTGCGGCTCCGGCGCCACTTCGCCACCCGGGGTCGCCGCGTCCTCGACATCGAGGACGAGCACCTGGGCCGCGACCGGGTCGACGGCTTCGCCGACGACTTCGGCGACGGCACCGACATGGGGGTCGGCGACGAGGTCGTCGGCCGGGGGGCGCTGGTGGCGGCCCTCGAGCAGGGCCGGACCGGCCGCCTCGGCGACATCGTCGCGACCATCCAGTCCGAGCAGGACGAGATCATCCGCTCGGAGCTGGCCGGGGTGATGATCGTCCAGGGCGGGCCCGGCACCGGCAAGACGGTGGTCGCCCTGCACCGGGCCGCCTACCTCCTCTACACCCACCGGTTCCCGCTCGAGGACCAGGGGGTGCTGGTCGTTGGGCCCAACCGCCTCTACCTCCGCTACATCGAGCGGGTCCTGCCCTCGCTCGGCGAGGCCGGCGTCGAGCTGGCCATGTTGGCCGACCTGGTGCCGGAGCCCATCGGCGACGACCGGGGGGAGCCGCTGGCCAACCTGGTGAAGGGCGACCTGCGCATGGTGCCGCTGCTGGCCAAGGCCGTGCGCGACCGGCAGCGATCCCTCCGTGACGATCTCGTCGTCGGCTACGGCCTGGTGTCGCTGCGCTGCACCGTCGAGGCCAGCGACCGGATCGTTCGGGCCGCCAGGCGCCGGGTCCGCACCCACAACGCCGGCCGCCGCTTCGTCGAGGGCGCCCTGTTCGCCGAGCTGGCGGCCAGCGCCCACGCCGAGCTCGACCCCGAGACGGTGCGCGAGCGGCTCCGCCACGACGACCGCATCCGGGCCGCGCTCGAGCGGATGTGGCCGGTGCTGTCACCGGCCGAGCTGCTGCGGGACCTCTTCGGCTCGAAGGCGCTGCTGCGGCTGGCCGCCCGCAACGGGCTCGACGAGGGCGAGGTCGACGCGCTGGCCACGCCCCGGGGCGAGCACGCCGACGACCGGCGCTGGTCGGCGGCCGACGTGCCGCTGCTCGACGAGGCCCGTTCGCTGCTCGGCCCCCGGCCCCGCACCAACGACGACGACGACGTCCGCACCTACGGCCACATCGTGATCGACGAGGCCCAGGACCTCTCGCCGATGCAGCTGCGGATGCTGGCCAGGCGCTCGCTCGGCGGGTCGATGACGGTGGTGGGCGACATCGCCCAGGCCACCGGGCCCTGGGCCCCGCAGCGATGGGACGACGTGCTCGCCCACCTGCCGTCCCGGCGGCCCCCGCGGGTGCGGGAGCTGAGCATCGGCTACCGCACGCCGGCGTCGATCCTCACCCTCGCCAACCGGGTGCTGGCCGTGGCTGCTCCCGGCCTCACGCCGCCCCGAGCCGTGCGCACGGGTGTCGGGCCGGCCGTGGTCGTCGCCACCGGGCCGGACGACCTGGGCGCGTCCGTGGCCCGCATCGCCGCGGCCGAGCGCGACGCGGTCGGCGAGGGAAACGTGGCCGTGGTCGTGCCCGACTCGCTGGTCGGGCCGATCGGCCGGGCCCTCGACGCCCTCGGGGTCGACCACGGCGAGGCCCAGCGCACCGGCATCGACGCCCAGGTGAACCTGGTTCCGGTCCGCCTGGTGAAGGGCATCGAGCTCGATTCCGTGGTGGTGGTCGAGCCGGCCCGGATCGTCGAGGAGGAGCCGCAGGGGCTGCGCTCGCTCTACGTGGCGCTCACCCGGGCCACCCAGCGCCTGGCCGTGGTCCACGCCGAGCCCCTCCCCGAGATGCTCCGCTGATCGCCCCGACCGCCCCGGCGGTCAGGCCTCGGCGGGCCGGCTCGGCCGGGTCGGCGCCGTCGGGTCGGCTCCGTCGGGTCGGGCCACGACCGGATGCCCACCGACCTCCGTCGGTGCAGCCGCGAACCGTCGCGCCGACGGGGCGCCCCTCGTTCCGGGCCGGCCGCGGCGGCAAGACCAGGGCCGTCGGCCCGGCCCTTTGGCCGCCGGCCGGCGATGGCTCGGGCTACGACGCCCGGACGAGGATCCGGCTGCCGGCGAAGGCGCCGATGCCGACCACGCGGTCGCCGATCTTCACCGTGACGGTGCCGTCGGGTGACGAGGCGCTGAGGCTGCCCTCGCGGCCCGGGAGGATGTCGTTCGTCTCGAGGTACTCGAGCAGGCCGGGCGTGAACTCGAGCTCCTCGGGGATCCGGGTGATCGTGAAGTCGTTGCCGACCTGGATCTCCGACAGGGCGATGAGGTCGGGCGTGGAGTAGGCGGTGCCCGGGATCGGGTTGCCGTGCGGGCAGGTGGTGGGGTTCTCGAGCAGCCGGTTGATGGCCGCTTCGACCGGCTCGGAGAGCACGTGCTCCCAGCGTCCGGCCTCCATGTGGGCATCGGCCCAGGACAGCCCGAGGATGTCGGTGAGGAAGCGCTCGGCGAGGCGATGCCGGCGCACGACCCGCTCGGCCAGGGCGAGGCCGCTCTCGCTGAGGGTGATGATGCCGTCGTCCACCCGGACCAGGCCCTCGGTGGCGAGACGGCGGATCATCTCGGACACCGCCGGGCGGGACACCAGCAGGCGCTCCGCGACGCGGGCCTGGATGACCTCGAGATCGTCCTCCCGCAGCTCGAAGATCGCTTCGCAGTACTCCTCGAACGCGGGATGGAAGTCGCCGGCCATGGCGGGAGGATACGCCCGTCAGGGGCCTCCCGCGCCTGGGTCGCCGGAGGACGTGGCGCTCCCCCGGGGCCACCCGCGGCTGGCCCGGGACCGGCACCCGGGCCCCGCTGGGTCGACGGGTCGGCGCTCAGCCCACCATCGGGGCCGGGCCCGACCCGACGGCCCGCACCACGTAGGTGAGCCACTGATCGGTGCAGCCGGGGGCGGCCTCCTCGCCGGCGAGGTCGTACACCGCCTCGGTGGCGAAGCCGGTGGCAGTGAGCTGGTCGACCTGGGCGTCGCGCCCGATCGTGTAGCAGAGGGCGGTGTGATCGAAGCCGCCGTCGCACACGATCGAGTAGCCGTCGGCCTTCGTCTGCTGGCCCCGGTGGCGGAGGTGGTTCCGGAGCCGGCGGGCGAGCCTCGGAACCGCCCGGAGGAGCCGGATGGGCGAGCGGAGCGGATCGTGGCCGATGTCGAGGCCGTCGAACCACAGCTTGCGGAACGACGGCTGGTAGGCCTCGTTGTGCGTCGAGAAGACGAACAGGCCGCCGTCCTCGACGACGCGGCGGATCTCCCGGAGGGCGACGAAGCGGTCCTCGTGGCTGATCGAGTCGATCCCGTTGAACGAGAACACGACCAGGCGGAACGAGCCGCTCTCGAAGTCGGCGAGGTCGCGGACGTCGCCGAGCCGGAGGTCGACACCGGGGTGGACCCGCCGGCCCACGGCCAACATGGCGTCGCTGTAGTCGATGCCGACGTACTCGCTGGCGAGGTCCCGCAGCGGCCCCACCGTCCGGCCGCTGCCGACCCCGATGTCGAGCACCCGCCCGCCCCGCACCTCGGGCTCGATCCGGCGCAGGATGGCCGCCTCCGGCGGCTGGAGCCCACCACCGGGCCCGTACGCCGCCACGGTCGCGGGGTCCTCGTACAGGGAGGGGTCGACGCCCTCGAAGTCGGCCACGGCGCCGACGCTACCCACGGTTCGCGGCCCGTGAACCACGTTGCGCAGGCCCGGGTAACCGCCCCGGAGGGCCACCACCGCGTTCTCTCGACACAGGTGGGGTTGTCCCGCCCGCGTCGACGAGGAACGGGCGGGAGTGGGTGTCCCGTAGGGTCTGCGGCCCATGAGCGAGCCGGCGTCCGACGACCTCCCGGCCCTCCACTGGGTGGGCGCGATGGGCCTCGCCACCACGGTGGAGGACGGGTTCACCCGGGGGACGGCCGTCGTGGTGCCGGCCATGCTGGCCCCGGGCACCGACCGCCTCCGGGTGGGGGTGCTGGCCACCCTGGTCGACGTGGTCGGGGGTACGCCCCCGACCGGTGCCCTCAACCCCACGGTCGACCTGCGGGTGCAGCTGGTGGGGCCGGGTCCGTCGTCGGGCCCGATCCGCCTCGAGTGCAGGCCGCTGCGGCAGGGCCGCACCCTCTACGTGGCCGAGGTGCCGGTGTTCGCCGACGGCTGCGACTCGCCCTTCGCGGTCGGGACGGTCACGTTCATGAGCCGCCGGATCGCCGACCGCCCGGGCTGGGACGGCGGGACCCGGTTCGACGGCACGGTCCGGGCTCTCCCTCCGGGGACGTTCGACGACCTCGTCGGTGCCACCCGGGGCGACGACGGCGTGGCCCGCCTGCCGTTCAACCCGCTGGTGGGCAACGGGTTCACCGGGACGATCCAGGGCGGGGCCCAGGCGATGTTCGCCGAGCTGGCCACGGAGTGGGCGCTCGCCGACCTCGGCCACCCGGCCGGCACCCAGGCCGTCGACGACCTCGACATCCGCTACCTCGACCGGCTGGCATCCGGGACGATGGCTGCCGCCCCCGACCTCTGGCCGGCTGCCGACGGCGGCTTCGTGGCCCGGGTCGCCCTCGTCGACGACGCCGACGCCGACCGGGTCGTCTCGTTCGTCCGCCTTCGCACCCGGCCGGCCCGGTGACCACCTGACCCTGGCCGGCCGTCCCCGGCCGTCCGCCTGCTTCTGGCCGGCGGTGCCCGGCCCTGCTCCTGACCCTGGCCGGCCGACCCCGACCCACCGACGGCCGGCGCCGGCGGGGGAGGGCCGACTCAGCCCAGGACGACGACCGAGCGGAGCACCTCACCGGCCTCCATGCGGGCGAAGGCCTGCTCGACGGCGTCGAGGCCGATCTCCTCGGACACGAAGCGGTCGAGGGGCAGCCGGCCCTGGTGGTAGAGGTCGACGAGCACCGGGAAGTCGCGGGACGGCAGGCAGTCGCCGTACCAGCTCGACTTCAGCGAGCCGCCCCGGCCGAACACGTCGAGGAAGGGCAGCTCGAGCACGTCCTCCGGTCGGGGCACGCCCACCAGGACCACGGTCCCGGCCAGGTCGCGGGCGTCGAAGGCCTGGCGGTACACGGCCGGGTTGCCGACCGCCTCGATGCAGACGTCGGCGCCGAAGCCGCCCGTGACGGACCGGACGTAGGCCACGGGGTCCACGGTCGAGGCGTTGCAGGTGTGGGTGGCGCCGAAGTCGCGGGCCCAGGCCAGCTTCCGGTCGTCGAGGTCGACGGCGACGATCGTGGCCGCGCCGGCCAGCCGCGAGCCGGCGATGGCGGCGTCGCCCACCCCGCCGCAGCCGAAGACGGCGACGGATTGGCCCCGGGTGACCCCGGCCGTGTTGAGGGCGGCGCCGATGCCGGCCATCACCCCGCAGCCGAGCAGTCCGGCCACGGTGGCCGGCGTGGCCGGGTCGACCTTCGTGCACTGGCCGGCGGCCACGAGGGTCTTCTCGGCGAAGGCACCGATCCCGAGGGCGGGGGCGAGCGGCGTGCCGTCGGCGAGGGTCATCCGCTGGGTGGCGTTGTGGGTCGCGAAGCAGTACCAGGGCTGGCCCCGCAGGCAGGCTCGGCAGTTGCCGCACACCGCCCGCCAGTTGAGGACCACGAAGTCGCCGGCCGTGAGCCCGACCACGCCCGGACCGACGGCCTCGACGACGCCGGCGGCCTCGTGGCCGAGCAGGAACGGGAACTCGTCGTTGATGCCGCCCTCCCGGTAGTGGAGGTCGGTGTGGCACACCCCGCAGGCCTGCACCGCCACCAGCGCCTCGCCCGGACCCGGATCGGGGACCACGATCGTCTCCATCGAGACCGGCCGGCCCTTCGCCCGGGCGACGACGCCCCTCACCTCGTGCGGCATGGCGGGAACCTACGCGCCGGCGCGGGCCGCCGGGCGGGGCCGCCGGCCCCCCGGGGCCCCGGTTCGACGCGGCGGCGCCGGATCCCGGGGCGCGACGATCGTCCCAGCCCGGCCGGGCGACCGGCCCCGCCCCCCGGGGTCAGCGCCCCCGGGTCACCGCCTCATCACCCCCGTCGCCCGTCCGACCGGACGCCGGTGTCCGCCGGCCGCCGCCACCGCCTACCTCTAGGGTGACGCCGGCATCGCGGTGAGCGGAGGGGGAGCGGTGGCGGGGATCCCGTTCGGGAAGCGGTTGA
Organism: Acidimicrobiia bacterium; assembly: GCA_050249235.1. GTDB lineage: Bacteria > Actinomycetota > Acidimicrobiia > Acidimicrobiales > CADCSY01 > JAEKLB01. The sequence continues at coordinate 5,749 of JBFWQW010000038.1, read as the reverse complement.
CGAACCTGGCCGAGCGCCTCGGCGACGCCACCGCGGTGGTGTTCGCCGCCGCCGACGGCTCGGAGGAGGTCGTGAGCTGGCGCCGGCTCGACGAGCGGGCCAACCAGGTGGCCCGCCTCCTCGCCGAGCGGGGGATCGCCGAGGGCGACCTGCTCGCCGTCGGGCTCCCCAACTCGCTCGAGCACCTGTACGCCACGTTCGGGGCGTGGAAGCTGGGTGCGTCGGCGCTGCCGCTCCGGGCCGACCTGCCCGCCTGGGAGCGCGACCGCCTGCTGGCCGTGGCCGACCCGAAGCTGGTGGTAAGCCGGGCCACCGACCTCCCCGCCCCCTCGCTCACGCCCGACGAGATCCGCGCCTCGGTGGCGCTCGACGGCTCACCGCTTCCGACCTACGGGGTGCCACCCACCACCCGGCTGATCGCCACCTCGGGCTCGACCGGCACGCCCAAGGTGATCGTGGGCACCAGCCCCGGCCTGTTCGTCGAGGACGAGGCCGGGATGACCAACGCCGTGACCGGTGGCGCCGTCGGGGTCACGTACCTGGTGGTGTCGCCCCTCTACCACAACAACGGCTTCATGTTCACGTATCCGATGCTCCTAGCCGAGAACCGGGTGGTGCTCGTCGAGCGCTTCGACGCCGCCCAGGCCGTCGACCTGATCGAGCGGCACCGCGTCCAGCACACCGTGATGGTGCCGACCATGCTCCAGCGCATCGCCCGGCTCGACGGCGTCCGCGACCGCGACTTCTCGAGCCTCGAGCGGGTGATCTACGGCGGGGCCACGCTGCCGGACTGGGTGGCCCGCACCTGGCTCGAGCTGGTGCCGCCGGCGAACTTCCTGTTCGTCTACGGCGGCAGCGAGCAGATGGGCGGGACGATGTGCACCGGCGTCGAGTGGCTCGATCGGCCCGGGACCTGCGGCCTGCCCATCAACTGCGAGGTGCAGATCCTCGACGCCGACCGCACGCCAATGCCCACGGGCGACATCGGCGAGGTGTTCATGCGCCTGCCCGATCCCGCCCAGCCCTTCCGCTACGTCGGCACGGAGACGCCGGAGCCCATCCTCGACGGCTTCCGGAGCTACGGCGACATGGGCTACCTGGACGCCGACGGCTACCTCTACATCGTCGACCGGCGCCAGGACATGATCGTGAGCGGCGGGGCCAACATCTTCCCGGCCGAGGTGGAGGCCGCCCTCTCCGAGCACACCGGCCTCGCCGACGCCGTCGTGATCGGCCTGCCCGACCCGGAGTGGGGCCACCGCGTCCACGCCATCGTCCAGCCGGCCGACGGGGCCGCCGCCCCGTCGGACGACGAGCTCCGGGCCCACTGCCGGGCCCGGCTGGCGCCCTACAAGGTGCCGAAGGCGTTCGAGGTGGTCGAGGCCGTCCCCCGGACGTCGGCCGGCAAGGTCAACCGCTCCCGGCTGGTGTCCGAGCGGGTGGAGGCACCGGCATGACGGAGGAGCAGGGCGAGTTCTCGATGCTCGCCGACAACGTCGAGGACGCCGGCCTGCCGTGGCGCGGGGCGCCCCGGGTCGAGCGGCGGGACACGTCGCTCGCCGACGGCCGGGTGGTGTCGTCCATCGTCTGGGGCGCCGACCCCCAGCTCGTCTTCTTCCACGGCGGCGGCCAGAACGCCCACACCTGGGACACCGTCGTGCTGGCGATGGGGCTCGACGCCCTGGCCGTCGACCTGCCCGGCCACGGCCACTCCCCCCGCGACCCCGCTGCCGAGGCGGCGATCTACGACCCGGTGGCCCTGGCCGACGACGTCGCCGGCGTGGTGCGGTCGCTGGCGCCGAACGCCCGGCTGGTGACGGGGATGTCGCTCGGCGGCCTGGTGTCGATCGTCCTGGCGGCCCGGCACCCCGACCTCGTCGAGCGGGTGGCGGTGGTCGACGTCACCCCGGGCGTCACGCTCGCCAAGGCGTCCACCATGGGCCCGGCCGCCGGGCCGGCACCGGAGAGCTGGGCCACGCTCGACGAGATCGTCGAGCGCACGGTGGGTGCCGACCCGGCCCGGGTGCCGAGGTCGCTGCGCCGGGGGGTGATCCACAACACCCGCCAGCTCCCGAACGGGCGCTGGGTGTGGCGACACGACCGGCACCGCCGCGACGACGAGGGCTACGCCCTGGGCGCCGACGGGTCGCGGGTCGAGCCGGGTTCGCCGCTGGAGCTCCCCGGCACCGCCAACCGCGATCCCGACGCCTTCCTCTATCCCGAGCTCTGGGACGACGTGTCGGCCATCGCCGCCCCGATCCTCCTCGTCCTCGGCTCGCGGTCGGGGGTGGTCGACGAGGCCGACACCGCCGAGCTCCTGCGCCGCCGGCCCGGGGCCCGGGTCGTCACGGTGGACGACGCCGGGCACCGGGTCCAGGGCGACAAGCCGGTCGAGCTGGCCGCCGTCCTGGCCGACTTCCTGGCCGGCTGACCCCTCCGGGCTCCCGTCCCGTCCGGCCCCCGGCCGGCGTTCCCTACCCTGTCGGCATGCCGGACCCGGGACCGAACGACGACACCGACCCACGGACGGGTTCGTCCCGACCGGAGGCGGGGTAGCCGGTGCCCGTGCAGGTCTGGCCCGGACGGCCCTATCCGCTCGGCGCCACGTACGACGGCGCCGGCACCAACTTCGCCCTCTTCAGCGAGCAGGCCGAGCGGGTCGAGCTCTGCCTCTTCGACGAGGCCGGCGCCGAGGTCCGCATCGCCCTTCCCGAGGTGACGGCGTTCGTCTGGCACGGCTACATCCCGAACCTGGGCCCCGGCCAGCGCTACGGGTTCCGCGTCCACGGCCCCTTCGACCCCGACCGCGGCTTGTGGTGCAACCCGGCCAAGCTGCTGCTCGATCCCTACGCCAAGGCCGTCGACAGCCAGGTGGACTGGGACGAGTCCTGCTTCGGGCAGGGCTTCGACGACCCCGACACCGACAGTCCGGGAGGGGTGCCGAACGAGACGGACAGCGCCCCGCACGTGCCGAGGTCGGTCGTCGTCAGCCCCTACTTCGACTGGTCGAACGACCGCCAGCCCCGGACGCCGTGGCACGAGACGGTGGTCTACGAGGTCCACGTCAAGGGCTTCACCAAGCGACATCCCCGCATCCCGGCCGAGCTCCGCGGCACCTACGCCGGGCTGGCCACCCCCGCCGCCATCGCCCACTTCACGTCGCTCGGCGTCACCGCCGTCGAGCTCCTGCCCGTGCACCAGTTCGTCCAGGACCACCACCTCCTCGAGCGGGGCCTGCGCAACTACTGGGGCTACAACTCGATCTGCTTCCTCGCCCCCCACAACGAGTACTCGTCGTCGGGCAGCGACGGCCAGCAGGTGCAGGAGTTCAAGGCGATGGTGAAGACCCTGCACGAGCACGGCATCGAGGTGATCCTCGACGTCGTCTACAACCACACCGCCGAGGGCAACCAGCAGGGTCCGACGCTGTCGTTCCGGGGCATCGACAACCCCGCCTACTACCGGCTCATGCCCGACGACCCCCGCTACTACATGGACTACACGGGCACCGGCAACACCCTCAACATGCGCCATCCCCACGTGCTGCAGCTGTTGATGGACAGCCTCCGGTACTGGGTCACGGAGATGCACGTCGACGGGTTCCGGTTCGACCTGGCGTCGACCCTCGCCCGCGAGCTGCACGCCGTCGACCGGCTCTCGGCCTTCTTCGACCTGATCCAGCAGGACCCGGTGGTGAGCCAGGTGAAGCTGATCGCCGAGCCGTGGGACGTCGGCGAGGGCGGCTACCAGGTGGGCAACTTCCCGCCCCTGTGGTCGGAGTGGAACGGGAAGTACCGCGACACCGTGCGGGACTACTGGCGGGGCGAGCCGGCGACCCTCGGCGAGTTCGCCCTCCGGTTCACCGGGTCGTCCGACCTCTACGAGTCGACCGGGCGGCGCCCCAACGCCTCCGTGAACTTCATCACCGCCCACGACGGCTTCACGATGGCCGACCTGGTCGCCTTCAACGACAAGCACAACGAGGCCAACGGCGAGGACAACAACGACGGCGAGAGCTTCAACCGGTCGTGGAACTGCGGGGTCGAGGGCCCGACCGACGATCCCGAGGTCCTCGCCCTGCGGGCCCGCCAGCAGCGCAACCTGCTCGCCACCCTGCTCCTCTCCCAGGGCGTGCCGATGCTGCTCGGCGGCGACGAGCTGGGCCGGACGCAGCAGGGCAACAACAACGCCTACTGCCAGGACAACGAGCTGTCCTGGTTCGACTGGGACGGCGCCGACCGCGAGCTGCTGGCCTTCACCCGGTGGCTGGTGGCGTTCCGGCGTGACCACCCGGTGTTCCGGAGGCGGCGGTGGTTCCAGGGCAAGCCCATCCGCGGTCGGGCCGGTGGGACCGGCATCCCGGACATCGGCTGGTTCAGCCCGGACGGCACCGAGATGTCGGAGGACGACTGGGAGGCCGGCTTCGCCAAGTCGCTCGGGGTGTTCCTCAACGGCGAGGCCATCCCCACCGTCGACGCGCGGGGCGAGCCCCAGACCGACGACAGCTTCCTGCTGCTCTTCAACGCCCACTTCGAGGCCATCGACTTCACCCTCCCGTCCCGGTACGGCGAGCGTTGGGCCGTGGTGCTCGACACCGCCGGGCCCGACCCGGCGGTGGCGCCGGCGGTCACCTACAAGGCCGGCGAGGCGGTGGCGGTCACCTCCCGCTCCCTGGTGCTGCTCCGCCGAGGGGCCTGAACCCGACCCGACCCCGGCCCGGGCCCTGGGCCTCCGGCCCTCAGGAGGCCGCGGCCCACATCGTGAAGCGGGTCACCACCAGGAAGCCCATGCGCTCGAAGCCCGGTCGCGAGAAGTCGCTCGTGTAGGCCACGCCCGTCAGCTCGGATGCGTCGCCGAGGCGGGCCCACACCAGCGACTCCCACACGCCCCGGCGGCGGGCGGCCGGCAGCGTGGCCCCGAGGCACAGGTTCACCAGGCCGTGGCCGACGTGACCGATCCCGACGGCGACGGGCTCGCCCTCGAGGGTTCCCAGCCGGACGCGGACGTCGGTGCCGAGGAGGCTGGCCGGGAGCACGGTTCCCGGCGCGGCGCCGGCGGCCTCGTCGATCGGGTAGCCCTCGACCGCGACCCGCTCGGCGGCGAGGAGGCCGGCTTCGTCGGTGACCAGGTCGACCGAGACGTCCGGCGGGGGTGCGGACGGCGAGGGGCCGCCCGGCCGGGCGACGAAGGCCGGGTGCCCAACGAGATCCCATCCCCGGCTCGACAGGTCGGGAGTGGGCCAGGGCGACAGGATCGTGCGGACCGTCGTCGACGCCGCGTAGAAGCTCGCGATCGTGTCGAGCAGGGGGTCGTCGATCCCGGTGAGCGGCCGCAGCAGGAGCGCCTGGTTGTAGTAGGGCACCGGGCTGGCCGCGTCGGTGAGCACGGCGCCGTCGAGCCGCTCGGTCCGGCCGCCGCAGGCCCGGGCCAGCGCCTCGTTCACGTCGGCCTGGTTCAGCGTGAAGGCCCGCAGCAGGTTGTCCCCCGGCGGGGTGTCGGCGAGCCAACCGGTCTCGAGCGGGCGGTCGGTCACGGCTGCTCCTCCCCGGCCGCCGCCCTGCTGGCGGCCTCGGCCTCGGCCTCGTCCTCCCGGCGGATGGCCTCCATCCGTCGGTTCCGCTCCTGGGCCTGGCGGGCCGCGAACACGCCGAAGCCCAGGAGCGACGCGACGCCGAAGCCGGCCAGGACGACGCCCACGACGCCCGAGACGGCGTCGGTCGACTCTCCCCGGTCGCCGCTCAGGAGCCCT